>JBGCVQ010000149.1:0-40411 GCA_045888315.1 Anaerolineales bacterium | reverse complement strand
TCGAGGTGGGTAGATGACCAAAGCGCTTTACCAGCAAATTGCGAATTCAATTATGGAGCAGATCCACAACGGGAAGCTCCAGCCTGGTTCGCGCTTGCCATCTGAGAAGGAATTGAGTGAGAAGCACCAGGTGGGCAGAAACACCATTCGCCACGCCTTGAGCGAGCTGACAGCCAAGGGCTATCTGGAATCGGTCCAGGGCGTGGGCACCTTTGTGACCGAGACCCTTTTCCCGAAGACAGTTGAATTCCTGTATGGTTTCTCCCAGGAGATGGCCCAGCGGGGCAAGGTAGTTGGCAGCCGGGTCCTGGAAGCCAGGATCATCCCGGCTGACCCTGCCCTGGCTCGCATCCTGCGCATCCAGCTGGGTGGGGAGGTCGTCTTTCTGAACCGCTTGCGCCTGGTGGATGGCAAGCCGGCGGCCATTGAGCGAGCTTACCTGCCTCACAGCTTTTGCCACGGGATCCTGGAGCATGATTTCTCGGTCGAATCGCTTTATGATGTGCTGGCCTCCCAATATAATATGAAGCCCGATCATGCGGAGCAGGAGATCGGCGCTGAGATTGCCACTTCCCAGGTGGCAGAGCTGATGGGACTGACCCAGCCGGCAGCGGTGCTGGTGATCCGACGGGAAACCCGCACGGCGGATGGACGGGTGATCGAATATGTGGAATCGGAGTTCCGGGCTGACCGCTTCCGCTTCTATACCAATCTGAAGGCATCGGCGTCCTCCCCCACAGCAATTTTCCAGCGTTATCCGATCCAGCCCGCGGAAGAGTGAGTCTTATGGTGAACTTGAGTGATGCAGACCTAAAAAGGATCGTCGATGAGGTGGTTTCCAGCTTGATGCGGGAAATGCCTTCCCAGGTGGGGCATCCGCAGCCGGAGATCAACCCCCAGGCAATTCAGCCTTCTGCGGCCGGCCAGAAGACGGTCGCGATCGGCGCCGACCACGGTGGATTCCCTCTTAAAGAGACCCTTAAGGGGTTCTTATCCGAGGCAGGTTATCAGGTGATCGACTGCGGTACCAGCAGCACCGAATCGGTCGATTATCCCGATTTCGCCCAGACAGTCGCCCAGTTGGTTGCCAGCGGCAAAGCCTGGCGGGGGATCATGATCGATGGAGCCGGGATCGGAAGCTGCATGGCGGCCAATAAGGTCCATGGTGTGCGGGCTGCCATGTGCTATGACCACGCCACGGCCTCCAACAGCCGGGAACACAACAATGCCAATCTGCTCACCCTGGGAGCCGGATTGATCGGCCCCAGCCTGGCGAAGCAGATTGTGACCACTTTCTTGGAAACAGAATTCGGAGGCGGCCGCCATGCCCGCCGGGTTGACAAAATCATGGCAATCGAGAGTTAGACTATGGAAACTACAGCACAGGACGTCAAGCATCTGGTGGAAGTCATTGCTCGGGAAGTGCTCATCGCTCTGGATGAACGGGATTACCAGGCCAAACAGCCTGCCGGGGATTACTGCACTTCTGAGTGCGCCGATGGCATTTGCGTGGATACCTGCTTCAATCGAGTGGGTGAAGTGGTCAGCGCGGGCGCCTCGCGGATCACCTCCCAGTTAGGGAACTTCCCTGAAGATCCCGACCTGGCAGGCTATATCGATCATACGCTCCTGAAACCTGATGCCACGGCGGACCAGATCGCCCAGCTTTGTTATGAGGCCAAGAAATATAAATTTGCCTCGGTCTGCGTCAATCCCACCCATGTATCCCTCTGCGCAGAACTGCTGAAGGACTCCCCTGTCAAGGTTTGCACCGTGATCGGCTTCCCGCTGGGAGCATCCGCTCCGGAGGTCAAAGCCTTTGAGGCACAGACCGCCCTCAAGGATGGAGCCACCGAGATCGATATGGTGTTGAACATCGGAGCCCTCAAGGCGGGAGACCTGACCCTGGCAGCCCGCGATATCCATGAGGTGGTCCTGGTGGGGCACCAGGCGGGAGCGATCGTCAAGGTCATCATCGAAACCGCCCTGCTCAGCGATGAGGAAAAAGTCACGGCTTCTTTGCTTGCTAAAGAGGCTGGAGCGGATTTTGTGAAGACTTCGACCGGTTTTTCCGGGGGAGGTGCCACGGTTGAGGACGTCCGGCTTATCCGGCGCGTGGTTGGCCCCGAGATGGGCGTCAAGGCTTCAGGCGGCGTCCATGACTTTGAAGAAGCCCAGAGCATGGTCCAGGCCGGAGCCACCCGCATCGGTGCCAGCGCAGGCGTGAAGATCGTCCAGGGCCAGCGGAAATCCAATGGCACCGGAACAGCTCCAGCCAGCAAGGCAGAAGCCAAGGCTTATTAGGAAAGATAAGGAATCCGGGAATGAAGATTGCCCGCGTGATCGGAAGTACGATCTCAACCATCAAAAGCCCCCGCATCCAGGACACCAAGCTCCTGCTCTGCCGAGAAACGGATGCCTACGGTAAAGCTGAGCTGGGGACTACCTACGCCGCGATCGACCTGGTGGATGCCGGGGAAGGGGATCTGGTGCTGACCTGCCACGGCTCGGCGGCCCGGCAGACAGGACTTACCAAGGACACCCCAACGGATGCGGTGATCATGGCGGTCCTGGATCATCTGGAAGTGGACGGCGAAATAACCTTCAGGAAGTGATTTTCAGGAGCATTCCATGCTGATTGCGAAAGTGATTGGAACCACGGTGTCAACGATCAAGGAACCTACCCTGGAAGGGAGGAAGCTGTTGATCCTGCGCCAGACCGATGAACACGGCAGCCCGGTTGGTAAACCCTATGTAGCAGTCGATACGCTGGATGCCGGGATCGGGGATCTGGTGCTGACTGCCCACGGATCCAGCGGCCGCCAGACGGAGCTGACCCAGAACCGGCCGGTCGATGCGGTCATCATGGCTGTGATCGACCATCTCAGCGTGTTGGGCGAAGTGACCTACCAGAAAGAACGGTGAATTGAAGTCCGCAGATACGGGAAGAGAATATGCCAGAATATGACAAGGATTTACGCTCGATACAGCAGGCCCGGGACATGGTGGTGAAGGCCCGCGAGGCCCAGAAGGTCTGGGGATTTGCTACCCAGGCAGAAGTGGACCGCGTTTGTGAGGCGATGGCTGAAGCTGCCTACGGTGCAGCAGAGCGCCTGGGCCGGATGGCTGCGGAAGAGACCGGTTTCGGTGTGCCGGAGCACAAGAAGATCAAGAACCAGTTCGCCTCAATGGCAGTCTGGGATTCCATCAAGGACGTCAAAACGGTGGGGATCGTCAGGAAGGATGAGGCTCATCAACTGTACGAAATCGCCTGGCCGATGGGGGTGATCGCAGCCCTGACGCCCAGCACCAACCCCACTTCGACAGTCATGAACAAAGTGCTGATGGCCCTCAAGGCCCGGAATGCGATCGTGGTCGCTCCCCATCCCTCGGCGGTGAACTGCTGTGTGGAGACAGCCAGATTGATGAATCAAGCGGCTGTGGAAGCCGGCGCCCCGGATGGGCTGATCCACTGCATGTCAGAGGTGACCCTGCCCGGTACGGATGAGCTGCTTTCTCATAAATATGTGGCCTTGATCCTGGCCACCGGGGGAGGCGGGATGGTGCGGGCTGCTCATTCCAAGGGAAAACCTGCTTACGGTGTTGGGCCTGGTAACGTGCCGGTCTACGTGGACCGCTCCGCTGACCTGGAAAAAGCCGCCCGCTATATCGTGGGCAGCAAGGCCTTCGATTATTCCCTGATCTGCGCTACAGAGCAGTCAGTGGTCGCGGATCAACCGATCGCTGCCAGGCTCAAAGAACTGATGCAGGCTCAGGGAGCGTACTGGGTGACACCGGCGGAAGCGGAAGCGTTGCGCGGGATCCTGTTCTTCCCGGATGGAACAATTGACGCTTCCTCGGTGGGCAAATCCCCCCAGTTCCTGGCTGCCAAGGCTGGCTTCCAGGTCCCGGACCGGGCCCGCATCCTGGTTGCGGATCTGCAGGCAGTTGGCAAAGAAGAACCCCTTTCCAGGGAGAAACTCACTACAGTCCTGGGATTCTACACTGCGGATGGCTGGGAAGCCGGCTGTGACCGCTGTCTGGAGCTGATCGCTTTCGGCGGCAGAGGGCACAGTTTGATCATCCATGCCACCAATGAGGACGTGATCTACGCTTTTGGATTGGAGAAGCCGGTGTTCCGGATCGGTGTCAACACCATGGGAACCCTGGGCATGATCGGCTATACCACCGGGATCACACCTTCGCTGACACTTGGTTCTGGTGGGGTAGGAGGGGCGATCACGGGTGACAACATCAACGTCCACCACCTTTACAACATCAAGCGCCTGGCGTTCGAGATCAAAGCTCCTCCTCCGGAAGCTTTCCAACCGGGACACGTTCCAGCCAGGGCCAGCCAGGCACCTGACTACCAGCAGCTGGAGAAATTGGTGCGTGACACGGTATTGGAAGTGCTGGGAACGAAATAATCCAGATCATCAATCAGAAAGATAACGTTTATTCATTTAGCACAAGGAGTAAAAAATGGCACAACAAGATCCTTCATTCATCGCCCTCGGTATGGTGGAGACCCGCGGCCTGGTTGGCGCTGTGGAAGCCGCTGATGCCATGGTCAAAGCCGCCAACGTGGTCCTGATCGGATCCGAATATGTTGGTGGTGGTTTTGTGACCGTGATGGTCCGGGGCGACGTGGGCGCTGTGAAAGCGGCCACGGATGCTGGCGGCGCAGCCGCCAAACGGGTTGGGGAACTGGTTTCCATCCATGTCATCCCGCGCCCGCATGAAAGTGTGGAAATGGTCCTGCCGCAGAGCAGCAAGGGCAGCTTCGGCGGCCGCTCGGAAGCCAAGTAGTTCGGGGTAGCCTTGGGTTCGCCAGAACTCCATGAGACCCTGAGCCGCGCTGCCGAACTGTTCCACTGGTCGGAGGACCCGGAACCACCCCCTTTGGATTCGCCCCCAGCGGGTCGGATCAAAGTGGGGGTCGATCTGGGGACCGCTTACCTGACGGTGGCTGTGCTTGATGAGCATGACCGCCCCCTGGCGGGTGAATATCTGTTTGCCCAGGTGGCCAGGGATGGTCTGGTGGTCGATTTCGTCGGCGCCGTAGATCTGGTCAAGATCATGAAGGACCGCATTGAACGGCGCATTGGCAGGGAACTGACCCATGCAGCCAGCGGATACCCCCCGGGGGTTCCCCCGGCGGAAGTCCAGGCCACCGGCTATGTGGTGGAAGCTGCTGGAATGACCTGCACCGGCTTGATCGATGAACCGAGCGCAGCCAATGCCCTGGTTCGCCTCAAGAATGGCGCGATCGTTGATGTGGGAGGGGGAACAACGGGCATCGCCATCGTGGAAGACGGCCAGGTGATCTACACGGCAGATGAAGCGACTGGCGGAACACACTTCTCACTGGTGATCGCAGGAGCCAGGGATATTCCTTTTGAGGATGCCGAAAGGCTGAAGATCGACCCAGGCCAGCAGCCGACCCTGTTCCCAGTGGTCAAACCTGTCCTGGAAAAGGTCGCCAGCATCGCGGCCCGCCATGTAGCGGGATACCAGGTTCCAGAGATCGTCTTGGTGGGCGGGACAAGCGCCTTTTACCGGGCAGCAGAGGTGATCCAGGAATACACCGGGATACCTACTTGGGTCTCAGAGCACCCCGCCCTGGTGACCCCGATCGGGATGGCGATGCAGGACAACCCCGGGGACGGGCTCTTGTGACCCTCAGCGGTGTTCAAGGGTAGTCCCCTTAGGAGAGATTATGGCACAGACAGAATTTCAACTACGCGTATATTGTTATCTGGACCGCATGCAGTCCGAAGTGGCGGCTTTTGTCGGCACCATCACTCAGGGAGATCTTCCTGTGGAAGGAATGGCTTCTCTATACGTGGAGATGGCTCCCGGCAATGAAGTTTTCCGCACGGTGGATATCGCCGTCAAAGCTACCGAGGCCAAACCAGGAGCTCAGGTTGTGGAACGGGAATTCGGCATGTTCGAAGTCCATTCCCTTAACCAGGCTGCGGTCCTGGAATCAGGCCGGATCGTGCTGGACCGCCTCGGATTAGTGAAGGAAGACCGCATCAAACCCACGGTCTATTCCTCTAACCTGATCACCAGGGTGGATCCCTATCAGGCTCAGCTGCTGAATCGCTGGCGGCGGGGATCGATGCTGGTGGCTGGTGAGACACTCTTCGTCCTGGAAGTGGCTCCAGCGGCTTACATCATGCTGGCGGCCAATGAAGCCGAGAAGAAGGCCAATGTCAAGATCATCCATATCGCTTCCGTAGGCCGGTTTGGCCGGATGTGGATGTCCGGGACAGAAGCAGAGATGGTCACCGCCCGGGATGCCGCGATCAAAGCTATGGAAGATGTGGAAGGGATTGCTGGCAAATAACCACGAACGAGGAGGCATTCTATGCCCAAGATCTTTTACACTGAGCGGGATATCGAGGACCTCTATCACAGCGGTGTTGCTACCCTGGTAGTGAACGATGATGTGGTGGTAACCGACCTGGGACGGGAAAGAGCCCGCAAGCTGGGCCTGGAGCTGCTGAGGGAGAACGATCAGCCTTCCAGCGCGCCGATCAGACCCTATATCACCAAAGAAGTGTCTCCCAGCGCCGCTCCATCTCTTCCGCCGACCCCCCAGCCAGCTCCCAGCCGAGCATCCTTGGAGGACCAGGTATACCAGGCTGTGGTCTCAAAAATAGGCGATCGGGTTGACCCCGGTCTATTGAAGACCATCATCGGACGGGTACTGAAAAGCGTGGGAGGAAGCTGAGATGCTCTTTGGACGCGTGCGGGGAACCGCAGTGGCTTCTGTGAAATACGAAGACTTGACGGGCATGAAGCTGCTGGTGGTCGAACCCCTCAACAAGCATCTGGAGCCAGTTGGCCCGCTTCAGGTTGCAGTCGATGTGGTCCAGGCTGGCCCGGGAGACCTGTGCGTCATGGTGCGCTCCAGGGAAGCAGCTTTGGCCATGGACCTGCATACCTTTGTGCCGGTTGACCTGGCGCTGATCGGTATCGTGGACGAGCTGGTTGTCCATCCGGATGAACAGTTCGACCTGACGTTGAAAAAAGGGACAGTGAAATACACTTGATATGATCCTAGGAAAAGTGACCGGAACCGTGGTGACCACGATCAGTCACCCTCATTATAAGAACCGCCGCCTGCTGGTGGTACAGCCCCTCACCCTGCCCGGGGATCCGCCGGAAGGGGATTTTGTGGCTCTTGATAATTCCCAGGCAGGCGTGGGTGATACCGTGCTGGTGAACAGGGAGGGCAATGGCGCCCGCCAGATCTTGAACAATCCAGATGGCTGTGTGATCTCCGTGATTGTGGGTATCGTGGACTCCCTCCACATCGAGGAATTGTAGTGAACATGCGCATCCCCCTTATTGCTGGCAACTGGAAGATGAACAAGACCGAGGCGGAAGGGATCTCTTTGGTGCGGGTCTTGATGCAGGGAGTGAGGCCGTTTAAAGGTGTAGAGGTGCTGATCTGTCCACCGTTCACAGCCCTTTCCCAGCTTCACAAACTGCTGATCAGCTCATCCATCCTGCTGGGAGCCCAGAATATCTCGGACCAGGAATCAGGAGCTTATACGGGAGAGATCTCCGGGAGGATGGCGGCAGAGTTCTGCAGCCATGTCATCCTGGGACACAGTGAGCGCCGGGCATATTATGGAGAGGATGACCAGCTGATCAACCGCAAGATCAAAGCCGCCCAGGCTTCCGGCCTTGTGCCTGTGCTGTGTATCGGGGAATCGCTGGAAGAGCGGGATGCTGACCAGACAGCCGCTGTTCTTAACCGCCAGCTGCGGGGAGCCCTGGATGGAGTGCTGTTGTCTGGTCCCGAGGCGCTGGTGGTCGCTTATGAACCAATCTGGGCGATCGGAACCGGCCGCTCAGCGGATCCAGAGGATATCTCTGGGTTGGTCGGATCGGTGATCCGACCTGTCCTGAAAGGTTTGTGGGGAGCTGAGATCGGCCAGGGAATCCGGGTGCTGTATGGCGGATCAGTGAATCCCGCCAATGCCAGGGGGTTTTTCAACCAACCAGAGATCGATGGTGCCCTGGTGGGGGGAGCCAGCCTTGATGCTGATAAATTCCTCTCCATCATTGAAAAGACCCAATAAACAGCTCTAAATCACTAAAATAGTCCTCCAGAAGGGTGGAATTCATCATTTAACCACCCCGTCAATTATCCTGTGGCATAGGTCGAGAAAGTCAAAAGACTCTGGAATGGTAAAATCAAATCAAACGTGGAATGGTGAACAACCCGGGCGGCTGACCATTGCTGCCTGGTCATTTTTTTGGAGGGCAGAGATGGATGACAATTTCCAGACTTTAATGAAGAAGTATGCAGAACTGGCTGTCAAGGTTGGTTTGAATCTACAATCAGGCCAGAAATTGATCCTGCATCACCTCCGGAACGGAGGTGTCCCGATCGAGACCGCGCCCTTTATCCGGGAACTGGTGGCCAGCGCTTACCGGGCTGGCTCTCCCCTGGTGGATGTCCAGTGGCGGGATGATGAGATCAACCTGCTCCGTTTTGAGAATGCTCCCCGGGATTCATTTGGTGAGTTTCCCGCATATCGGGCCCAAGGGATCCTGGATGTGATCGAGAACGGCGGGGCGATGTTCACGATTTCCGCGATCGATCCTGACCTGCTGGACGGACAGGACAGCAAATTAGTGGACGTGCAGCAGCGGGCATTCCTGGAAGCCTGGAAACCGATCAGCACTCATATCGGAAAGAACACCGCCAACTGGACCGTGATCTGTATACCTGTCGATGGCTGGGCTGCAAAGATATTCCCCGAGCTCCCTACCGAAGAGCAAATGCCTGCTATGTGGGATGCATTGTTCAAGATCTGCCGGGTCTATGAGGACGATCCGGTCGCAGCCTGGGAAGCGCATCTGGCGGACTTACAACGACGGTCCGATTATCTGAACAGCAAAGCCTACCGGGAACTGCGCTACACCGGTCCCGGAACGGATCTGCGGATCGGCCTGCCCCAAGGGCATATCTGGCGTTCCGCTGGGTTTAGAACCCAGAGCGGCATTCCTTTCACTGCCAACATCCCCACGGAGGAGGTCTTCACACTCCCCGATCGGCATGCGGTGGACGGTACGGTCAGGTCAACGCGCCCGCTGGTATACACCGGCAATGTGATCGATAAGTTCAGCCTGACCTTCAAAGAAGGGAAGGTGGTGGATTTCTCCGCGGAACGGGGTGAGAATATCTTGGCCAACCTGCTGGGAACAGACGAAGGTTCCAGCATGCTGGGAGAGGTGGCATTGGTGCCTAACAGCTCCCCGATCTCCCAATCCGGCTTGCTGTTCTACAACACCTTACTGGATGAGAATGCCTCCTGCCACCTGGCCCTCGGCAGTGCTTATCAATTAAGCCTGGAAGGCGGGGAGTTCATGTCAGCAGAGGATTTTGCCTCCCATGGCGGCAACTCCAGCCTGGTCCACTCCGACTTCATGGTTGGATCGGGTGAGCTGGACGTTGACGGCGTGCTAGATGATGGAACGGTAGAAGCAGTGCTGCGTTCCGGCGAATGGGCCTATTAGGATCATTTACCGGGAAATTTATCAGGATAACCAAGGAGTAGGGCATGAAAGACAAGTTGTTGAAACCGGATATGGAAAGGCTGCGGCCAGAGCTGGGAGATGTCCTGGAAATCCTGGAATCCCGGGCGCCTTATGGTTCTGTCTCGCTGTCATCCCGCGAAATGACCCGCTACTTAGTGGACAACAATCAAGAAAGTGTGGTCACGGGCGAACCAACCGCAGGAGTGATCTTGCGAGCATTCGATGGCAAGACCATGCGCGAAAGAGGCTTGGGCGGATTTACCAAGGGTGAAGTCATCCAAACCGCAAAGGATTTTGTGGCTGGGGTGGATTTTTCCTCGAACGGTAAGATCGATCCCGGCCCAGAGAGGAAGGGTGATTTCCAGACGGAGATGGAGAATGACCCGGTTCTTGTCCCCACCAACAAGAAGCTCGATAATCTGCGGGAAATGAACCGCCGCGTGAATGCCATTGATTCGCGAATCGTCAATACCCGGATGAGCTTCCTGGAAATGCGCGAAAAGACCGTTTTCCGCAACCGGGCAGCCGATCTGGCCCAGGATATCCAGCGTGTACATATGGGATTGATGATCACCGTGATGGGCGACAAGGGTGTGGTCTGGAATTTCAGGTCCAAGTGCGGTACAGGCGGTTTAGAGATCCTGTCCTTTAGCGATGAGGAACTCGCAGCCCTGGTTGGTGATACGATCAAGCTGCTCGATGCGGGGAGGATCGAACCAGGGGAGTATACCGTGGTTACAGCTCCCGGTGTATCTGGCGTGATCGCCCACGAATCTTTTGGCCATGGCGTGGAAACCGACATGTTCCTGAAAGAGCGGGCCAAGGCTGCCAATTTCATCGGCAAGCGGGTCGGTTCTGACCTGGTGAATATCTATGATGACCCCAGCCTGCCAGGTGAGTTTGGGTCCTATTTCTTTGATGACGAGGGCTTCCCGGCAAAGCCTACCCAGATCGTGAAGGACGGCATCTTCGAGCGAGGATTGACTGACATGTATTCCTCGACTGTCCTGGGGATCCAGCGCTCTCCTAATGGGCGCAGGCAGGACTTCACCCGCAAGGTTTACCCGCGGATGACCAACACTTTCTTTGGCTCTGGTGATCAATCCGTCGAGGACTTGATCGCCCAGGTCGAGGACGGCATCTACATTCCCAAGGTGTCATCTGGCATGGAGGACCCCAAGGGTTGGGGGATCCAGGTCTCAGGCCATTATGGCTATGAGATCAAGAGCGGCAAGTTGACCGAAAAGATGTTTGCCCCCATCGGTATTACCGGCTACGTGCCAGAGGTCTTGGGGAGCATCTCCGGAGTCGCCAGCGATTTTGGACTGGAAGGCGGCTACTGTGGAAAAGGCACCAAAGAGATCGTACCGGTCACGGATGGTGGTCCCCACCTGTTGATGAAAGCGAGGTTAGGCTAATGTTAGAGAAAATCAAGAAATCACTGCAGAGCAACCCGAAAATCAAAGCCTGGATCATCCGTCAGGAATCCATCCATGGATCCCAGCAGTATGAGCTGAAGGACAGGACTGAATCCATTCGGGAGGTCGAGTCTAACCTGTACACGGTGGACGTATTGTGCGATTCGGAAGACTCCGAGGGAAACCCCTCCAGCGGCTTGGGCACAGTCTCTATCCTGCCGGGCGGAGAGATCGAGGCTGCCCTGGAAAAGGCAGTTCTGACTGCCCAGCTGGTACACAACCCCCCTTATGATTTCTCTGAGCCGGCGCCGATCGAGGAAATCGACCTGGCAGACACGGCATACCTCGAGGACCCTCAGAGGGAAATCAAGAAAGTGCTGGATACACTCAAGGAAACCACAGAGGCTTTTCCTCATGTGCGGTTGACCGCGGCTGAGTGCTTTGGGGAGGAAAAGAAGACCCACCTGGTCACCAGCAAAGGCCTTGATGCCCAGCAGGCTGCCACGGAGATCTATCTCCAGTGGGTTTACCTTGGCGGAAAAGGTGAAAACGAGGTGGAGACATTCGCTGAGACCCACCGCCGCCGGATCACGGACCTGAACTTGAAGGAAACGGCAGCTCTGCGGGCACAGTACACTTCCGATCTTCTCAAAGCTGAAAAACCTGAGAACTACACTGGCCCGATATTTGTCCAGGGCGCTACTCTGGCAGTGATGGCCGCTGGGGAGATGCTTTCGGGCAGTTTGCTGCAAACGCTGTCCTCCGCTGCCTTGAAATACAGCGGAGAGACTCCCTGGGATGTCGGAAAATCGATCTTCACCGGGGAGGTAAAGGGCGATGATTTCAATGCTTGGGCCAACCGACAGCTGCCTTACGGAGTACCCTCCAGCTCTTTTGACAATGAAGGGATTCCAGCCCAGCGGGTACCTTTGGTGCAGGATAATAAGCTGATGTCCTTCATCGCTGACCAGCGATTTGCTTCCTACCTGAATATGAAACCCAGCGGTGACTTTGGCAGCCTGGAGCTGCCGGCTGGCAGTACCCCAGCGGCAGAGCTCCAGGAAGGATCCTTCATTGAGATCGCTGAGTTCTCGTGGTTCAACCCCGATCCCATCACCGGCAATTTTGCTTGCGAGATCCGCTTGGGATACCAGGTCAAGGATGGCGAGAGAAAGCCCTTCAAGGGCGGTATGCTGGTTGGTAATTTGCTGGATGCATTGGCGGATGTCCGCTGGTCGAAGGAAACCGGATTTTATGGGAACTACTTCGGTCCCAGGGCAGCCAGATTCAACAACCTCAAGGTGGCAGGATAAGAGAGATCGGTCAAGGGAAGATCTCAGAGAGAATGGAATTATCAGGGCTGGCCCGGATTGTGTTCCAAAGCGAGCTGGGTAGCATGCAGCTCAATTTAGCCGGCTGTGCGGAAGGTCTGGATCCCGTCCACCTCCATGACCTGCGCGTGGCGGAAAGGCGCACCCGGGCTGCCCTGAGTGAGTTCAAAGGCTTCCTTCCCGAACCTCTCCTCCAAGAGTTCCAGGAGCATTTTCGTTGGCTGCACCAGATCACTAACCCGGTCAGGGACCTGGATGTTGGAATTTCCCATTTTCCTTACTATAGACGAAAGATCTCTCCTGGTCGCCGGAGGGACCTTCAACCTGCCCTGGTCATGCTTCAATCCCAGCGCAGGGAAGCCCAGCGGCAGCTAGCAGAGATCCTGGAATCTGGCCGATTGGATGATATCCTCCAAGCCTGGTCTGATCGTCTGGAAGATGGCTTTACTCTGAATAACCAGGAGAGCCACCAATCTGCAGCAGAATACGGCTGCCAGCGAATCTGCCGCCGCTTCCACACTATCAGGGATAAAGCGCTGGCCATTCACCCGGGATCCCCTCCCTGGGAGTTCCATTCCCTGAGAATCCGTGTCAAGAAGCTCCGCTACCAGATCGAGTTTTACAACTTGGTCCTGGGACAGAGGAGGATCTCAAGGCTGTTAAAGCGATTCAAGAAATTCCAAGATATCCTTGGAAGACTTCAGGACGCGGTCGTCCAGGTTGAATATATCCATCAGCTGGCGGATGATCTGATCAGGAGTGGTATTGCCTCTGGAACCCAGGCAGCTCTTGAGCAGTTGATCGCCAGCTACCAGAAGCAGATCACAGTGTGCGTTGAGCAATCCTTCAAGCAGGTGCACTGGCTGACCAGCAGCAGGACAGCCCGGATTTTCCAAAGAGGTTTCGGCTGCTCGCCCAGTCTCTTGGAGGCTGATCTCCTGTAAGGTTGTCACGCTCTGCTCTCCAGTCTCTCCTGAAGCATTCATCTAAATGTTGGTGTTGAAAATCATCCATCTAGACCGAGCGGGGAGCAGGGGGTTATGGTAAACTGCCTCAAATGCTGAAACCTATTCACTGGAAGACCTTCCCGCGAGATTTCGCAATCGCCCAATTGGGCTTTGCGCTGTATGGCCTGGCTATTGCCCTGATCATCCAAGCCGGCCTTGGCACCGGTCCCTGGGCGGTGCTTTCCGTTGCTCTGGCAGAACTGACCAACACCACCCCTGGAACCATGATCGTTGTTACCGGCTTGCTGGTGCTCCTGGCTGCGGTACTGATGAAGGAGAAGGTGGGCTGGGGAACATTGGGTAATATCCTGTTCATCGGCCCCTGGACGGATCTGTTCTTGCTTTTGGTCCCTTCCTTGAAGGGAGATCCCTGGCTGCAGATTCCCGGGATGCTGGGGGCAGTGGTCTTGACTGGGATAGCTACGGCGGTTTATCTGAGTGTCAACGCGGGTGCAGGACCGCGGGACAGCCTGATGCTGGCGGTCTCCCGGGTCAGCGGCCGCAGTGTCCGGCTCTCGCGGGCGGTGATCGAGATCCTGGTCGTGGTGGTAGGCTGGTTCCTGGATGGACCAGTAGGTATCGGGACCCTGTTGTTCGCGGTATCGATTGGTCCGCTAGTCCAGTTCTTCTTCAAGCTTTTTCATGTCCGGCCTCATGAACCCGTCCTGGAAGGATGATGCTCCAGGCTTCCATCATATACCCTTGGGGGACAGTCCAGTTCTGTGACAATTCAAGAGAGACAGCTTGGGTGTGTAACCTGATGGGACTGGAAGTCATCCGTTCCATCCGGTTCTGATTTACAATATCAGCATGAAAACAATCGTGATTGTGCGCCACGCCAAATCCTCCTGGGAGGATCCCTTCCTTTCAGACCACCAGCGTCCGCTCACCAAGCGGGGAATGAAGGATGCCCCGCTGATGGGCGCCCGCTTGGCTGAATGGGGCCCCCCCGTCGACCGGGTGATCTCCAGTTCCGCTGTCCGGGCGTTGACGACTGCAGAGCTGGTCACCCAGGAGATGGGGCTGCCCTGGGATGAGATCCAGATCGAGGACGATCTCTACCATGCTACTGAATACGAGATCCTGGATTTGATCCAGGAACAGGAAGATTATTTGGACGGCTTGATGTTGTTTGGCCACAATCCGGGATTGACCTATCTGGTGAATGATCTCTCTGACCTGGACCTGGACAATCTGCCGACCTGTGGTGTGGCGGTCCTGCAGTTTGATGTTGATAGTTGGTCTGAAGTCGGCGAAACGCCAGCTTCCAGCGCGGAGGTTGATTACCCCAAGAATCACCGCTAGACTGACAGCTTGCTGCCAAGCCATCAGCCCAACCCGGCAGCCATCAGCTGCAGTGCCCCTGTTTGGAAGCGTTTGCAGTACTAAAACAATCACTATTGACGGCCAGCGGGCCGTTTTTTTTAATCCTCCCTACATCTGATTTGAGTTTTCCCTATTGACAAGTTCCTAGAGTATAATATTATTAGATGCAAAAATTCGCAATAAGGTGAAATATGTCACACTGCCATACGATCGTAAATGAATTGAAGAATAGGGGCTATCGGATCACTCCCCAGAGGGAATTGATCATCGAGGCTATCGCCCACAGCCCGCAGCATATCACAGCTGAGGAGATTGCCGAGCAGCTCAAAGCCCATACCAGCGCGATCAATATTGCCACTGTCTACCGGACCCTGGATCTGCTGTGGCAGGAGGGGTTTGCCTGCAGGAATGATCTCAGTGAAGGAAAATCAGTCTACGCCACCTACCAGCATGGGCCGCACATCCACCTGGTCTGCCGCAAATGCAATCAGGTGATCGACGCTGACAGCAAAGCTCTCAGCTCGCTCGGTCAGGAGCTGCTGGAGAAGTACGGTTTCAAACCGGACCTGGATCATTTTTCCCTGTTCGGTCTGTGTTCCGAATGCCTTGAATGAGTAAGAATAAATCCCCAGAGCTATTCTAAGATAAGGAGCTAATATGTACGCACCAGTTCATATGCATATTCCTGATGGTTTTCTGACGATCGTGGTCTCCCTGATCTTCTGGGTTGTCACAATTGTCATGGTTGGTTTGGCGGTATCCAAGACCAACCGCACACTGGGTGAGAAGCAGATCCCTTTGATGGGCGTAATGGCGGCGTTCATCTTTGCAGCCCAGATGTTGAACTTTCCTGTCGCGGGAGGCACTTCCGGACATTTCCTGGGCGGAGCCCTGGCCGCTATTGTGCTTGGCCCCTGGGCCGGGATCCTGGTGATGACTGCTGTGGTAGGCGTGCAGGCGCTGCTATTCCAGGATGGTGGCTTGCTGGTGATGGGTGCCAATATCTTCAACATGGGCATCCTGACGGCTGTGATCGGATTTGGTTTATACAGGTTGGTTGCAGGCCAGAAACGCCCGGTGAGACTGGCTGTGGCTGGAGTCGGAGCCTGGGTCGCAACCATGACAGCTGCTTTGATGACCTCGTTAGAACTCTGGCTGAGCGGCACAAGCCGGCTGGAGATCGTTCTCCCCGCTATGCTGGGTGTGCATGCCTTGATCGGCATCGGGGAAGGATTGATCACGGTCGCTGCCCTGGCTTATATTGAACAAACTCGGCCTGATTTGGTCAGCCCGGAAAAAACAGTCCAGGAAGGTGGAAAGGGCTGGGTGGTCGGCGGTGTACTGATCTCCCTGGCAGCTGTTCTGCTGTCACCTCTTGCCTCCAGTCACCCTGACGGCCTGGAGCGTGTTGCCGAGAATCTAAATTTCTTGGGAAGCGGGCTGGATGCTCCCTACCAGATCCTGCCGGATTATACGATCCCGTTCCTGGGTGAGACCCCACTCTCTACGATCCTGGCCGGCGTTGTTGGCGCCCTGGTGGTGCTGGGGTTGATCATTCTGGTGGGCCGCAGCCTGCGCAAACCGAAGCAGGTATAATCAGGGAAATGCGGCAGGCAGGGGGGACCGCTGCGCAATTATAATTGAAGGCTGGTTAGGTCTTTTTCCGGTAAGACGGTAAAGGCAGACTATTATGCATGTTGACCTGATAGATCAATATCATTCATCTGAAAGCAGGATCCATATCCTGGATCCCCGGGTCAAGGTGCTGGCGGCAGTGGGTTTGATCCTTTCGAATGCTGTCCTGCCAGATGGCAGCTGGCTGGCTTTTGCCTCCACCTGGCTCGTCCTCCTTATTGTGAACGAGCTGGCGGATCTAGGCCTGGGGTTCACTCTCAAGCGATCCCTGATCGCCCTGCCGTTCGCTTTGGTGGCGGTCAGCGCGATTTTTGCCCCCATCGGAAACCCTTTGGGGGTTTGGGATCTGGGATTCATCAAGCTGGTCCCCACCGATGCCGGGTTGATCCGGTTCCTGAGCATCATGCTCCGGTCCTGGCTGTCCGTGCAGGCAGCCATCCTGCTGGTTGCCACGACCCAGTTCCCGGATCTGATCCATGCCCTGGAGCATCTGCGCCTGCCCAAGACATTGACCACCATCATCGCGTTCTTGTTCCGGTATTTATTTGTGCTCACCAATGAGGTCTTCCGGGTCATCAGGGCCCGGGATTCCCGCAGTGCAGGACTTCCTGGTGCCAAGACAGGGGGGAAACTGTCCTGGCGGATCAAAACCACCGGCAGCATGGCTGGGCAGCTGTTCACACGCAGCTATGAGCGCTCAGACAGGATCTACCAGGCGATGGTCGCCAGGGGATATACCGGGCATATCCGGACCATGAACCCCCACCAGATGGACAGGACGGATTGGCTGTCCCTGCTCTACTCTGCGGCGGTCATTGTCGTCATTCAACTTGTAGGATGGATTCGCTGATGCCAATCAAACACTCAGAAACTTTCGAAATCATCCTTCCGGAATGTGACGGGGACATTCTCCAGGTGAGAGACCTGGAATTCGCCTATCCGGATGGCCACCAGGCTCTCAGGGGTGTCAGCCTGTCGGTCTGTGAGGGTGAAAAAGTTGCCCTGGTCGGCCCCAACGGGGCAGGCAAATCGACCTTGATGCTGCATTTGAACGGCATCCTGGGAGAGGACAGCCCAATTTCCATCGCTGGCCTGGCTCTTAAGAAGGAAAATCTCTCCCTGATCCGGGCCCTGGTAGGACTGGTTTTCCAGAATCCTGATGATCAGCTGTTCTCTCCTACGGTTTTCGAGGACGTGGCTTTTGGACCTCTCCATATGGGCCTACCTGAAGAGGAGGTTCGGAAGAGGGTCCAGGAGGCATTGGCAGCCGTCAGGATGGAGGATTTCGGCAGCCGCCTGTCCCATCATCTCAGCATGGGGCAGAAGAAACGCATCGCCATTGCCACTGTCCTATCCATGCATCCCCAGATCATGGTCCTCGATGAGCCCTCCGCGGGTCTCGATCCGAGAGCCAGGCGCTCCCTGATCAACTTCCTGAAAGAGCTGTCGATCACCATGCTGGTCTCCACCCATGACCTGCTGATGGTGGCTGAGCTTTTTCCCCGCATGGTGATCATGGATGAGGGCCTGATCGTGGCTGATGGACCCACCCGGGACTTGCTCCGGGATGAGGAACTCCTGCTGGCCCATGGGCTGGAAAAACCGCCCGACAACGGCGCTGGATAAGATCACCTGTTTCACAGCACAGGACTTTACGAGGTGTTTTTATGGGTTTGAAGATCCCTTCTCAAGCAGAGATCCAGAAACTGCCTCCAGATGGGGGTTCGCATTACAATCGCCTGGTCTTCGAAAAATCACCCTATCTGCTGCAGCACGCCGCCAACCCGGTCGATTGGCATCCCTGGGGAGAAGAGGCGTTCGAACTGGCACGGGACCAGGACAAGCCAGTCTTCCTATCCATCGGTTATGCCACCTGCCACTGGTGCCATGTCATGGAGAAGGAATCCTTTGAGGACCCAGATACCGCAGAGACCATCAACCGCCATTTCATCCCCATCAAGGTTGACAGGGAAGAGCGGCCGGATATCGACCAGATCTACATGGCTGTCTGCCAGGCTGTCATAGGCAGTGGGGGTTGGCCTCTGACTGTCCTGCTGACAGCGGACAAGAAACCCTTTTTTGTGGGCACTTATTTTCCGCGGGAAAGCCGCTTTGGCAGAACTGGCTTATTGGAGCTGCTTCCGAAGGCAGCTGACCTGTGGGCGAATAAACGGGAGGAATTGCTTAACAGCGCGGAAGCTCTCACAGAGCATCTGCGGGATAGTAATCCGACTGGCCAGGGACGGCTTGAAGCAGGATTATTCCACAAGGCATATCGGCAGCTGGAAAGCCGTTTCGATGAACTGCATGGCGGATTCGGATCTGCCCCGAAATTTCCCACTCCACATAACCTGGTCTTCCTGCTGCGCTACTGGAAGCTGACAGGAGAGGGAAGGGCCCTGGAGATGGTTGAGAAGACCCTCACCAAGATGCGTCTGGGGGGCATGTATGACCAGGTAGGGTTTGGATTTCACCGCTATTCAACCGACCCGGCTTGGAGGCTGCCCCACTTCGAGAAGATGCTATATGACCAGGCCTTGCTGGCCCTGGCTTATCTAGAAGCTTACCAGGCAACATCCAATGAAAGGTATGCCGATATCGCTCACGAGATCCTGGAGTATGTCCAGCGGGATATGACTGCACCGGAAGGGAGTTTTTATTCTGCTGAGGATGCTGACAGCGAAGGGGAGGAAGGCTTATTCTATCTTTGGTCGGCGGATGAATTCAGGCAGGCTGCTGGTGAGGAATCAGGGGATCTCTTCGCGGATATATTCAACATCCAGGAGCAAGGCAACTTTGCGGAGGAGTCCACCCAGCAGATGACCGGGCTCAATTTGCTGTACCTGGAGAAACCCCTCCCTGAATTGGCAGCTGGAGTCAAGCTCGCCCCTGGTGAACTGGCTGCCCGCTGGGAAGCCTCGCGGCAGGATTTGTTTGCCGTGCGGGAGCAGAGGATCCATCCGCTCAAGGATGACAAGATCCTCACGGATTGGAATGGATTGATGATTGCTGCCTTTGCCAGAGCTGGTGCTGTCCTGGAAAAGGATGTCTATCTCCAAGCGGCAGCTCAGGCGTTCGATTTCATCTGGGACCACCTGCGCAGGGAAAACGGCAGACTCCTTAAACGCTACCGGGCAGGCAGCTCCGGGCTGGCAGCCCACCTGGACGATTACGCTTTTCTGGTCTGGGGACTGCTGGAACTATACCAGGCTGGTTTTGATACCGAGCACCTCAGGAGCGCCAAGGAACTGACCGATATCATGCTGGAGGATTTCTGGGATGAGGACAAGGGAGGGTTCTTCTTCACCGCCAGCGGCCAGAAGGACCTAATTCACCGCTCTAAAGAGATCTATGACGGGGCGATCCCTTCAGGCAATTCCGTTGCTTTCAATAATCTCATCAGGTTGGGCCGCTTGCTTGCTAATCCGGAATATGAAGAAAAAGCCCAGAGGATTGGTGAAGCCTTTGCAGCCCAGGTCAACCAGCTTCCCCAGGGCTATACCGAGCTGATGATCGGGCTGCTGCGCGCTTCAAACCCATCCTGCGAGGTGGTTATCTCTGGCACTCCCGACAGTACTGATGCCCGGGAAATGCTCAGCAAGCTGAGGTCAGGCTACTTTCCCAACTGCGTGGTCCTGCTGCGACCGGATAAGGCGGATGAGCGATTGTTCGATCTGGTCCCTCAACTCAGGCAGCAGACTGCCATCGATGGAAAGGCAACGGCTTATGTCTGCCATGATTTCCTGTGCAGCAAACCGACCAACGATCCCCAAACCATGTTTGAGCTCATAGCAAGCTTATGATATGGGTAGGTTGACCGACCTGCGCCGGAGGGGGTGCTCAATAAGAGGGGCTCTTGAGGTAAGGCTCGCTCCCCCATCAGGGGAAAATCATTGTTTGGTATACTCATCTTAAGCCCATACAGCTGGCAGACTCAAGGAACCCCATGTATATTTGTGTTGATTTTGACGGCACTGTGGTTGACCACCGCTTCCCGGACATCGGACCACCTGCGCCTGGCGCAGTGGAATGGCTGATCAAGTTCCAGGAGTCAGGCGCGAAGCTGATCCTTTTCACCATGCGCTCCGACGGGGGGAAGAACGGGGATGTTTTAGCTCAGGCCGTTGCCTATCTGGAGGAGAAAGGGGTCAAGCTCTACGGGATCAACAAGAATCCCACCCAGGTTCACTGGACGAAGAGTCCCAAAGCTTACGGTCAGCTGTATATCGACGACGCAGCGTTTGGCTGTCCATTGATCCAGCCGGAGGGATTCCAACGTCCCTGCGTGGATTGGAGCGTGGTAGGTCCAGGAGTGATGGAAATGCTGGCGGAATGACCCTTGCCACTAAAGGGGGTCCTGAAAGGCAGATGAGGGTAACGGACCACGGGGGAATTTGTTATTAAAGAAGGAACTCAATATAGGGAGGAGGGAAACCATGTCTTCTCAGGCTGAAACAATCATTAAAGACCTGTTAAGAAGCGCTGATGTAGAGGTGAATGGCCCTAATCCCTGGGATATCCAGGTCCATGACGAGCGTTTTTACAATCGTGTCCTGCGTGAGGTCGCTCTAGGCTTGGGGGAATCCTATATGGATGGCTGGTGGGACTGCCAGGCCATCGATCAATTCATCGACCGTGCCCTGCGGGCCAACCTGGATAAAAAGATCAAGGGCAACTGGAAGATCCTCCTGCATGTCCTCAGGGCCAGGTTCTTCAATCTGCAGAGCTCAGCCCGGGCATTCCAGATCGGAGAACGTCATTATGATCTCGGAAACGATCTCTACCAGGCGATGCTGGACAGCCGATTGAACTACACCTGTGCCTATTGGACGAACGCTGATAACCTGGATCAAGCCCAGGAGGCGAAGCTGGACCTGGTATGCCGCAAGATCGGCCTCCAGCCGGGAATGACCGTACTGGAGCTGGGCTGCGGTTGGGGGAGTTTCGCCAAGTACGCGGCTGAGAGATACGGCGTAGAGGTGCTGGGGGTGACTGTTTCCAAGAAGCAGGTGGAGTTGGGTCAGCAGCTTTGTCAGGGACTGCCTGTCGAACTCAGGCTCCAGGACTATCGTGAGGTAAGCGGCCAGTACGATCGGGTGATCTCGATCGGTGTCATGGAGCATGTGGGCTTTAAGAACTACCGCACCTATATGGAAGTGGTTGACCGGACCTTGAAACCGGGAGGTATTGGTTTCTTCCACACCATCGGGGCGAACATCAGTGAGATCAGGACCAATGCCTGGACTGAAAGATACATCTTTCCCAATGGGATGCTGCCCTCTATCGCTCAGCTTGCCCGGGCGATGGAAGGATTGTTTGTGATCGAAGACTGGCACAACTTCGGACCGGACTATGATCCGACCCTGATGGCCTGGTATGCCAATTTCGAGAGAGCCTGGCCAAAATTAAAAGCCAGCTACTCGGAAAGGTTCTACCGCATGTGGCGCTACTACCTATTGAGCAGTGCCGGGGGGTTCCGCTCCCGCATGAATCAGCTCTGGCAGGTCGTTTTCACCAGGCCAGGTGATCCGCAGCCAGACTGCCGGAAGTCATGAGATCATACCCTGTTGTGATCGTAGGCGGCGGTCCGGCTGGCAGCGCTTGCGCCCGCAGACTGGTTGAGAAGGGAGTGGAGTGTCTGATCGTCGATAAAGAGGAATTCCCCCGCCAGAAGACCTGCGCGGGGTGGGTGACCCCGGGGGTCTTCAAGGCCCTGGGCATACGGCCTGAAAGGTACCCCTATGAACTGACAGTCTACCCCAGCTTGCTGATCCACTTCAAGGGCATTCCCGTGCATCGTCGGGGACGGCAGTATGCCATCCGCCGCCTGGAGTTTGACAGCTGGCTGATGGAGTTGAGCCGTTCGGAATTCCTACACCACGAGGTCAAAGAGATCCAGAGGACAGATGATGGTTATATCCTGGACGGCCAGATCGAAACTAAGGTCCTGGTCGGGGCAGGTGGTACCCACTGTCCGGTAGCGCGGCTGGTCAGAAAGAACAGCGGTCCCAGGAATGGCGCTCGAATCGTTGCCCTGGAAAGCGAGTACCCTCTGGACTGGAAAGACCCGGGCTGCCGTTTGTGGTTCCTGGAGAACAAACTGCCGGGTTACTTCTGGTATGTTCCCAAAGCCGGAGGCTATCTGAACATCGGTGTGGGCGGGAATGCCTCCGCGCTCCAGCAGAGTGGCCTTACCATCCAGGACCAGTGGGATTACCTGGTGGATAAGCTCCAAAAGTCGGGTTTGATCGAAGAGCCGCCACCTGATCCGCGGGGCTACGTGTATTATTTACGGGGAAGCGCATCGATGTTGGGAGAGAAGGATCTTTACCTGGTGGGGGATGCTCTCGGATTGGCGACCCTGGATATGGGTGAAGGGATCGGACCAGCCATCCACAGCGGCCAGCTGGCGGCTGAGTCCATCTTAACTGGCGAACCGTATCGGATCGACGGGATACCTGAATATTCCCTGCTGCCCCCTGGATTGCGCTGGTTATTGGGTTGACCTGGTCAGAATTAGAGAAGGAAGGAATCATGCGTACACGGATTTGGTTGATCGCAGCCTTGGTAGTCATTCTGGCAGGAACTGGCTGCCAGCCCGGCAGCTCGGATGGGATGCCTGAGGAGGAGGAGAATGTTCAGAACCCGCTAGAGGCAGAGATACCCATGGAAGATCAAGCAGCTCCTTCCCAGAACGAGATCCCCGAAGCGGTACTGATCCAGCCGGAGGATCTGCAATACCTGGGTTTTTTCAGGCTGCCAGAACCGTCTGGGGGATCAGACTGGGATTACAGCGGCCATGGGCTCACTTTTTACCCCGGTGGAGACCCTGGTGGGGAAGCTGACGGTTTCCCGGGTTCTCTTTATGGGTTTGGACACGACCAACAGCTCTTTGTGAGCGAGATAACTATTCCCGCTCCTGCCCTGACCAGCAATCTGACACAGGCACCGCGGGCAGAAACCATCCAGCCTTTTGCGGATGTGACGGATGGCATCTTCGATATCCAGGCGATGAGCATCCCCCGGGCAGGCCTGGAATACCTGGCTGAGCCTGAGGGCCGGCTGCATTTCACGTTTGGTCAGCACATTCAGGACTTTGAGCCTTCCCATGGGTGGGCGACCTTGGACCTTTCCCAACCGGACTCCCAGGGAGCCTGGATATTTGACGGATATACCAATTATGTCACCAATGATTATCTATTTGAGATCCCGTCTCCCTGGTCGGAAGCGATCGCGCCAGGACCGCTGCTGGCCAGCGGGAGGGCCCGAGAAGGTCTGTGGAGTGGGCGAGGACCGGGTTTGTTTGCCTATTCTCCTCCTGATCTGGAAGATCCACCAGCTGCTGGAGCGACTTTGACCGGGATCTATCCCCTCCTGCTGTATGGCGAGCAGCTGCCAGGCGCACCAGATCTCCTCAGCACTCCCGATCAGGCAGTTCTTGATTATCATGAAGCGGACCACTGGTGGGGTGGGGCCTGGTTAACGGCTGGTGATCGAGCAGCAGTTGTTTTCGTAGGGACAAAAGCACTGGGAGAGGAGTGGTATGGCTTTGCGAATGGAGTGGTCTGGGAGCATGATTGCGCTGAGCAGACACCAGCAACCTGCCCGGATGTCCCGGAATGGCCTTATGATAACCGGGGTTTCTGGGCGGAGGATTTCCAAGCCCAGATGATCTTTTACGACCCAGCAGACCTGATAGCGGTCGCCCGCGGTACCCTGAAAAGCTGGGAACCTCAACCCTACGCGGTCTTGGTCCTGGATGAGATATTGCTGGACCCAGTGGCGGACCCCACGATCTATAAAAGGGACTTGGTAGGGGCCGCGGCATTCGATCGCGAGAACGGGTATCTTTACATGATCGAACGCCTAGTGGATGAATACAGATCCGTGGTCCATGTCTGGAAAATCAGCAGCTGAGCTTTGTGCTCCTTGTGGTATGCTTAACGGGCTGGTAGGTTGCTGGTGGGGACTGATGGAGATCGATCGGTTCCAGCCCGTTGTACAGGGAGCAAGCATTGAGAATCATTCATCTGTCAGATTTGCATATTGGAAAGTCGAACAACCTTGAGAAAGCTTCGCGGGTAGTGGACTGGATCATCGAGAACCCGGAAGTCCGCCATGCGGATGCAGTGGTCATTAGCGGGGATATCGTGGATGACGGCCAGGAATGGCAGATGCAGAAAGCGGCTGGGCTGATCTCCCGCCTCCGGGAGGCAGGGCTGCTGGTACTGACCGCACCAGGGAACCATGATTACGGACCGGATGGTTATCGAGAAAATCCCCACAGCCCGCAGTGGTTCCAGGAGCTGATCTCAGGTATTGACCACTATCCTGCGGTCTACTACAAAGATGGAACGGCCTTTATCCTGCTGGATTCCATGCAGGAGGAGATCAAGAACCGCGAGATCTGGGGGGCCCAGGGATATCTTGGAGAACACCAGCTCCAGGAGTTGGACCGCCTCCTTGACGAATTATCTGAAAACCCAGCGGTTGAGAAGGTCGTGGCCGTGCTGCACCATCACCCTTTCGATTACCTCTTCTACCATGGTTTGCGGGATAATGCAGATTTTAAAAGTGTGATCGCCCGCCGTAACGGGCAGCCTCCCCGTGTGAACGCACTGCTGTTTGGCCACAAGCACCTGGACCACCGCTTCAATGATCCAGAGGATAACAAGGAGGAATTGTTCGGCATCGATCTGATGTATGCTTCAGGTCAGACAATCGAACGGGATCAGGAGGGGTATATGACAGTCCCGGTGATCGACCTGGATGACAATTCCATCCAGCGCTTCAGGATACGTTGATGATGAGCCGCTGCCTGCCGATATCCGGTCATGAAAGCTGAAAAACCGTTTTTCCGGGGCGTTCGTTCAGGTCTGCCTATTGCCCTGGGATATTTTCCAATCGCGATCGCTTTTGGTGCATTGGCCGGCCAAGCCCACTTGAGTTGGTGGGAAGGGACCTTGATGTCCCTGCTGGTCTTTGCTGGAGCCAGTCAATTTGTGGGAGTGAGCATGCTGCTCAGCGGCGCCGGTGCGGTCCAGATCATCGCCACCACCTTCTTCCTTAATCTCCGGCACCTGATCATGAGCCTGGCTGTCAATGACCAGATGCGCCGCTTCCCGGCTGCCTGGAAGAATTTCCTGTCCTTCTTCATCACTGATGAGACCTTCGCCCTGCTTACCCTGGGCGACCGAACCGAGGGAGTCACTCGGACACCAGCTTTTATGGCGGGTTTGATGTGGACAGCTTATCTGGGGTGGGTTTCTGGATCGGCGTTAGGGGGAATTGGCGCAGAATTCATTCCCCCTCAGGTCACAACTGCGATGACGGTGGGTCTGTATGGCTTGTTCATCGGCCTGCTGGTTCCTCCGGCCAGGAAATCGAGCGGATTTGCGCTGATCGCAGGAGCAAGTATGCTGTTCAACTGGGCCCTGGGATTTGTCCTGGATCCTGGTTGGGCTATCGTCTTGTCGACAGTTCTGGCTGCAGCCCTCGGTATTCCGCTGCTAGGGGAGGAAATGTGAGAATCATCTTGATCATCCTGGGTATGGCCCTGGTCACGTACCTTCCCAGACTGCTGCCAGCCTTGTTCATGGACCGCTTCCAATTCCCAGCCTGGTTCAAGAAATGGCTGAAAAGCATTCCTTATGCAGCACTGGGAGCTTTGATCTTCCCTGGAGTCCTGCTGGTTGACCGGGACCAACCCCTGTTGGGGCTCGCTGGCGGCCTGGTAGCTGCAGCGCTTTCCTTCCTGAACCTGCATATCACACTGGTGATGGCAGGATCGATCCTGACCGTGATCCTCGTCCAGTTCCTGATCTAACATCACTCGGGCAGATCATCCAGGAACTGCTGCAAGGTGGCTTTATAATCCTTGAAAGCAGCCCGGCCCTGAGCAGTGAGTTTGATCTTGCTGTGGGGCTTTTTACCCTGGTAGCCTTTGTCGATCTCGATATATCCTGCTTCCTCTAATTTGCCAAGATGCGTGGCCAGGTTTCCCCAGGAAAGGCCGGTTTGATTCTTGAGAAAGACATAATCCAGGCTTGCCACTACATACAACAGCGTCAAGATATTCAAGCGAGCAGGCGCATGGATGATCTGGTCCAGACCCGTTAGGGGAGAGGGCAGAGGACTCTGCTGTTGATCTACCATTCCAGATCCTCCGCATCCGGCACAGGATATTTCCGGAATAGCCTGATCAGCATCACGCTGCCAGCCAGGATCAGACCCCCGGAGATAGCTCCGAAGGTCACTGGAAAGCCGTGGTGGGTAAAGCGGTAGTTCCGATAGAGAAATTCACCAACGAGTGGTGCCAGGGCAACCAAAATGCCATAAAGGAAAAAGCGGGGGCTATCGACCAGATATCCTACCAGGCTGAATCCAACCAGGCATAGGATCGAGAGCATCAAGACAGGAAGCCAACCCTGAAAATCCTGGAACCGGAAGAAGACCACCAGGCCTCCTCCCAAAGCTGCCAGGTTGAAGATCAGTAGAGCCAGATTGAGATTTTTCAATCGCCGGACCCGGTAGGATCCATACTCGATGTGGCCGATGCGGGGTTGTATGTAGTTTTTTCTGAGTGACCTACCGCCCAGCAGGATCATTATCCAGAAGGGCAAAAACACGAACGAGGACCAGAAATCTCCCAGGTACACGCCCAGCAGCGGCGCGACGGCAAAGATCAGCAGCACACATCCGATCTGGATATCCAGGATCCCATCCTGGACCGAGGTTTGGAAAAGTTTTCGCTCGACTTCTTTCAAGCTTGTTTTGGCCGTCATTTCATCCTCCATCTTGTTTTATGGTAAAAGTACTTTGAAATACAAAGTAAGTATAGCGTGAAAGGGGATCTTTGTCAAGGGCTTTCAGCACAATCGGGATAGGCGCGGGTTTTCCCGATTGGATGGATATTCGGTGTTATAGTTGGCTATAATGGTCATGGAGAAAGGGAAGTCCCACAAGTCGCCGTCAGCCAGGCGGGTACACCAGGAAGGAGGATTGGTTTATGGCGCATGAACCCGAATCCGATCGCGACTATTTGCTGAAGAATATGCAGCCGGTCCTGGATGACCACCAGCTGGTTTTTTGCAGCCTCCCGCCTGAGAAGGCGGAAGAATATCTGACAGTATGCCAGGGTTTCTATAATGAGCGCGAGGGGGTAACGGTGATCATCGATAGGCACATGGCAGACCTCTATCAGCTGCCCTACGAACTGGTATTCAAGCGCATCACCCTGAACGTCTATTCCAGCTTAGGTGCTGTGGGGTTCCTGTCCAGGGTCGCTGAGATCCTGGCAGCCCAGGGGATCAGCGTCAACGTGATATCGGCCTACTATCACGATCACCTCTATGTTCAATCATCCCAGGCCAAGCAGGCCCTGGAAACACTGCTGACCTGGCAGGATAAACTGTCTGAATGACCGGGGCTTGAACCCTGAGGCCGTTGTCTGGTGTTATATATAGGAGACATCCTGATTTACTGAAGGAGTGAAAATGAGAAAATGGCAGTGGGGCTTACAGTTAGTCCTGGTGCTGGTTCTGGTCGGAGTGGTGATTTTTATGGGTATATCGGTCAAGAATCTCCTTGACAGCCAGCTCGCACCGGTGCGGGAGATGACCGGGGCGCTTTCCACCCAGGTATCAGTGGTGCTCCACCCTACACCAACTATTCTCCCCGACCCGGTCACGATCGTTCACGAGGTGCGCAGCTTGGCGCGATTAGAGACCATCAAGTTCACCCTGGAAAAGATCATTACCGCTGAGACCCGCCAGGGAGTTTTCGATTGGCTGGTGGGGGACCGTCTGCTGTTCGTAGCCCACGGGGAGGTCATCGCCGGCGTGGATCTCAATAAACTTGCCCCTGAGGACCTGCGGGTTGAGGGTGAAGTGCTTTATGTGGATCTTCCGGAACCAGAGATCTTCGTCGTCGCTATCGACAATCAGCAGTCCTATGTCTATGATCGCGATACCGGGCTGTTAACCAAGGGTGAGGTCGACCTCGAGACCGAGGCCAGGCGAGCTGCTGAACTGGAGATCGAGAAAAGCGCTCGCGAGGACGGGATCCTAACTCTGGCTGCACAGAACGCAGAGAGTTTCCTCGATCGCCTGTTCCGCGACCTGGGCTATCCTGAAGTGATCTTCGAGTAGGGGAGGGAGATCAAGGCGAAAGGAAAATCTGGAAAGAAAAATACCCGCAGTTTAGGCTGCGGGTTTCATTTATGTATTTCCAATCACTTTTGGTCGGGGATAATATACAAACCCGAGTCCCGCAGTAGGTAAACCAGCGCTCCTGGGTTCTCGGCCAGGTAATCCTCCACAAACCCCCGCAAACTACTCTGGGGAGAACCCCTATCAGGGATCGCTTCCAGGCGGTAGACATTCCGCAGCTCCTGCGGATCCATTTCGGAGAGGATCTTGATATGGCCCTCACCCAGGGTTTTCAGGATCCGGAGTGTGTCCACAGGTTTCTGATTGCCGATCCGAAAGGTTTCCAGGCTGCATTTATTATCGATCACCCAGTGCATAGCCTGGTCCAGATCCAGACCCTGGACAGCCTCCATCGAGTCCTGGTACCCCTGCGCGCCCACACCGTCCTGGCAGGGTGCCAGGAGGAGGATGGTTCCACCTGGTTGTTTCGCAGCGTTCCAGGCTGCGTGAATTCCTTTCCCGGATTGGTAGAGATTGAGGCCTAATTTGCCAACGGATACGATCACCAGGTCGGCCGGTTGATCGACGTGGATGACCCGGCGGTCATAGAGTAGTTTGTTGGCCAGATCATGCATCGCCAGGATACCGCCGGCGTTCAAGGCCGTGATTTCCCCGTGATCCATGATGGCATCGATACAAAAAACCGGGGTGTACTGCTGGACAATGCCGGCCATCTCTTTCATATCCGAGATCACCGGATTCCCTTCGGTGTTTCCAAGGCGGCAGACCTCCTTGAAACCGGTGGTCTTGTCGAACATGCGGGTGTGGTTGGTGTTGGTGGTGATCCTGCCAGCGATACCTGGGAACAGCTGTTTGACGGTTCCCGCTACGCCGGCAAAGTAGTGATATTCAGAGTCTGTCACCGGGATCAGCAGGCAGGCATCGATGGCGTGCTGGTCGATCGTGATCGGGGTCTCTCTGCTGGAGCGGCCCAGATCGGCCAGATTTTCCTGGTCATCATGGATCAGCACCGCTTCATGATAATCGCTGTAGATATCTTCCCCGAGGATCCGATCACGGATCTCTTCCGGGGTAGGAGGGCGGTGTGTACCGCTGGCGATCAAGATCCCCAGGTCTTCTTTCTTAACCCCACAGGCATGGATCAGGTAATCCATCAGCAGGGGATAAAGAATGCGGGTATGCAAATTAGGGCGCGTGTTATCATCCGCGATCAACAGGATCTTTGCCCCGGATTCCTGATAATTGGCCTGGACCAATTCTTTCAAAGGGGGAGCTTGAATGGGATTCTCCAAGACCTCGACCAGTTTTTGCCGCAGGTCCGAAAAATCCGCCTTGATCCCCGGTGAGTCGATGACCTTGAATCGATCATGGTCATCTGGCAGGAAATGATTGATAGCCTCTGATCCGTAGCTGATGCTGATATCTCGATAACCCATATATTCCCTCTACAAGTAAACGGATGAACACGGAAGTTGATATTTCGTTCTAATCTACATCATCACTTGGAAATCCGCAAGGTTTTCCGGTGAGGAGATTATAAAAACCGGCTGATTTGCACTCCCCGGTCGATTCAATGTTTACAGACCCAGCTTCCTGCCGAGCTTTTCTGCAGTGCGAAATTCTGCCCTGGTATTCAGATTCATAAAGGTATATTCCGACCCAGCAACCGCCTCGGCCCGCTGAGCATCGACCAGCCGGATGTCAGCCTGGTGGTGCCAGGCATTCATCCGCCACAAGTCTTTTTCGATCGCCTGGCGGACCAGTGGAAGGCAGGCATCCCGGTTGTAAAGGGCATGCATGGGTTCGGGTCCATTGCGTGAGCAGGGCAGCACGGCATCAGCCTGGGACCTCGCGATCTCACTCACTAAGAACGCCAGCAGCTCAGGACTGGCAAAGGGCAGATCTGCGGCGATCAACCCCACCAGCCCCGGGGGTGAGATCTCCAGCGCGGTCAGCAGTCCCCCTAACGCTCCTCTGCCGGGCACGATGTCCCTGTAGAGCGGGAGATCGAGGAATTGATACCCATCAGGTTGGTTGGTGATCACCAGGATCTGGCTGCCTAGCTTTTGAAACCGATCCCGCAGGCGTTGGATGAGGGGAATTCCCAGAAAAGGCATCAGCGCCTTGTCTTCTCCCATCCGGGAAGAAACCCCTCCAGCTTGCAGCACGATGGTAAGCATAATCCGATTATAATGAAAACATATGGGATTTGGTACTCCTAGGAAACCAGGGGGAGGGATTTTATGAGACTGCAAGATTACCTCGATCGATTTACCAGGCCAAGTGAAATCCTGGAAACGGATCCGGACGGCAGTTTGCACTGCCTGGCCTGCGCTCATACCTGCCGGATCAAACCCGGACAGCGGGGAATCTGTAAACTGCGCTTCAACCAGGACGGCGAGCTCCAGGTTCCTTGGGGATACGTGTCATCTCTCCAGGTCGATCCAATCGAAAAAAAACCTTTCTATCATTTCCTGCCCGGCGCGGATGCCCTGACATTTGGTATGCTGGGCTGCAACTTTCGCTGTGACTACTGTCAAAACTGGTTTACTTCCCAGGCGCTGCGGGAGCAGGGCACTGACAGTTTGGTGGATTACATCCAGGCGATCACGCCGGAGGAACTGGTGGAGTACGGACTGCGTTCTGGAGCGGAGGTGGTCGCTTCCTCTTATAACGAGCCATTGATCACCAGCGAGTGGGCCCATGATATCTTCATCCGGGCCGAAAAGGCTGGTTTGAAACAGGTCTTTGTTTCCAACGGATTTGCGACCCATGAAGTGCTTGATTTCCTGAAACCCGTCCTGAAAGGCTTTAAGGTCGATCTAAAGACTATGCAGCCGGGTCATTACAGAGCCTTGGGCGGACAGCTGGAGCCGGTCCTTGACAGCATCGCTTATGCTTTTTACCAGGGATTCTGGGTCGAGATCGTCACTCTCCTGGTACCTGGTTTCAACGATTCCCCCGAGGAACTGAAGGAAATGGCTGGATTCATCCATTCCGTCTCACCAGGGATCCCCTGGCATGTGACTGCTTTCCGGCCGGATTACAAAATGAGGGATAGGGAGAGGACGAGCTATCAACAGATCCTTGCTGCGGTTGAGATCGGCTATGAAGAAGGCCTGCAGTATGTTTATGGGGGCAACTTGCCGGGCAGTTTAGGGAAATATGAACACACCTGGTGCCACAACTGTCAGGCTTTGCTGATCAAGCGCCTGGGGTTCTCCATCCAGCAGTACCGCATTACCGGAGATGGTACCTGCCCGGAGTGCGGTACCAGCATTCCAGGGGTGTGGAGAAATCGGTCTGGTTCGAAGGGGTAGTTCGCCGGTTAGGTCAGGGGGTTATCTGCAGCCGGAGTACTTTTTTATCAATGCCCCCGAACTGGTATTTATAGGTCTCATCTCCCCGCATGAAATCCAGTTTGGATTTCCCCTCATCGATGGCCCAGCGGATGATCTTGCCCAACAGCACCCATCCCGGAGAGATGTTTTCGAAGAGAGAATTGATGCCGGAGTTATAGACCCAAATCTGTCCGTCATAATCGAAATTCAAATAGCCCGCTGCCTTGATGTCTCCCACCTTCAAGAAGGCTAATTGAAGCCATCCGGCATTGAACGCTGCCCGGGAGGAACTCTTAATCTGTCCAATCATCTCCGTGGTCAAGAAGGACTCTTTTTCAGGATGGTTGGCCATCAATCCCAGGAAATCATCCAGTTCACTGTCCAGGTTGATCGGGTCATTAGCGATATACCAGGAGACAGGCAAGAAGTAGCTGTCAGCATTGGCGATCTTCCTTTCGATGTCGCGGCGGTAGCGGGCTGCGAGACCATCCAGGTAGGCTTCCCAGCTGGCAGGCAGGTTGATGTAGGGGGCGGGTTGGATGACTTCTTCCTGTAAACTGAACCCGTATTCCCTGGCTGCCTGGCGGATGAAGGGCAGGGATGGCGAACTGTCCAGCAGGTTATAGAAGTCCAGGACTTTCCATTCCGGAAAAGCGCCTTCCCTCATGAATCCAAAGAAATCGCTGATCACCTTGCCAAGCTGAGCGGCCGGGGCAATGAAGTCCAGATAATCGGATATTTCATGGCTTCCCAGGAACAGGACCCGTCCATCGTGGCGGAATAAAGGGGCAATGCCGTCCAGATTGCCAGAAGGGTCTTGATGGGTCAGAATCGACAGCTCACCCTTCTGCCACTCTCCGCCGCCCAGGGTCTGCCACCAGCTGGCCAGGAATTCATGCCTCAAGAACGGCACGCGACTTGCACTAAGTTCTACCAGGGAATTCCAATCCCCTCTCAGGGCTTGGAACTCAGGTTCGGTTGTGATCAGTTCTATGCTCATTCGCTGCACTTGGGTATTGGTAGTGTTTCCGCCCATCATTTTACCAGTATAATAAAAGCAGCCATCATATCCAGCTGGAAAAAACCAATATGACTACCCGTTTTGATCTCAATATACTGCCCCTATCGCACCAGATGGGAAAAACGGTATCAGCCCTGACAGGGCTGCTGACTGCGGATCCCCCGCGGAGAAGCCCCAGAAGACGGACCCAGGAAAAGCTCATCCTGCATCTCGCTCTGGATGGCAATGCGCCCCTCTCTGATACGGCTATGGGCCAGCTTCTTACCAAGCTGGCAGAGGTCTATTTTGAGACTGATGGCTCAACGACCTCAGCTCTCAGGAACGTCACCGATGTGCTCAATAAATATCTACTGGATAGGAATTACCGGGCTGCCTCACGGGGGTTGAAAGCTGTTGGCTATCTCACCCAGGTCGTCCTGCGGGAGGATCGGATCCTCTTCGCCCAGTGCGGGCCGACCTATCTATATCAGGTCACTCCCGATGAGGTGGTAGATTTCCACGATCCGGAACTGTCTGGCACTGGACTGGGCCTGGGGAAAGCGTTTAAAGTTCGCTATCATCAGATCAATCTAGAACCCCACCAGTTCTTGATCATCACACCTGAAAAACCCAAGACTTGGACAGACAATCTGTTCAAGACTCTTCCCAGGCTGAAATTCGAGGTCCTCGTCCAGAGACTGCTGCATAAGCTCGAGGATGATTTGGAAGCGGTCTTGGTATTTCCGCTGGAAGGTGATGGATCCCTGAAGATCATCAATCCCTTATGGTCTCCTGAAGGAGAGCTAGCGGCTCTGCCGGATCTGGAGCCTGATCTGCCACAAAAGAGAGAGGTGAGAGCGGAACGCTCACCACAACCTATCCCGGAGGACCTGGAACCCCCTCTCTATATCCCTGAAGATGAAGACCATCCCAGTGTCGAAAGCGCAGCAGAAGAGCCTGGACTTGAGGTAGATACCAGTCCAGTCCAAACCGGCCCCCTACCTACTCCGGCCCCGAGGGAGCACACCAGGCAGCGCGCCCAAAAGAAACCCGATCTAGCATCCCAGGTAGCTGCTGAGATCGGTCCCCAGCTCAAGCGCCTCCAGGGATCCACTACCTGGAGGACCCTGAGCGATGTGGGCGGACGTATAGGATCTGGGGCCAGGAAAGCCTGGCACGGTTTGTTAGGAATGGTCAGCAAGACATTACCTGATGACCAGGTCCTGGACATGCCCTCCTGGACACTGAGCCTGATCGCTATCGCTGTACCGCTGCTGATGGTCATCTTGGGCAGTGTGTTCTACATTCGCCGGGGCAGGAACCAGCTTTACGAGGAACACTTCTCTCAAGCGCAGACTTTGATGGCCCTAGCCCAAACCCAGCTGGATTCACCGGACTACTATGATACGATCGACCGGGCCATGACTGAGATCTTGGAAGCCAGGAGCTACCAGCAGACTGAAGAAGTAGAAGATCTATACAGCTCTTTGCGCCTTGAGCTGGATTCCCTGGACAGGATCACGCGCCTCGATTATAAGCCCCTGTTCAGCAGGGGTTTAGGCGTGGATGTGACCATATCCCAGATCGTGGTCACAGCCTGGAACGACCTCTACATGCTCAATGAGGACAAGGGCACCGTGATTTGGGCTCAATCCAACCCTGACGGCTATCAGATCATCGATCAGTTCAGCTGTGGGCCGATAGAAGGTCCAGTTACCGTAGGACCAGTGGTCGATATCGTGGCCCTGCCAACATCCCAGGAAGACCAAGCGACAATCCTGGGTATCGACAGCAATCACACCATGATATTCTGCTATGCGGACCTGGGGGAGACCCCGGTGATATTCGAGGACACATCCTATACGCTTGGCAGGGGACCAGTCAAGGCAATTGCCATGGCCAGCAGCTCGCCCTATAATCTCTACATCTTGGATCCTGAGAAGCGGGCGATCTGGATCGAGTACCAGAGCCAGAATTATCACGAGGGATCCGAATACTTTGGAGCGATAGATTCCCCGGAGATGACGGATGCGGTTGACCTGATCACCAGCGGAAGCGAACTGTTCATCTTGCACGAGGACGGATACATCACCAAATGCGTCACGGAGCGGGCAGATTCAGATCCATTATGCACGACCCCGTTCGACTTCTCTGACCCACGCCCGGGGCACGAGTCTGGAGCGTTCATCAGTGGAGCGAATTTTGACTCCTTTGCTATCAAAGGCTCGCCCGGAATGGCAATCTATTTGATGGATTCTAATGAACAAGCCCTGTATCGCTTCAGCACCCAGCTGGAATTCCAAGAGCAATTCCGGCCCCAGCAGGGAACAATCACCGGTCCTGTTACAGCTTTTGCAGTGACCATGAGCGATCGGGTATTCCTGGCGGTCGATGACCAGGTGTATACCGCCCAGCTGCTGCCGTAGCCCCACCTGTCCTGAATCAAAAAAAGACCCGCTTTCCAGCTGGAAAGCGGGTCTGTGTTTGCCTGGCCAGGATTTTATTCTAGCTCCCCCTCACTTTCCTCTTCCTCTTCCAGATCCTCATCCTCATCTTCTTCAAACAGTTCCTCACCCGGTGCCTGCAGAAGGATGGCAGTGATGTTGTCATACCCTCCTCGCAAGTTTGCCAGGTCTACCAGCTTTGCCAGCTGATCCTTGAGATCCGCCTTATTGTCAAGGATCTCCAGGATCTCTGGATCTGCCACCAGGTCAGTCAGCCCGTCGGAGCAGAGCAAAACCTGGTCTCCGGGAATCAGCGGTAAACCCTGGTTGGCCTTGGCTTGTTCTTGATTCTCTTCTGGGTCAAGGTAAAGGCGCAGATCTGGATGAACCGGATCAGGTGAACCCAGTTAGCTGCGGATCAGGTGACGGCGGGGGTGGCTGCGGGCTTCTTCCTCGTTGATAACGCCGATATCCAGGGCTTCCTGGACCCAGGTATGGTCCACATTGAGCTGCTGGATGGCAGTATCGCGGATCAGATAGATCCTGGAATCCCCCAGGGTCGCGATGTGAAGAGCTGAGTCGATCACCAGGGCGCAAGCAACGGTTGACCCCATCCCTTTCCGGGATTCGTCATCCTCTGCTTCGGCAGTGATGCTGTGGTTGGCTTCCAGCAGGGCGCTCTTCAGGATCCAGGTTGGGTCGGTCCCATCACTGTCTCCAATCTCGGTGATGATGGTCGCAACCGCGATCTTGGAAGCGACTTCGCCTGCTTTATGCCCGCCGATACCATCAGCTATTACAGCAACCAGCACAGGTGTGGGATTTTCGTCGCTGATCAGAAATGAGGATATCTGGTAGGAATCCTCATTGATCCTGCCTTGACTGCCGGGGTCCGAGATGGCCTGGGCGATCAGGTGGTGTTCATTGCTGGGGATCACGGGTTATTCTCCTCGTTCTGGAGTGGGGCTTGGATGTGCGGAATGATTTGAAAGCGGAAGGCAGCCTCGCCAATGTGTATGATATCACCATCTCGTATTATATGGGCTTTCGGTCCGGTTATTTGTTGATAATTGATCCAGGTTCCTCCGGCAGCCCCCAGATCAGTGATCTGGAAATCCTCATCATCAAAGGCTGTAATGCGGGTATGCTCAGGGATGATGGAAGGATGCGGGATGGCAATCCTTCCCTTGCCTGCCAGATTTCCCAGGGTGACCTCAGCTGTGAAAACGGAAATCGGTTCAGGAAACAAGTTCTGGGAGGCATCATTGATCGGGATCAAGCGATAAAGGCGGCTGGCTTGCTCTTGACTGCCGCTGTCCTGGGTCTGGTTGGGATGCAGTACCGTGTTTAAAAAGGAAGCTGTTCGGCGGCTTTGGGCGATCAACCAGGGAATCTCTTTCCGTTCAGCCGGCCGGATGGTCCCTCTGGCGACGAGCAGGAAGAGGGTTATCCCCAGCAGGAGAATGAATCCCAAACCTACAAAAGCAGGCAGATTGCGGCTGATGATCGTCCCCAGTGACTGGGGAGGCTGTTCGATGACGATCTCAACTGGGGTGGGGAGGCTGACCTTGCTCAACCCCATGATATCCACTGCTTCAAGCGTCAAATAATGCGTGCCGCTGCTCAGATAATCCTCCAGGTTCCAGCTGATCTCATCATAGGGTGGAGAGGTCAATCTGGCGGCGACCTCATCATCCACCCTGAATATCAATTCTTCCAGATCCCGGGGATGACCATCGGGGAACTCCACCAGGACTGCAAGTGAGAATGCGTCAGGCTGGAAGCGCAGGTTATCTGGCTGGTCTTGACTGGTTTCTTCCGCCGATCGGGTGATGCTGCGGGGGGGATAGATGAAAATGGGATTGGGGGGTTGGATATCAAGCGTGAATTCGCGCTGCCCGGTAATATCTCCAGGCGAGGAAGCGATGCTGACCTCCAGGGTATGCGTACCGCTGGCGACGATACTGGATTGGTAGCGGAGGAGATAGGTGCTGCGCAGCGGGTTGAGCAGCTGTCCCAGATCAGCAAGTGGTTCCTCTCCTGAGTAGGTCAGGAATTGTCCGCCAGTTTCCCTGGAAAGATCCCTTAATTTTATGGCACCTTCGGTATCGAAAAATGCTGGGGATGAGACCAGGACATTGTAGATCAAGACCTGGTTGTCCCGCGCCTGCGATAGCAAACTTTCCAGGGCAGGGTAGCTTTCAGAGGAGGGTTGGGCGGAGAACAGCAACACTACCCGTTTCATGCCTGGCAGCTCCACAGGATCCCCGGCTATCTCAATTGCCCGGGAAAGGACACTGAAATTGGACTCGCTGCCACGTAGATCTGGAGAGAAATCCTCAAGAACTCCAGCCCATTCCTCACGATCGGTGAGATGTGCGGCCTCCAGGCCGCTGTTGGTGACGATGCTGAGGTCATCCGGGGAGGAAGAGGGTGATTGAGCAGCCCAGTTGAGGGCCGATTCCTTGATGAAATCAAAGCGGGAGTTGCCGTTAATGTCCTGGATCGCAAAGGCGCTGGAGATGTTAAAAGCCACCACAAGCTGAATGCCCGGCTCCAGTTCCTGGAATTCAGTCAGCTCCTGCCGCATCTGGTCTTCATGGAGGGTGATCTGATCTGCGGTCAAACCCAGCAGAGGACTTCCATCCCTATCTCGGGGATCGAGATAGAAGGTTATCTCAGGATAATTGTCCAGCTCCGGTGCAGTCAGCTGCACTGTCCTGTCCAGCTGGGCGAAAGCGGAGGATACTCCTAGGATCCCGCATAGGACGAACAGGGTCAAGCCGGAGAGTGTATGTTTCAATCGTCTGCTATTCATGAAATCTCTGTGCCATTGTACCAAAAAGAGAGCCTCCTCTGCTTGCACTTGATTTACAGCCTATCATCCGGAGATTGCTGCTCAAGACTTGATTAATGGCCGGTGTGATAGAATTTGGGGTGTTGATGGAGACTTCATTGGGACTTTACAGGTAGGTTATGACAGAATACATCCTGGCATCTAGATCACCCCGCAGGAAAGAGCTGCTCCGAAACCTGGTCGAGAGCTTCCTGGTCATCAATCCTGATATCCGGGAAGATCAAATACAGGGCGAAACCCCGCTGGAGTATGTGATGCGCGTTGCTCAGGAAAAGGCCCTGGCTGCCGCTGACATGATCTCTCCGCACCAGGAGAGAGAGTGGATCATCCTGGCAGCTGATACGATCGTTGTTGATGATGATAAAATTCTCGGAAAACCCATCGATGACGATGATGCAGCCCGGATCCTCGTGGAACTCCGGGGAAAATGCCATCAAGTATATTCCGGGATCGCAGTTTATGACCTTAACCAGGGAACTCTTAAAACGAACACGGTTTGTTCTGAAGTGATGATGAGGGAGTATACTGATAAGGAAATCACGGACTACATCGCCAGCGGTGATCCCCTTGACAAGGCGGGCGCTTATGCGATTCAAAATCCACTTTTCAATCCAGCGCCAGACTTCAAGAATTGTTACGCGAATGTGATGGGGCTTCCACTTTGCCACCTTTCGCTGCTGTTGAAGGAAGTGGATGGGAGCGGCTATCAGGATGTGGCAGAGCGCTGCCAGCATTCAATAAACTATCAGTGTCCGGTATACGCCGGCATTTTATCCCCGGCGGAAGTACATAAATAACGAGAATACAGCTATGAAAAAAATCATTCTGACCCTGTTACTGCTGGCAATGCTGGCAGGATGCACCAAGGCAACAGAAAATGGAACCCAGCAGGCTCAGGAAACTCCAACGCCCAGCCTGGCAACCCCGGTGATCCAGACCACCCAGGCGCCCGATGTGGAAGACGCAGCCATTGCCTTTCTGGAAAGCTGGAAGATCAGTGATTTCAGCGCCATGTATGCCATGCTGAGCCCTGAGAGTCAGGCCCAGATCAGCGAAGAGGATTTCTCAACCTTGTACTATAACTTCGCTGTCGAGCTGGCGATGGGGACTTTGGATTACTCGATCCTCTCGTCATTTGTGGATCCCAGCCAAGCCCAGGTTGCGGTTTCAGTGAATTACAACAGTGTGCTGATCGATAGCCTTACCAGGGACATCATCATCCCGCTGAGTATCGTCGATGGCCAGTGGAGAATTGATTGGGTCAGGGAGATGATCTTCCCGGAAATGCAAGGAGAGAATCAGATCCAGCTCACCCGCCTTGTGCCCTCACGAGGGAATATATACGACCGCAATGGCAGTGTGATCGTTGGTTACTCCGAAGCGATCTCACTGGGCTTGACCCCATCACAGATCAAGCCTAAAAAGGAAGAGGACCTGCTGAATGAATTGGGCCGGGACCTCGATGTCCCGCCGGAAGTCATCGCTGCCATGTACGCGGATTATCCCCCGGGAGTGGATTGGTATCTTCCTCTAGGATCCATATCCATGGATGCGATCGAACCCCGGTTGGGGATCCTGGAATCCTATACGACTACAGGACTGCTGCTGAGGACTTTCGATGGAAGATATTATTTCAATGACGGGATCGCTCCCCAGGCGGTGGGTTATGTGCGCTGGATCCAGGAGGCTGAGGTGGATTCCTACCGCATCCAGGGCTATTCCAAAGGTGAGAAGATCGGAGGCCAAGGCTTAGAACTCTGGGGTGAGCCGTACCTGGTCGGGCAACGGGGAGGCATTCTCAATTTAGTGGATGCTGAGGGTCAGACCATCTCCCAGCTGGCCCGCAAGGAAGCGGCACCTGCTTCAGAGATCTATACAACCTTTGACAAGGATTTCCAGTTGGAAGTCCAGAAAGCATTGTACGGCTTCAATGGTGCTGCGGTTGTCATGGAAATGGATACCGGGAGGATCCTGGCGATGGCCTCCACCCCCCATTTCGATCCAAACGCCTTCAATTCGGACTATTACAACTCCTCCTTCCTGCTTCAGGAATATTACAAGCCAGACCAGAAATCTCCCTTCTTGAACCGGGCTACCCAGGGACTCTATCCCCTGGGGTCTGTTTTCAAGATCATCACCATGGCTGCTGCCCTGGAAACCGGGGAGTTCACTGCAGGCGATATCTACGATTGCGGCTATTTCTTCGAGGAGCTTCCCGGGATCAGATTGAACGATTGGACCTACGACCATTTCCTAGAAGATGATAAAACCCAGCCCAGTGGTACCCTGACACTTTCAGAGGGCTTGATGCGCTCCTG
>JBGCVQ010000148.1:0-4185 GCA_045888315.1 Anaerolineales bacterium | reverse complement strand
CCGATGCCTGGGATTTTCGCGGGGGGAGGATGTACTCATGATGACTCCAAAAGATGATGACTGTTAACAGGATGATTGTACACTCCTGAGGTGGGAGATGTGCTGCCGGCAGGCGATATTAACATCATATTAATAGTTTTATGGATAGCCATGAATTAAAAACCCAGGATATCCATAAACTCAAGGTTTGTTATCGGTGAAAGAGCAGATCTTCGCGACTTCTGTAGGCGATTTTGTCCTGAATCCAGAGTGCTTTTCCTGTCCGGATCTTTGTTATTACAGATTAAAACAGCAGCCGCTAATCGAGATCATGGTTGCAGTTGTTCGATCTGGAACCCAGCCCGGGCCAGCAGGTGGGGCAGGCCGCGAATGTATTCCCGGTTCTTGTCCCGCTCCCCCTCCGGGAGCTCTTCCCAGTCAACCAAGGCAGGATTGGTCTTCTTCAGGGGATCCTTCTCCTCCCCATAGCGCCAACCGTCCTTGAACTTCCCCTCGCACCAGCACTGGTGCTCCAAGCGGGCCATCAAGGTGACTTTGTCGTCCGGCTCCATTTCCTGGAATTGGAGCTTCTCGGCATCCCAGTCCGTCAAGGGGGCGATGCGGTAGCCTGCCGCAGCCAGCATGACCGGGATGCGGTCCGCCAGCTGGCGGTTGTTTTCTTGCAACTCTTCAGGGAGCTCATCCCAAGGAGCCAGAGCTGGGTCGCTGCCCAGCTCCCTGCCGCTGCGCCCCTGGGTTTCCAGATAGACCCGGTGCAGACTGCGGGCCAGGATCTCATGGGTACCGCCTTGGAGCAGCTCCGCTGTACAGGTTTGGTCCAGCAGGTCGAAGATCCGCAGACTCCCGAAATTCCCGGCCTGGCGGTTACCATTTTCGATCAGCAGGGCCAGCCCGCCGCTTTCTACCATGCGCAGCACGATCGGCACTTGGTATTTGCGCAGCTGATGGTTGAGGCGCAGGCCGGTCTGGAGGCAGAAGGTTTCCTCGTCCAGGCAGACATAGACCAGATCCAGCTGGCATTCCGTGCCTTCCTGGAAACGTTCTCCCAGGCGGTCGAATTCCCCTGATTCTATATCCAGGTCCAGCCCTGTGTAGCTGCCGAGCTTTTCCAGCCGTGGGTTCTGGACCAGCAGCGCTTCCATCTTCTGGGATGCTTCCCGGTCGACCAGGACCAGGTCGATCTTGTCCTGCCCCTGATCATTGAGGATCTGCCAGCCCCTGGCGACCTCCAGGACCACCCGCTGGCCCATTTTGCCCAAGCCAATTACCAGGACCTTGGGGACCTTTCCTCCTGCCAGGTTTTCCCAGGGCGGATTCTCCTGGACCATGAGGTGGGCTCCCCGATTGTAGATATTGAACAGTTCCAGACGGAAGTGGTTATTGTCCTGGGCTTGAAGCTCCTTCTCGCGCAGCAAGCGCCACAGCCGGGATTCAGCGATATGGATGATGCAGGTCAAGCAGCCGCTGGAGCGGCTCTGGGAGATCTTCTCTGCCTGGACGGCGATCTCGGCGTTCTTCCCGTCATCTCCTACGACGGCGAGCAAACTGTGAGCTTTGTCCAGTTTCATTTTTGATAACAGTTCAGGGTCGCTGGCATCTCCCTGGATGACCACTGCGCCAGCAGCCCGGATGTTCTCGATCCACTCGTTTCCCTCGTCGATCTCCACCACCACAACCGGGTAATTTTGCGACAAGAATTGGGCAGCCAGCCGAAAACCCTTGCGTCCCAGACCGCAGATCACCACCTGGTCCCGGATGAACAGCAGCCTGACCCGATCGGTTTGCTGGATGAAAATCGTCGTAAAGGCCAGGAATGCTGTGTAGGCGGTCACCGCGGGCACGGCGAAGCGGGCGATCTGCAGCTCCCAGCTGAGCGGGGGAGGGACGGCTCCGGTGTTGAGGGAGATCAAACCCAGGGTGAGGTACAAATTGTCCAGAAAGGTTCGGCCAGCCCCAAGCGCCAGCCCGTTCTTCCAGAAGCCGATGTAGCCCAGGATCAAGGAAGCGAGGGCGAGCAGGATGATGATGAACCAGCTGTAATCAGACCAAAAGTTCTGCAGTGATTTTCTTCGGCGCATCATATTCTCCATCTTTGGGCAAAGGGCTGATTTCCCCCGTCTGTCAAATGGCTTTCATGATCAGTCCGTGTAGGATTCGGGCAATCTTCGAGCTATTAGAGGATCGCTGTCTGGCGGGGTTTGGCGTTTTTCCCTTACATAGGCAGCTGCGCCAATACTATCCAGTAAGGCCGGGATGTTGCGAATGGTATCACGGTCCAAATCCTTGATCTCCTCACTGAGCTCGTCGTAGGGAACCAGGTAGGGGCTGGTCTTATTTTCGGCGTTCCTATCCTCTCCGTAGATCCAGCCAAATTCCAGCCGTTCACGCATCCAGTCCTCATGTTCCAGGACCGCCAAAGTCTCTACCGCATCATCGGGAATTTCTTTGATGATTTCGCCAGGAGATCCTGTGGGGCGGATCTCCCAGCCCATGCGCTGCAGCTTCTGGGCTATCCCCCGGGCCTGGCGCAGGTTGGAATACTTTAAGGCATCCGGCAGATCCGAGAAGCTGGGATAGGCCAGCGCTTTCTCGGGATGTCGTTCCAGTTGTTTTTGATTGTAGAGGTCATGAATGGCAGCTGCCAATTTCTCGAGGTCCTCAAGCAGTTGGCGAGGGGTGATGACATCGTCGGGTGCGGAGAAAAGCAGGTCAGTTGGCTGTGGACTGCACATCTCACATTTCACACTGAATCCGTCCGCGAAGAGAGCATCCATATCAAGCAATTTGGAAAGCGTCGCTTCTTTGTCTGCGGCAAACTGGCCGGGTTGGGGGGTATCCTTGTCGATATAGATCACTTCCAAGCGTTCATCACTGATGGTGATCGATGCTTCTTCTACCAGGTTGCGGCGTTTATCCTGGATGCCGTAAGCCGTTCGGTTCCATTCCTGCAGTTCATCGCACAGGATTAGCAGGAAGGCGATGGGGTGCTCCTGAGGAGAGAGATGGTCCAGATTGAAGGGGGGCTTCATCATGACGTTCTTGTAATAGTTATGGAGCAGGATGGCGCTGGCGCTGTCGAGGATGGGATAGAAGAAGTACTCCGGTTTATAGCCGCAGCTCTGGATCAGATAGGCGTACCAGCGCAGGACAATGATAGCGCTGTAATAACCGTGATCGATGAAGCCATGTTCTGCCATCACCTGCGGGAATCGATCCAAGGCTTTTTTCACCTCATCCAGATCCACGCCGAGGGTATGGTGCAGTTTATAAGCCAGCAGATCGTTAGGTTTCAGCAGATCCAGGAAACCCGGGATCGAAAATCCAGCGCGGAAGGATTTGGTGAACTCACCTTGGGGCAGGACTTCCGCGATGGAATTGAACTGGTCGAAGTTCTCGAATTCAAGATGGGTCTTGACCTGGCCCTGGAGATCCACTTCAGCCGCAAAACCGATGAACTTATTGATCTGTTTGCCGATGATCTCTACCGGGTAGCCGACATCGTGGAACAGGGAAGCGATTCCCCAGCGGTAGAAGAACTCCTCCCCCTGGGTATCGTAAGAGAAGGGGTAAGACTTCTTGTCCATGATCACAGCAGTGAAAACATCCCGGTAGGCCTGGTTCTGGGCGTAAATGCTCAAGCCGAGCAGGAAGACGTTGACGGAATGGACATAGTGATCCCGCTGTTTATCGATCAATGTGGAAGCTCTTTCCTCGTAGCTGAGCAGCACATCCAGCAGGTCGATAAAAGGATTGGATCGGCCTTCCAGGGTGATGCGGTAGCTATCAAAGAAGGAGCGGTAGACCCCGAAGGCAGTTTCTTTGCATTCGAACTCCAGGAATTCCTCAACCGCTTGGCGCAGGTAGGCTTTGTAGCTGTGGCCCCGAGAAAGGTCTTCGAATACCTCGAGCTGATCGAAAAACCTTTGCATGTATTTACGCATGTTTTCCATATGTTTGCCACCTGATTATTTCCTGGCAGCCCACAGGGGCGGCTTATACTAGTCCTATTATATGTCGGAATGCGCTGACTACAGCGGAATTCTTCGGGTCCAACTTAATTGTATGGTGGGGAATGCCCGCATCTTGATGGGCGGGCGAATGTATGATTAGCAATCTTGAAGAGTGATGAGAAAACCAGGTCAGCCGATAAGCCGCATTCTGTCTGGGCGGCAGGTCCGGTTTACA
>JBGCVQ010000147.1:0-2160 GCA_045888315.1 Anaerolineales bacterium | reverse complement strand
GCCCTGCTGCTGCTGGCGGAATTTTCTCTGGGCCTATCGATCCTATTCCTCCAGGCAGATCGGTGGGCGGCTGTGATGAGCTGGCATATTCCAGTGGGGCTCAGCATCCTGGCCCTGATGATCGTCCGCCTGGTTGTCCGCCACCGCACCCCCCACCCCGAGCCGGCTACTGCGGGAAGCGCTCTGCTGGACACGATTGGCGTGCTGACCCATTACGCCCTCTACCTGCTGGCGATCCTGATGCCGCTGGCCGGGCTGTCCCTGGCCCTGGTGTACGGACTTCTCCCCATCCAGGTGGGTGCTGCCGCGGACCTGCTGTGGCGCTTCGGCTCCCTGCACAAGTGGATCGCCATCGCCCTGGCCCTGCTGATCGGCCTCCATGTCGGGGCCGCCTTCTACCACCAGCTGATCCGCAAGGACAACCTGCTGTCCCGGATGTGGTACGGGAAAAAGAATTGAGAGAATAGGGAAAGAATTGAACCCGGGCAGCAAAGCATAGGCTGCTTTGACTGAACGCATCAACGTAATTTGACAACACAACCTGGACAAACGGTACTGTCAGTCCGGAAATCTCTGGTCATGAATCAGCAAGACTAAAACCGGATCCGTCTTCCCTTCCCTATCCCATCTTAAGCCACTTTACTCTTCCGGCAGGGAGCGAATGAAATCCCCTACCAATTCAAAGGCTGCCTTCTCATGCTTCCAGGAGTTGCCATCATGCTGCCCAAAGAACGGATCCGCGGTAGTGACGATCACCAGGTCCAGATCGTCCAGCAGGACGATCAGCTGCCCGCCGTGGCCCCAGGCGAACCAGACATCATGTCTTCTTATGTTGGCATGCCACCAGCCGTAGCCATAATCCAGTGGACCAAAGGGAAAACCCCAGCCATAATCCTTGGCCTTCTGGGAGTAAATCTTGAGCGATTCATTTACCCAGGCAGCGGGAAGGATCTGCACATCCTGATATTTTCCATTATCAAGGAAGAGCTGGCCAAATTTTGCGGCTTCCCGGGGCGTGAGATGGATGCCGCCGCTGCCAACGTAGTTGCCCTCACGGTCCTCCAGCCAGTCCCCCACCTCGGCACCCAACGGTCCAAATAAATGCTCCTGGGAGAAATCTCGCAGGTCAGTCCCGCAGGCTCGCTGGAGGATCACCGCCAGCCAGCTGTAGGTCAGGTTGCTGTAATGGAAGGCCGTCCCCGGGGGGCTGACCAGCGGGAAATCCTCGATCAACGGCGTATAAACACCATAGTATAGGGCTTCCAGGAAGGCCGGATCGGTTTCCTCATCAGGATAGCCGGAGCGCATCTGCAGCATCTGCTGGATGGTGATCTCCCTCTTCCTGGGGTCAGTCACCTGGTCAGCGGCTTCGGGGAAGAACTCGATCATTTTCTGATCGATGCTTTCCAGGCAGCCCTCTTCCAGGGCAACTCCCACCAGCGCTGACATCATACTTTTCGTGGCCGACTGCACCAGCCTTTTTTCGTCCCGCGCAGCCCCGTTGAAATAGCCCTCCCCCACCAATACACCGTTCTTGACAAGCAGAACACTGTAAAGCGTATCTAGATCTTCAGCATCCCGGTAAAGGTCCTCCACCAGTTCCGGATCCAGCCCCTGCTCTTCAGGGGTTGAGATTTCCCAATCCTCACCGGCCAGGGGCGCATAGTCCGCGGCTGGGAGAGACTCACTCCCGACCCTGTCGGTTTCTGCCGATCGCTCCCTTCCATCTGCCGGGGATGGATCACATCCAACCAGGGCGAAGGGGGTCAAGGTGATCAGGATGAAAACGAGTAAGGATTGACGCCAATTGAATCTGATAGAGATGATATTCATAAGTATGCTCCAGGTTTCTGTATTATGGCCTTTCATGTGGTTCAGAAGGATAAAACCCCTCAAAGGAGTGCCCTTAGAGAACAATCACGGAGATCAACCAACATCTTCTACATGAATGAAGTCTCGTTCTGTGGAGTACGCTCGCACACGTTAAGCCAAGTTTTATAGTCAGCTCTTCTTTCGTATTTGCACGATCATCACGCCTGCCGCCGCCAGCGCCATTCCGATCCCCTCCTGCCAGTTAACGCGCTCGCCCAGGAAGATCCAGGCCAGGATGGCGATCTGGATCAGCATGGTGCTGTTGATGATGCTGGACTCCATCGCCGA
>JBGCVQ010000146.1:0-7265 GCA_045888315.1 Anaerolineales bacterium | reverse complement strand
CTTTATGAAAATCAATCGATCTCGTGCGACATCATGTCCAGCTCCACCCGCTTGGCTCATTTCATCTGGCATGTCAAGGACATAGCCCTCTGGTTCAACCTGGCGCTAAGCCTTAGTTTGGGTTTTACGCTGGCATAGTGCCTGCCCGGTTATTTTATACTCCCCGGCCCCTGCATCCCAGGGTCCTGAGTTATTCCTGCCCCTTGGGTGACAGCTTACGTATTGACAGAGGACCAATTTGGATTTATAATTATCACATATGTGAAACCTAAACTCACAAATGTGACTATGATGGATCGGACTTGGGCTAGCGAACTGAACAGCATACCGGTAGGGCTTTATGAAAAAGCTTTGCCAAAGGACCTTACCTGGGAGGAAAGACTGCTACTCACCTTCCAGACCGGATTCGATTTTCTAGAGATCTCTATTGATGACACGGACGAACGCATCGCCCGTCTGGATTGGACGCCAAAACAGAGAAGAGATCTTAAAAATCTTATCGAGAGAACTGATGTACGTATCCAGTCCTTAAGCCTCAGCGCCCACCGGCGATTTCCGCTCGGCAATCAATCTCCTGCTACCCAATCCCGGGCCTTGGATATTTTCAAGAAATCGATCGACCTGGCCGTGGAATTAGGGATCAGGTATATGCTGATCGGGGGAGCAGAGGACTATTACGGGGAAGTGGACCAGGGAAGCCAGGAGCGTTTCCTGGAGAACTTAAGTGTCGGATTCCAGCACGCCAGCGGTTCGGGAGTGATGCTGGCGCTGGAAAACTGGGATATCCAGATCAACACCATGCCGCGGGTGATGGAATATGTGAATTATTTCAACTCTCCCTGGTTCCAAACTTACACGGACCTGGGAAACCTGATCTACGCCGGCGTTGATGTAGTGTCCCAGCTGGAATATGTCCAGGGCCACATCGCCGCCCTGCATGTCAAGGATACCCTTCCCGGCCAGCTGCGGTTTGTCAATCCCGGGGAGGGAGAAGTGCCCTTTGTGGCCGCTTTTACGAAATTAGCTGAGATCGGCTTCCAGGCCCCGGTTGTGCTGGAGCTGTGGACAGAGGAGTATCCCGATGCGCTCCAGATCGTTGAGCGTGCGGGCAAATTCATTCGGGCCAAGATGGAAGAGGGCTGGGAGAAGCATAAATCGAAGATGGTGATCAAAGGAGTATAGACCTTCATGGCAAATCAACCGTTAATCCAACTGGCATTAGATTATTTCGATCTGGCACCCGCCCTGGCCATGGCCCAGATCGTCCACAAGGATGTGGATATCCTGGAGGTCGGCACACCGCTAAGCAAAGGCGGGGGTATGCTGGCCGTCAAGACCATCCGCGAGATGTGTCCGGATAACCTCATCCTGGCGGATATCAAGTCGCCCGATGTGGGCGGCGGGGAAGCCAAGATGGCCTTTGATGCCGGGGCGGACTGGATGACCGTCCTGGGGGCGGCTCCTCTGGACACTATCAAGCTGGCGTTGGAAGAGGCCAGGTCCCGGCCGGGAAAGGAGATGTTCATAGAACTCACCGGGATCCGGGATATCATGTCCCGGGCCACAGAATGGCGCAGCATTGGAATCGAGCGCATGGTCTATCACCGCGGCTGGGACGAAGGCAATCTCTCCCGTTCCTGGGACGAGCACGACCTGGCCACCATCCAGGAACTGATCAGGATGGGATTCAAGATCTCTGTCGCCGGGGGGTTGGGCTTGGACATGATCCCCTTCTTCCGGGGTATTGATATCTCTGTCTTCATCATCGGCCGGGCCATCCGCGAAACACCCGATCCCGCAGCGACTGCCCGTAAGTTCCGGGCTGTGATCAACGCCAACTGGGCCGGCGGGTCAGCCGGGTCCTATACCTATGAGGACCGGGCTGCCAAGGCGGTTCGCTGGGGGGTGAGCGAGATGGGCTTGGATCTGACCGTGGATGGCAGGGACTGCCCCGGCTGCAATTCCCCGGCCCGCTTCTGCCAGGACACCCGGGCAGGCGTCCGGACACCAGCTGGGATCACCAGCCAGCAGTTGGTGGACCTGATCCAGGCTAATTTAGGACCGGGCGAGAAAACCGCAGTTGGCGTGGACGGGCCAGACAGCATCTACCTAGATGTCGCTCGGCTTCCCCAGGTCAACAACAACAATGTGCTGGGACTGCTGACCGCGACCAGCGCGGCTTTGCACAAGACCGGGCTGGATGCAAATATCGGCGCAGCCATGACTGCGGCGCAAAATATCCTATCGGAATGATCAAAGCAGGTCATTAAATAAAGGAGTGTTGTTATGGATAACGAATTCCCAATGAATGCCCTAGGTATGGTGGAAACCAAAGGCCTGGTTGCTTCTATTGAAGCAGCCGACGCGATGATTAAAACCGCCAAAGTAAAGCTCTATGGTCAGGAAGAAAGCGGCGGCGGATATGTCACCGTGTATATCCGGGGAGAGATCGGAGCGGTCCGCGCGGCAGTCGATGCTGGCGCAGCCGCAGCCAAGGCGTCCGGAGAACTGGTGGCTGTCCACGTCATCGCCCGCCCTCATAAGAACGTAGAGAAGCTGCTGCCTGACGAGGTCAAGGTGGTCAGGCTCTCCGCAGACTGAGGTAATTTCAAGCTCTGATTTTGAATCAGAAAAGGAAAAAGCTATGCAATTGCGAACTTATGTCCTGGTTGACAATATGCAGCCCCAGTTTGCCGCATTCACCGGAAAACGCACCCTGGGAATGATCCCCGTGGAAGGTGACGCTCAGCTCTACATCGAGATCGCCCCTGCTGCGGAGGTCTACCAGGTGATGGATACTGCATTGAAAACCACCGATGTCCACCCCGGGTATCTGAACATGGACCGGGAGTTCGGTTTCCTGGAAATCCACTCCAGCCATCAGGAAGCTGTTCAATACACTGGGAACAAAGCCCTGGAATCGCTGGGGCTGAAGGAAATCGACCGGCTCAAGCCGAGAGTGCTTTCCTCCAACATGACTTCCGGGATCCATCCTCACGAAGCGCAGCTGATCAACGCCCGCAACGCTGGCGGGCTGGTGCTGGCCTATGAGACCTTCTGTGTCATCGAGGTTGTGCCGGCTGCTTATATCGTGCTGGCCGCCAATGAGGCTGAAAAGGCTGCCCGGATCACTCTCAATCACTATACTTCCAGCGGTGCTACTGGCCGGCTGATGATCTCTGGGACCGAATCAGCGATCAGGCAGTCGCGTGATGCTGCCATTGCCGCCATTGAATCTCTGGAAGGGAGAGAAAAATAAACGATGAACATCTATTACACAGCAAAAGACATCGAGGAACTGGTTGCCAGGGGCATCTATGTCCTGGAACTTGGCCCCCATACTTCCTTGACCGATTTTGCCCGGGAGACCGCAGAACAACTGGATGTCACCCTGATAGATGTCAAAGAGGAGCCTGGTAAACAGGCCCCTCAAGCGCCTCAGGCAGCGCCTGCATCTGCACCGCGGGCGCCGGAGGTATCTTTCTCGGAGACTTACAACAAGCCGCGGGGGTGCCAGGCGGGTTCACGGCCGGCAGCATCTATCCCAGCTGCCCTGCCGCTGGAAGCAGCGTCCGACCAACGAGGCTCGACTCCCGTGAACAGGTTGGTCGATCTGATGGGCAAGATCATCAATCGAGGAGACTGATATGAAAATCGCCAAAGTGGTTGGGGTCGCTGTGTCGACCGAAAAAGCCCCCCGACTGGAAAACAGCAAACTGCTTCTGGTCCAGGAGACCGATCCTGCAGGGAAGACTTCCGGCACCATCTATATCGCCCAAGATATGGTCGGAGCCGGTCAGGGAGAATTGGTGTTCCTGGTCGAGGGGAGCACAGCCCGGGTCGCTTCCGGGGACCGGGAGAATCCTGTTGATGCTGCCATCGTCGGCATCCTGGATTCCCTGACGGTCAATGAGAAGACCACCTATCAGAAATACGGATAGCATACTGCTATTGAGGAGATTCTAAGATGGCTGAAAACAATAACAATGAGGTAATTGGATATCAGGCTCTGGGCATGATCGAAACCTTGGGTCTGGTCAGCAGCATCGAAGCCGCTGATGCCATGGCTAAGGCTTCCAACGTTGACCTGCTCCACAAACGGGCCATTGGCGGGGGTTATATCACCGTGATGGTCAGGGGTGATGTCGGGGCAGTGAGAACAGCCCTGGGGGCAGGCCGGAAAGCCGCCGCGAAGCTGGGCAAGGTGGTTTCTTCCCGCATCATTCCTGGTCCTCATATGGATCTGGAGAATCTGCTGCCGGACTCCACAAAAGGTTAAGGATACACTAGGACCAGGAGGATGGTGAAATGAAAAAAGTAACCCCTTCTTCGCTGATTGGGAAAAAGCAGCGAGGTGAGAAGATCACCTTGCTTACGGCTTATGATTTTCCAATGGCGAAATTCATCAACCAGGCCGGGGTGGATATCATCCTGGTCAGCGATGCGGTTGGAACCGTGGGTTTAGGCAGACCAGAAGCGGTATCGGTCAGCATGGACGAGATGGTTTACCATACCCAGGCAGTCCGCAACGGCGCGGGCCCATCCATGGTGGTGACGACGCTGCCCTTTGGCTCCTATGAGACCAAGGAGCTGGCGGTCAAGAACGCCGTCCGCTTAATGAAGGAAGGAAAGGCAGATGGGGTTCATCTGGAAGGAACCAGGGAGGACGCTCCTAAAGCCGCCGCGATCGTGGAAGCTGGCATCCCGCTGGTCGCCCATGTAGGCATCACCAAGAAGAACATCGTCCGCTCGGGAGCGATCCGCATCCAGGGCAGATCGGCCAGTGAGGCTTCGGATATACTCAAAGACGTGATCGCCTTTGTGGACGCAGGGGCTTGCGCTATTGTCCTGGAATGCATTCCCATGGAACTGGGCGAGGTGATCACCAGGAGCATCCAGATCCCCACGATCAGCATTGGAGCCGGTCCGGCCTGCGACGGCCAGGCCCTGGTGACCCAAGACATGCTGGGATTGTTCAAAGAGCTGTCCCCGAAATTTTTAAAGGTATATCTCGATCTTTCTGATATGATAGTACGTGCGCTGACTCAATTCCGGGAAGAGGTAGAATCAGGGGCGTTCCCAACAGCAGAATACAGCTATCTGATCAAGGATACGGAGATGGAAAAGTTAGTACAGGAAATGGAAAAACTATTGGGGAGGTAGAAAAGCATGACCTTAACCAAGGAACAAGCAGCGGAGTATTTGCTGCAAATGTATCAAATCCGGGCCTTTGAGGAGCAGGCCGAGAAGAGCTATATGGCCGGTAAGATCCACGGCACGATGCACCTCTCGATCGGTCAGGAAGCTTCTGCGGTGGGCTCGATCAGCACATTGGAACCAAGCGATTACATCATCGGCCACCACCGCGGACATGGGTTGACCATTGCCAAGGGGGCGGACTTGAACCTGATGATGGCTGAGTTCTACGGTAAAGAGAATGGCTACTGTCGCGGCCGGGGGGGATCGATGCACATCGCTGACGTCAAGGGCGGCAATCTGGGTGCCAACGGTGTTGTGGGCGGGGGCATCCCCATGGCGGTCGGGATCGGCATCGGCCTTAAAATGAAGGCCGAGAATCGAGTCCTGCTGTCCTTCTTCGGGGACGGCGCGGCATCCACGGGCGCCTTCCATGAATCCATGATCCTGGCGGTCCTTTTCCAGGTTCCGGTGGTGTTCATCTGTGAGAACAATCAGTATGCCATGTCCTTTGCCGCTCATGATTGGACGACCTCCAAGAAGATCGCAGCCCACGGCGAGCTCTATGGGCTGTCCAGCACATCCACCGATGGCAATGACCTGATCCAGGTCCGGGAAGCGGTCCAGAAAGGGGTTGACCTGGCCCGCAGCGGAGGAGGTCCTTCCCTGGTGGTCAATGATACCTACCGCTGGCGGGGGCACTCCAAGAGCGACCGCAACCGCTACCGCACCAACGAAGAGATCGAGGAATGGAAGAAGAAGGATCCAATCGGTCGCTTCCATGATTATTGTCTGAAAAATAAGCTGCTGACGGAAAAGAAAGCCGAGGAGATCGAGGATAAAGCCTATGCCGAGATCGAGGCGGCCAGGGTCTTCGCGGAGGCCAGTCCTGATCCGAAGGTAGAGGCATTGGAAGAAGGGGTGTACGCGCCATGAGAGAGATCACATATTTAGAAGCGGTCCGGGAAGCCATGACCCAGGAAATGGAAAGGGATTCCCGGGTATTTTTGATCGGTGAGGATATCGGTGAATATGGAGGTGCCTTCCAGGTATCTTACGGCATGCTCGAGAAGTTCGGCCATGAACGCATCCTGGACACACCCATCACCGAATTGGGACTGACCGGGGCGGCTACCGGAGCTGCCTTGATCGGTATGCGGCCGATCGCGGAGATCATGTTCATGGATTTCACCACCTTGGCGTCTGAACAGCTGGTGAACCAGGCAGCCAAACTGCGCTTTATGTTCGGTGGTCAATCCACGGTGCCTCTGGTACTGAGGACCCCGGCTGGATCGGGGACCGGTGCCGCTGAGCACCATTCCCAGAGCTTCGAAAACTGGTTTGTGCATGTTCCGGGGCTCAAAGTGGTCATGCCCAGCACACCCTATGACGTTAAAGGGCTGCTGATCTCCTCCATCCGGGATGACAACCCGGTCGTGTTCATCGAGCATAAATTGCTGTATAAGACCAAAGGTGATGTCCCCGAGGAGATGTACGAGATCCCGCTTGGCAAAGCGGATATCAAACGGGAGGGGAAGGACCTGACCATCATTGCCACTGCCATCATGGTCAAGAAGTCTCTCGAAGCTGCTGAAGTGCTGGCAGGAGAAGGCATTGACGTCGAAGTGGTCGATCCCCGTACCCTGCGTCCTTTGGATACTGAGACCATCGTCAATTCCGTGAAAAAGACCGGCAAGGTGCTGATCGTGCACGAAGCCGTCAAGACCGGTGGTTTTGGAGGTGAGTTGGCGGCGGTGATCGCTGAGAGCGAGGCATTTGGTTATCTAGAAGCACCCATTCTGCGGCTGGCTGGCAGGGAAGTACCCATCCCTTACAACAGGGAGCTGGAAGCCGCCGCAGTCCCGCAGGTGGATGATATCGTGGCCAAAGCAAGAGAATTAGCTACCCTGAAGGTGTGATATGGCTGTTGAAATGATTATGCCCAAAGTGGATATGGACCAGGAAACCGGTACGGTGGTGGAATGGTTGAAGACCAACGGTGATCAAGTGAAGGAAGGTGAGATCATCCTGGTGATCGAGACGGACAAGATCGCTATCGATGTCGAATC
>JBGCVQ010000145.1:0-4469 GCA_045888315.1 Anaerolineales bacterium | reverse complement strand
CAATTCTTCATCTGGCGCTGGTTGCTGCTGAAAGCCATATCCAGCCCGTGGCGGATCGTGTGTATGAATTTCAAATTTGGGAATACTTCCGCCAGCTCAGGCAAAATCAAGTAGGTATTGGGCTCTTTCCAGCCCCAGGCTTGATAGTTATCTTGCGGTCTTTCACTCGAAAAATACCGGCGCAGTCGGTCAATAGGCCAGGTCCTTTCCACCTTCCTGTAATGCAGGGAATAATCAAGAACGGCATTCCCTAAGAAGATGCTTTCCGGGAACGATACTCTTCGATCCTGGAGGATCATCTTCTTCAGCAGCCTCAGTCCGCGCTTGATCGCAGCCGGGTTATGGCGATTCTTCTCAAACCAGTGGTACCTCCTGAACAACAAAGTAAAGTACAGGTTATCCAGGGCGCGATTCAGGTCCTGCCCCAGGAAGATGCCGGTGGTACGGCAAATATCCGCAACCAGACGGGTGCCGCTGCCGCCAATACCGCCAATTACAATGGGGCCGTTCTCTTTCCAGGTTTGTGCCATGCGCAGTCATCTCGCTTCAAGCTTGACCCAGGGGAACCATACATCCCTATTTTAACATAAGCACTCTTCCTGGTTTTTCCATCGATCAAGGACTTTTCCGGGAATGACTGGGCAGATTTACCCGTTGATGGACCGCAGGACGAGCGGGCAGGCTTTATTGATAACTCGGGGCTTTAGTGTTATACTCCCTAAAGTATTATTCAGTTGCTGAATTTTGGAGCTCCTGGAGCACTCACAGACCCATGGAATTTACACCAACAGCTCTCCCTGATGTGATGGTCATCACTTCCCCTGTCTACCAGGATTCCAGGGGGGAATTCCTGGAAACCTACCGCCTGGCTGAATTTGCCCAGGCTGGCATCAATCTCCCATTTATCCAGGATAACCATGCTGGCTCACACCAGGGGGTCCTGAGAGGACTTCACTACCAGATCCAGCAAGCTCAAGGCAAGCTGGTGCGGGTGATCAGTGGAGTGGTGTATGATGTCGCGGTCGATCTGCGCCGGTCATCACCTCACTTCGGGAAGTTCATTGGGGTGACCCTGTCGGATGTCGAAAAAAATCAGCTTTGGATCCCTGCTGGATTTGCCCACGGCTATTATGTCATGAGCGAGTGGGCTGAGGTCAGTTATAAGGTGACGGACTATTACGCTCCCCGCTGGGAGCGAACCTTGTTGTGGAATGATCCGGCCCTGGGAATAGACTGGCCCCTGGTTGAGGGGGCGGCTCCGCTATTGTCAGATAACGACCGCCAGGGGATCCCACTTGCAGATGCGGAGACATATCAATAAATGAAAAAGAACATCCTGGTCACTGGTGGAGCTGGGTTTATCGGCTCTAATTTCGTTCGCTACTTGCTTGAGAGAGAGCCAGATGTGAAGATCACGAATTTGGATCTGCTCACATATGCTGGCAGCCTGGAAAACCTGGGCGATCTCCCTCAGGCTGACCGCCATCGTTTTGTCCGGGGAGATATCTGCGATCAAGAGCTGGTCGCCAGCTTGCTGGCTGAAGATGAGATCCAGGTCCTGGTCCATTTCGCAGCTGAAACCCACGTGGACCGGTCTATCCTCGGCCCCGGTGAATTTGTGCGCACCAATATTCAGGGCACTTTCACCCTGCTGGAAGCACTCAGGGAGCATCAGGCTAACTCGGGACGAAAGATCCATTTCCATCATATATCCACCGATGAAGTCTACGGGTCCCTGCAAAAGGGTGAGCCCTCTTTCACAGAGAACTCCAGGCTGGCACCCAATTCTCCCTATGCGGCATCCAAGGCTGCCAGCGATCACCTGGTCCGGTCCTATTTTCACACCTACGACCTGCCAGTGACCATCACCAACTGCTCGAATAACTACGGTCCGTACCAATTTCCTGAGAAGCTGATCCCGCTGATGATCATCAATGCCTGGGAAGGCAAGCCGCTGCCGATCTATGGGGATGGACAGCAGATCCGTGATTGGCTGTACGTCGGCGATCACTGCCAGGCGATCTGGTTGGTCATCCAGGGAGGGACTCCGGGGGAGACCTATAATATCGGGGGAGGCAATCAGCCGACCAACCTGGAAATCGTTCACCAGCTGTGTACCGTAATGGATGAACTGGTCCCGGATTCCAAACACGTCCCCCACGAGGCGTTAGTAGAGCATGTCCAGGATCGGCCGGGCCATGACCGGCGCTACGCGGTCGATTTCAACAAGATCACCAAAGAGCTGGGTTGGAAGCCGGAGACAACCCTGGCGGATGGCTTGAAGGAAACGGTGGCCTGGTACCTGGGCCACATGGATTGGCTAGAAAAGGTCAATCAGAGAGAGGATTACAAAACCTGGGTTGAGACGAATTACCACCAGAGGGAAGAAAAATGAAAGGAATCATCTTAGCCGGAGGAAAAGGCACCCGCCTCTATCCGCTTACCCTTGGCGTGAGCAAGCAGCTGCTGCCAGTGTACGATAAACCGATGGTCTATTACCCCCTGTCTATGCTAATGCTGTCAGGCATTCGGGAAATATTGGTGATCAGCACACCGGAGGCCCTGCCTATCTTTGAGGCGCTGCTCGGCACGGGCGAGAAGTGGGGCCTGCGATTTTCATATCAGGTCCAGGAGGCTCCCCGGGGGTTGGCGGATGCCTTCTTGGTCGGTGAGGAGTTCATAGGCAGGGACCCGGTAGCCTTGATCCTGGGTGACAATATTTTCTTTGGTCATGGTCTGCCTGATTCCCTTCACACAGCTGCCAAAAACAAAGCTGGAGCGACGATCTTCGCCTATCCGGTTCAAGATCCAGAACGCTATGGCGTGGTAGAGTTCGATGAGGGGGGCAGGGCATTGAGCATCGAGGAGAAGCCTGAGACCCCCCGCTCCAATTATGCTGTTCCCGGATTGTATTATTACGATGACCAGGTAGTGGAAATAGCCAGGTCCTTGAAACCTTCCTCGCGGGGAGAATTGGAGATCACGGATCTCAACCAGGTTTATCTTGAACAAGGCAAGCTTCAGGTGATCCAATTGGGACGAGGGATAGCCTGGCTGGACGCCGGCAATCCTGCCTCACTGCTGCAAGCAGCTAACTTCATCCAGGCGGTAGAGGACAGGCAGGGGATGATGATTTCCTGCCCGGAAGAGATCGCCTACCGTCTGGGATTCATATCTCGCGAACAGCTGCTAGCCCTGGCCGCTGAATTCCCTCATACCCGATACGGTAATTATCTGGAACGCCTAGCTGGAAAGTAAAGCTTTACGGAAATCTATGAGAATTTTAGTGATTGGCAGTACCGGTCAGTTAGGATGGGAACTGCAGCGCTCCTTGACAGCATTGGGAACAGTCACTGCTGTGGATTATCCCGAGCTGGATCTGACCGATCCGGACAGCATCATCGAGTGGATCGATAAAATAGATCCCGCCTTGATCTTCAATGCCGCTGCCTACACTGCGGTGGACCAGGCTGAACAAGAACCTGATCTGGCTTATGCTATCAACGCTAGGGCTCCGGGCATCCTGGCTGAACATGCCAGCCAGCGGGGCGGGATCCTGATCCATTATTCAACGGATTTCGTTTTTGATGGCAAGAAAGGAGCCCCTTATCGGGAGGAAGATCAGGCAATCCCTCTCAATACCTACGGCAGAACCAAATTGGCAGGCGAAAAAGCCCTTCAAGAGGTGGGGGGACAGTACTATATCTTCCGCACCAGCTGGCTGTACAGCACCCGAAAGCCGTGTTTTCTGAGTAAGGTCCTCGATTGGGCCCGGTCCCAAGAGACCATCAAGGTTGTTGACGACCAGGTAGGGAGTCCAACCTGGTCCCGCACTTTAGCGGAGGCCAGCGCCCAGGCTGCAGCCAGGCTGCTGGACCGCGATCTTTCCTGGCGGGAAAGCACGTCGGGGATCTACCACACGGCCGGCATCGGCGCTGTCAGCCGCTATGATTGGGCTCAAAGGATCTTAGATCTGGATCCCCATCCGGAGCAGCAGGTTGTCAGCCAGGTGCTGCGGGCTCACAGCGCGGATTTTGAGACCCCGGCAGAGCGGCCCGCTTTTTCCGCCCTGGACTGCAGCCGTTTTCAAAGCACATTTGACGCTTTTTATACCAATTGGGAGCAAGCCCTGGAGCAAGCTCTCTCTCTATCCGAGGGTCAAGACTGATATACGATGCCCCTCGCCTGTAAGCCCCTTTTCTTATGAGCGCAAAGAGAGCATTTTGCATCATTGGCTGGCATTTCCAGGAAGAGTTCTTCCGGGAAGTCCTCTCCATTCCCGACGCTGATTTTTATGTGCTGTCCCACAAGGCCAGGAAGGCGATTCCCCCGTACATCATCCAGGAACTGGGCGAGCCCCAGGTCTTGATCAGACCGAATATCGGTTATGACTGGGGCTGCTACCAGCAGTTCCTGGAGAGCGGTTTGTGGAAGGGATATGAGTATCTGTATTTCATGCATGATGATAT
>JBGCVQ010000144.1:2720-10293 GCA_045888315.1 Anaerolineales bacterium | reverse complement strand
ACCGTGGAACCTCATGAGGTCACCCTGGTGGGGGATCCCCGAGAGGGTGAGATCGTCCTCCCTGCCATTGAGATAAAACCAAAATATCACTGATGCCCAATGGTTTCAGCCGGTTTAGGATCATTTGCCTGAAAATGACATCTGAGAGGTGTATGGAATGGAAAAACATAAAACCCTGTTCATCATGAATCCCAATGCCAATCTTGGCCAGGCCTGGAAACAGGCAGCCGACCTCAAGCCCATCATGGAGGAATTCGGAGGGGCGGATTGGGCTGGTTCGGTCTATCCGACCCATGCCATCGAGCTGGCTCGCAAGGGCGTGGAGGATGGCTACGACCTGATCATCGCCGGTGGTGGCGACGGCACCGTCCATGAGGTGGTGAATGCGATCATGGAGTTTCCCCCTGAGAAAAGGCCGACTCTCGGCGTAGTACCCCTAGGGTCTGGGAATGATTTTGCCCATGCTGTGGGCATGGACCCTCTTCCCTGGAAGGCGCTGAGGCAGATCTTCACCGGTCAGGAAAAATGGATCGATATCGGCGAGGTCAAGGATGAGTGGGGCCGCACAGCCTATATTGACAATACTCTCGGGGTTGGATTTGACGCCATCGTCACCATCTATTCCCATGAGCTCCCGGTTGTCAAAGGTTTTATGATGTACCTGGCAGCAGTGCTGAAGACCATCTTCTTGAACCACAAGCCTATCAAGATGCGGGTTGCGGTCGATGGGCAGGATCCCTGGGAGGACAAGCTGATCATGCTGGTTCTCTGCAACGGCGGTCGGGAAGGCGGTGGATTCCTGATCTACCCTGAAGCTTCCCAGGCGGATGGCACCCTCAATTATGTCACTGTATCGGAAGTTGGCCGCGGGACCATGCTTTTCAAGCTGCTGCCTGCCTTTATGAACGGCACACACCTGCCTCATCCCAAAGTTGCCTCTGGAGGGTTCACCACCCTCAAGTTGGAAGCGGATGCTCCCCTTTACATCCACATTGATGGGGAGGTTTTTGCCGGCTTCAGCAACGATTTACGCAAGCTCGAGGTTAAAATACATCCCCGCGCTCTGCGTGTCCTTTCCTGAGTTAACCTTCCATGACTGATCTGTGGCACAGTCTCCATAAGTCCGAGTTCAGCTACCTGCGGATCGTGGCTGAAATGTGGGGTTTGCCATTCGATGCTCCGGATGTCCGTCAGGGTGTCGATCAGTTGAGCGAAGCCCTGGTCACCAGCGGAGTCCTGCTCCAAGCCCCTGAAGTCCTTTCGGAAGACGAACAGCAAGCCCTGATCTGGCTCGATCAGCAGGGTGGGAGGGTGCCCTGGGATCAGTTTGAACGCAAGGCTGGCGAGATCAGGCAGATGGGCGCGGGACGAATGGACCGAGAGCAGCCCCATCTCTCCCCCATCTCCGTAGGTGAGAGTCTGTGGTACAGGGCCTTGATTGCCAGGGCTTTCTTTGATACCAGGGATGGCCCCCAGGAGTTTGCCTATCTGCCTGATGATCTGCGGGAGATCGTCCTTCCCGCCCTGAATCCTGAGCGGGTTTTTCAAACTGAACCCGATTTCCTCTGTCGGGTAGCTGCTCCCCGGGAAAGGAAGGTTCTCGCCCTGGCATCCCCGGCGGTCCTGGACCACCTTTGCTCTCTGCTGGCAGGCGTTCGGATGGACCTCGATCCCGGGATCCATCTGCCCGATGTCAGCGAGAATGAGAGGGTTTTCTACCTGGCCTTGGCCCAGGCCGCGGGTCTATTGACTGTGAAGGGGGAGGTATCCCCAGACGCTACCCGCCAGTTCTTCGAACTTGAAAGAGGAGAGGCGCTGGATTACCTGTGGCGCAGCTGGAAGGAGAATGGCGGCCACTTGGAGTTGAGTCTGGTTCCTGAATTCGAGATCGAAGGTGAGCCGGAGCTGGACCACCTCGGCCTGCGGAGGAAGATCCTGGGATTCCTTGATAAATTGGAGACCCAGGGATGGTGGAGTATGGCTTCCTTCATATTCCAGGTCAAGGAAAGGGATCCGGATTTTCTGCGTTCCGGGGGAGAATACGAATCCTGGTTCATCAAGCGGCCTGATAGTGATGAGTTCCTGCCAGGTTTTCAGCACTGGGACGAAATCGAAGGTTCACTGCTGCGCTATTTCCTGTCCGGCCCCTTGCATTGGTTGGGTTTGATCGACCTGGGAGCTGCCGAGGAAGGCGGCCCAATCCTGGCCTTCCGGAAGTCGGCTCTGTTCCAGGATTTCATGTCCGGGCAGCTGCCGCCTCTGCCGCAGGATGGAGACACTGCAGTGCAGATTCGCTCCCAGGGTGAGATCCGTATGCCGCTGGGTGTACCTCATAAAGTCCGCTATCAGATTGCCCGCTTCTGCGACTGGTACCCGGTTAAGGCAGATGCCTACCAATACCGGATCTCACCGGATTCGCTGACCCGGGCAGAGGAACAGGGTCTCCGGGTCGTTCACCTGCTTTCTTTACTGGAAAACCATGCTGAAGCCATTCCCCCCAATATCCTGGAAGCGCTGCAGCGCTGGGAGGGTCACGGTACCCAGGCTTCGATCGAGAGCAAGTTGGTACTGCGTCTGGGTTCTCCCGCTGTTCTTGAGGCGCTCAAGAAGACCCGGGTTGAACGATATATTCTGGAGCAGTTGGGACCGACAGCAGTGGTCATCCGTCCTGGAAGCCAGGCTAAGATCGCCCAGGCTCTGCTGGAATTGGGTTTATTCCTGGATATCGACGATCAAACCCCTTCCCAAACCTGATAAAGCCCTAGATTTCCCCCTTCGCCGTCAGAATCAAAGGAATCGATCACCCGGAAGCCGCTGGACTCCGCCAGCTCGCGCAGCTCCTCGCCCTCATAGAGATGGACATAGCGAATGCCTCTCCCTCCCCGGCGCCAGTCCAGCAGATAATCGCCCTCATCCACCTGGCTGTCCTGCAAGCCGATCGTGTTCCAGGGCAGGATCCTCTCTTTCAATCTCTCACTCCTCAGGAACTGCCAGGCTGAGAGGTAGACCAGGCCTTTGTCAGCGAGGTAGGCCCGCATATTCCGGCACAACCTGGCACGAAGTTCCTGGCTGGGAATGTGGTGCAGGGTCGCGAAACAGCAGATCACATCGAAGCGGATGGGGGGCAGGACCTCCTCCCAGCTTTGAGAGGTGAGATCAAGCTCCAGGAAGCTGGTTTTAAAATCCAGGGGTTGATCACGGACAGCCCAGTCCAGCAGCCCTAAACTGAAATCCAGGCCCAGGTAGCTGCCCTGGAAGCCGTTTTCAGCCAGCTGCAGGGGGACTTTCCCGTTTCCGCAGCCCAGGTCCAATACGGAAGCGTGGGTTGGGACGCCTTCCAGGACTTTAACGACCCCCGGCTGCAGCCGCCCCCGGGTTTCAGAGAAATCAGCAGCGAAGCTTTGGTAAAATTGGTGATTGAGATGGACGATCTCCTGGGCGATTTCAGGCTCCATGCCCCTATTATAAGCCCAGGAGTGCTTTGTTTAGCGGTTGTGATGAACTATGACAGAATCAAAGACCGGCGATCATCGATTTTCTGACTCGGAACGCAAGCTGGCTTCCATGACCTTGGATGACATCGAATCCGGGATGGATGTGTTTAAAGCCATCCGCCATCATCCGCTGCCAGATGGAGTCGGGTTCCTGAGCAAACACACGCTGGTCTCTGTTTACAGGGAGCAGGTCAAGGGTGGAGAGAGGACAGCCAACCAGTCCCTGTTCAAGAAGATCCGGCTCAAGCCGATGCGGACGCTCTCGGGGGTGACCACCGTGACAGTGCTCACCAAGCCCCATCCCTGTCCCGGCCGGTGCATCTTCTGCCCCGATTTTGAGGAGATGCCAGTCAGCTATCTGCCGGATGAACCCGGAGCAATGCGGGCTTTGCATCACGGTTATGATCCCTATACCCAGGTAGCCTCCCGCATCCAATCCCTCCACGAGATCGGCCACCCTACTGATAAGATCGAATTACTGATCCTGGGCGGGTCCTGGTCAGCCTATGGCCACGAGTACCAGGAATGGTTCATCAAGCGCTGTTTTGATGCTATGAATGAAGAGGACTCTGCTACTCTGCAGGACGCCCAGGCGCTTAATGAGACCGCCCGGCACAAGAACGTCGGGCTGGTTCTGGAGACCAGGCCGGACCTGATCACACCCCGGGAATTAGCCCGCATGCGGGGCTACGGCGCCACCAAACTCCAGATGGGTGTCCAGAGTCTGGATGACCGCATCCTGGATCTCAACCAAAGGGGCCACACAGTTGCAGAAGCCAAAGAAGGTGTCGCGTTGCTGCGGGCTGCCGGATTCAAGATCGTCCTGCACTGGATGCCCAACCTGCTGGGGGCCACCCTGGAATCTGACCGGGAGGATTTCGCCCGCCTCTGGGAGGACTTCTCACCGGATGAGATCAAGATCTATCCCACCCAACTCCTGAGAGATACCGGACTATATCAGGTCTGGGAACGCGGGGAGTATCGTCCTTACACCACGGAGGAGCTGATCGACCTGATCGCCGATGTGAAGCTGATCATTCCCCGCTACTGTCGGGTGAACCGAGTGGTTCGGGATATCCCGTCTCAGAATGTCGTGGAGGGCAACAAGCGCACCAGCCTGCGCCAGGACATCCAGCGCGAGCTGGCCAGCCGGGGACAATCCTGTTCCTGCATCCGCTGTAGGGAGGTCAGAGGCCAGGAAGTAGATGTGGATGAGCTGGTCCTGAATGAATTGGTCTACAGCAGCAACGGCTGCCGGGAATATTTCCTGTCCTTTGATACCCCGGATGACTCCCTGGCGGGTTTCACCCGGCTGTGCCTGCCGGGCCCGGATGCGGCCGATCCCGGGATCCCGGAGCTGGCTGGAGCTGCCATCATCCGGGAAGTCCACGTATACGGAGAGTCCCTGCCAGTCGGTCGGGAGAAGGCTGGCGTTCCCCAACATTCTGGCCTGGGGACAGCCCTGTTGGAAGAGGCGGAGCGCATTGCGGCTTCCCAGGGCTACTCGAAGATCGCCGTTATCTCCGCTGTGGGAACCCGGGGCTATTATCTGGATCGCGGATACGCGCGGGGAGATCTCTACCTGCTGAAAGCGTTAAATCAATAGAGGATCGGGAATCTTCTCCCTATCCTCTATCTCCAATTTTCAATCTTCAATCTTCAATCTTCAATTTTCAATCGCTAGTACTCGATCTCGCTGATGGGGTTCAATTTATCGAAATTGTGCTTGCCCTCGATCCAGCGCACCGTGCCGGTCTTTCCTCGGATGACCAGGCTGTGGGTTTCCGCTCCATGGCCGGTATACCGCACACCATTGAGCAGCTCTCCATCCGTGATCCCGGTCGCGGCAAAGAAGACGTCATTGGAGGAAACCAGGTCATCCATGGTGATCACCTGGTCCAGCTTCATACCCATTTCCAGACCGAGTTTGCGCTCGTCCTCGTTGCGGATGTATATTTTGCCCTGGATTTCACCCCCCATGGCCCGCAAAGCGCAGGCAGCCAGGACTCCTTCTGGTGTGCCGCCAATCCCCAGCAGCACATCGATCCCCGATTCTGGAAGGCAGGTCATCAAAGCAGCTGCTACGTCCCCATCCGGGATGAGCCTGATGCGGGCCCCGATCTGGCGCACCCGGTCGATCAGCTCATCGTGTCGGGGGCGCTGAAGCATGATCACGGTGACATCCTTGATATGCTTTCCTTCCGACTCAGCGATGGTTTCCAGGTTATGCTCCAGCGGGGCCTCGATATCGATCTTGCCGGCTGCCAGGGGTCCCACGGCGATCTTGTCCATGTAAACGAATGGACCCGGGTTGAACATGGCGCCCCGGGGAGCGATCGAGACCGTGGCGATGGAGTTCAGGAAGCCATTTGCCAGGGGCCTGGTCCCGTCAATGGGATCCACGGCCACATCTACCAGGGGTGGCTTTCCAGTGCCCAGTATCTCCCCGTTGAAGAGCATCGGGGCCTCATCCTTCTCGCCTTCACCGATCACAACCACGCCTTCCATATCGATCGAGTTCAAGACCAGCCGCATGGCATCCACGGCAGCTTTATCAGCGACCTCTTTCTGGCCGCGGCCCATGAACCTGCCTGCCGAAAGGGCGGCGGCTTCAGTTACGCGGACCAGTTCCAGCGCCAGGTTGCGGGTTGGTTTTTCAGAGTTCATCAGGACCTCACTGTAGGAATAGGTGCAGGATTAGATAATAGCCGATCGGGGCTGCCCAGAACAAGGAATCCAGGCGGTCGAAGAAACCTCCGTGCCCGGGGAGCAAGGTGCCGGAATCCTTTTCATCCGCCTGGCGCTTGATCATGCTCTCGGTCAGATCGCCCAGGGGAATGAAGGCTGAGATAGCCAATCCCAGCAAAGCCCCTTCCAGGAACGAGATCGTGATCCCGGCCTGGAAAACCTGGTTGTAGAGCATGATCAGCAGGGGGCTGCTGACCACACCTGCCACCACGCCAGCGAAATAGCCTTCCCAGGTTTTATGAGGGCTGGTCTTGGGGGCAAGCTTGTGTTTTCCCCAGTAGCTGCCTATCAAATATGCTGCGGTATCGGCGATCCAGACGGTAGGGAGCACGACAAAGGTCCACCAGCGGCCGTTCTCCAATCCCCGCAGTGAGATCAGGTAGGGCCCCAGGAACCCGACATAGATCAGGATGCTCAGGGTAGCGCCAAAATCCGCCGCGGGGTGTGAATCCCGGCGTTCGAAATCATAAATGTGATAAGCAGCTGCCAGCATGATCAAGGCGGTCAGCAGCGCTGCCAGGTAGTTGAAACCGAACAGCGCCCGGACAACCCCTAATATGACCACTCCTCCCAGAACGAGGAGGAGTGGTGTGCTCAAGTTGATTTTTCTCAGCAGGCGGGAATACTCCCAGGCCGCAACTGCCAGGAGCAGGATGATCACGGCTTGATAAACATAACCACCGATATAAATGGCAGCAAGGGCGAGGGGAGTGATAATGGCGGCGACCAGAGTTCGTTGTCCCATGTGGATTTACTCTTCCTTTTCTGTTTTTACTTCGCCATAGCGGCGCTCGCGCTGATTGAAGGAAACCAGCGCTTCATAGAGGTCTTCCCTGCCGAAATCTGGCCAGTAGGTAGGGGTAAAATACCACTCCGAGTAGGCACCCTGCCAGATCAGGAAATTGCTGCAGCGGTATTCCCCCGAGGTGCGGATGATCAGATCCGGGTCAGGGCAGTTGGCGGAATACAGGTACTGTCCGACAAGCTCTTCAGTGACTTCTTCGGCAGTGTGGCCGTCATGCATCATGCCCTGGATAGCCTGGATGATCTCATCCCTCCCACCATAGTTGAAGGCGATGTTGAGGATCAGGGTCTGGTTATCCTTGGTGAGCTCAATGGCTTCCAGGACCTTTTCTTTCAGGCCCTGATCGATGCGGTCCAGTCTACCAAAATGGTGCAGCTGGACACCGTTCTCGTGCAGATTCTTGAGTTCCCGATCCAGCATGGTCCGGAAAATGCGCATCAAGCCCTGGATCTCTTCCTGGGGCCTTTTCCAGTTCTCTGTGGAGAAGGCATAGATGGTCAGGTATTGGATGCCGAACTCGACGCTG
>JBGCVQ010000144.1:0-2710 GCA_045888315.1 Anaerolineales bacterium | reverse complement strand
GTGTTGCCCAGCGGCCGTTGCCATCCATGATGATAGCCACGTGCTTGGGAATCTTGGTGAGTTTTTCCAGGGGTTTTTGAGGCATGGATATCTTTAGGCCTTAATCCTGCGCAAAGGAGGGATATGATCGGCGATCAATGGGTGGAGGAAGCTGGTCTTCTTTCAGACCTCCATGATCTCCTTTTCTTTCCGTTCACAAAGATCATCGATCTTCTTGGTGAAATCATCCGTGATCTCCTGGACATGCTCCTCACCCCGGTGCAGATCGTCCTCTGTGATCACCTTCTCATCCTCAAATTCCCGCAGGTCCCGGATGCTGTCCCGGCGGATGTTGCGGATGGAAATCCGGGCTTCTTCTGCTTTGATGCCCACAATTTTCACCAGCTCCTTCCTGCGCTCCTCGGTGGGTGTTGGAAGGACCAGGCGGATATGCTCGCCGTCGTTATTGGGGGTCAAGCCCAGATCCGATTTCAGGATGGCTTTTTCGATGTTCTTGAGCGAGGCGGGATCATAGGGTCTGATCAGCAGCGACCTCGACTCAGGAACGCTGATGCCTGCCAGTTCCTGGAGGGGGGTCATGGTGCCGTAATACTCGATGGGCAGCAGCTCGACCAGAGAGGGATTCGCCCGTCCGGTGCGGATGGTGTTCAATTCCTGGATCAGCACGCCGACTGCTTTCTCCATGCGGTCTTCCGTATCTTTGTAGACGTCAGCTAGCATAGTGGACCTCCCGGATCGGATCTCTCGCGGCGCCTGGTCTGCGCTTCACAGAGACGTATTCAGTGGATAAGGGACTACCTTAATACTATACTCGATAAACTCAACTAGATAAAGGCTTACGGATTCCCAGGGGGAATGACTTAATTATAATGACTTCTGGAGAGGGGGCAAGCTGACAGCTGTCAGGGCTGCCAGGAGCCCTGACAGGCGGGGGGATCCGCCATCAGGGGAACTTTTGAGCTTCAGGTCCGGGGCCCGTCCGCAACCAGGGTTCCGACCTTTTCTCCCAGGAGTCCCCGTTCCAGGGCATCGTGATCCCACATATTCAAGACCAGGATGGGTAGTTTGTTGTCCATGCACAGCGACAGTGCTGTGGAATCCATCACTTCCAGGCGCAGATTGATGGCGTCGATGTAGGATAGATAATCAAAGAGCCTGGCGTTCGGATTCTTTTTGGGATCCTTGTCGTACACGCCATCAACCTTGGTGGCTTTGATCAGCACCTGGGCTCCGATCTCCATGGCCCGCAGGGCTGCCGCTGTATCTGTCGAGAAGTAAGGGTTGCCAGTCCCGGCACCGAAGATCACCACGCGTTTCTTCTCGAGGTGGCGGATTGCCCTGCGCCGGATATAGGGCTCAGCTACGGCGCGCATTTCGATGGCTGACTGCACCCGGGTGATGATGCCCCGCCTTTCCAGGGCGTCCATTAAAGCCATAGCGTTCATGACCGTCCCCAGCATCCCCATATAATCAGCAGTCGCCCGATCCATGCCCCGTTCGATCCCCTGCCGACCGCGCCACAGGTTGCCGGCTCCGATCACAATGGCGACTTCCACACCCAGCGACATGACTGATTCCAGGTGCTCTGCCAATCCCTCTGCCCGAACCGGATCGATTCCGAATCCACCTTCACCTGAGAGTGCTTCCCCACCGATTTTCAGCAAAATGCGATTATAGATCAGGTTTTTCGCCATAAATCATCCTTGGGTGCAGTTTGTGCTGTATTGTATTATATAAGAAAAAAGCCAACCGTCAGGTTGGCTTTTTCATGTTCAGTCGATGCTCTCACCGAGCTCCCAGCGCTCGAAGCGCCGGACCACGATATTTTCGCCTATCGAGGCGATCTTTTCGTGGAGCAGCTCCTTGATGGTGATGTCCTCATTCCTGATGTATGCTTGCTGCAGCAGGCAGCTCTCAGCTTTGAATTTGACTACCATACCTTCCAGGATCTTGTCGATGATGTTATCCGGCTTACCTTCTTCCTTGTAGCGAGCCCGGGCGATCTCCTTTTCATGCTCGATGACGTCATCAGGGATTTGATCCTCGGTGACCCATTTCGGAGCGGAAGCTGCGATCTGGAGGGCTACTTCGTGGGCAAATTCCCGGAATTCATCGGAGCGAGCCACGAAATCGGTCTCGCAGTTCACTTCCACCATCACGCCTACCCGGCCGTCTCCATGGGAGTAGAGCTCAACTACCCCCTCGGAAGCATCCCGGTCGGAGCGCTTGGCGGCTTTGGCCAATCCTTTCTGCCGCAGGTAATCAACCGCCTTGTCAAAATCACCCTCAGAGTTTTCGAGAGCTTCCCGGACATCCAGGATGCCGGAGCCGGTCGCTTCCCGCAATTTCTTGATCAGTTCAACAGAGATTTCCATCTTTATTCAGCCCCTTCTGATTCCTCTACTTCGTTGTCATCTTCAATTTCAGCCTCTTCATCCTCTTCATCCTCTTCCTGCTTCATCTTAGCCAGAGTGGATTCACCCAGCAGGTCCTCATCGCTGAGCTGGTCCCTCATTTCCTCGGGCAGCTGGGCTTCTGCTTCAGCTGCTTCGAGATCGGCTTCGTGATCCTTGCGCAGGTTGATGCCCTCGCTGATTGCCTGGGTGATGATCGAGACGATCAGCTGGATGCCGCGGATCGCGTCATCATTGGCTGGGATGACATAGTCGATGTCCTTGGGGTTGCAGTTGGTGTCAACCATTGCTACCAC
>JBGCVQ010000143.1:0-45082 GCA_045888315.1 Anaerolineales bacterium | reverse complement strand
AGCATCTCCATTGCCAGCTCCCCCATCCTGGCTGCTGGGACAGCCGCTGTCGTCAGAGCAGGCGTGACCAGCGAGGCCGCCGGGATGTCATTGTAGCCAGCCAGGGCAAGGTCTTCCGGAACGGACAGTCCCCGTTCCCGGATCGCTTCCAACGCTCCCAGAGCCAAGGAATCCGACGCTGCCAGGATCGCTTGGGGGGGCTCCCTGAGATCCAGCAGGTGTTATGCCCCCTGCCTTCCGTGGTCCTTAATAAATCCTTCCACCCGGGCGACAAGTTCCTGGTTTGGAGCAATCCTTTCTGCACTGAGCGCTTTTTCGTACCCCTGGAAAAAGGGCATCACATTGGACCACTCCAGGGGCGGGGTGATCAAGCCGATCCGCTGGTAGCCGTGCCCCAGCAGGTGGCGAGTGAGCTGGTAGGCCGCGCCCGCATTATCCAGCAGCACCCGGTAGCCAGGCATATCCGGGACATCAACACTGACAATAGGCGGATAAGCACCGAGCTGCTGCGGATTATCGATCAGGGAGGGCAAACCCAAGCTGGCAAAGATGAATCCATCCACCTGACGGGCGATCAGTTGATTGAAATAGGTTTCCACCAGGTAAGAGTTCTCGAAGGTATAGCAGAACAGGGGTAAGTAGTGCAGTTCTCTGCATCTGTCCTGAAGGGCTTGGATAAAGGGAGTGAAGAAGGATGCCGGGCTGGGCAGGATCACACCCAACAGGAAGCTGGGAGACTCTGCACCGCGCTCAGCTGCCGCGGCAGAGTCATACGCCAGGACCTGGGTGCCCCGTCGGGGGTGAACCGAGACCAACTGGTCAGCCTCCAGCCGCTGGTAGGCCTGGCGGACGGTGTGCATGTGCACACCCAGTTCCTCTGCCAGGCGGCGCATGGGAGGTAGTGTATCTCCCTTCTTAAGCTGCCCGCTGGCAATCAGCCAGGTGATCTGCTCAGTGAGCTGGGCGATCAGCGGCACCCCGGATTCGCGGTCCAACTGAAGCTGGTCAAAAAGGGAATAAGCCATTGGTATACTCTATTGTTATATAACTATATAACAATAATACTGGTTTTTCACTTGCTGTCAAGGTCGAGTACCAGGGAGACCTCCGAGGTTGGGGGGACCTCGGAGGTCGATTGGAACGCTTGCCAAAAGCGGATGGACAGGATTAAATGGAGGTATGCCCAGCCGCGCCTTGAAAGCCCTCTCGGTCAGCGATCGGGTCGACAGCTCCCTGCTGGAGCGGGAAGCCTTCGATCAGTTCAAAGATATCGACTTGATCCTGTCCTGCGGGGACCTGCCTTACTACCATATCGAAAAGCTCTTCCAGCTCTATGAAGTGCCGGTTCTTTACGTGCGCGGCAACCACGATCCCCGGGTGGAATACGGAAAAAGCGGACCGCTATTCGGCCCCCGGGGCGGGATCGATCTCCACAAGCGGGTAGTGGTCCTCAACGAGCTGATCTTCCTGGGATTTGAGGGCTCCCTGCCCTATAAGGACGGACCCTTCCTGTATTCACAGGGTGAGATGTGGCGCTTCGTGATCAGCACGGTGCCCAAGCTGATCTGGAACAAGCTCAGCTACGGGCGCTTCCTGGATGTGGTCATCGCCCACAGTCCACCCTTCGGGGTCCATGACCAGGACAGCAACGTCCACGGGGGCTACAAAGCCTTCCGCTGGCTGATCAAGACCTTCCAACCGACCTACTTCTTCCACGGCCATATCCATGTCTACGGGGATGACCAAACTACGGACACGGTAGTTGACCGGACGCTGGTGATCAACACCTACGGGCACCGCAAGACTATCCTCCGACCCGGCCAGCGCCACTATACTCCAAAAGAGCGGCGCTACATTCCATCCCTGGAAAGCGCGGCAGAGGATTTCCGCGAAGCCCGCCGCCGAGGCGCGCTGGAGAATATCTGGAGCACCCTGACCGGAACCGCCACCCACTTGATCCAATTCCGGCAGGTAGAGGACCAGCTGGAATACGACAAATCCACTGACCTGGGGCTGAAGGATGTACCCCTGGATGCCATCGTGGGCAGCGTCAGCCGGCCCAATGATTTCACACGCAAGTTCTTTCCCCGGGAAGGAGTAGATCCCCGCCGCTGGGCGCAGGTCAAGAAAGGGATGGACCAGTCCATCCGACCCATCCGGGCCTACCAGATCGATCAGACTTATTTCGTGTTGGACGGCAACCACCGGGTCTCCGTCGCCCGCCAGCGGGGCATGACCCACATCCCTGCCTATGTCACCAAGATCGAGAGTTCGGTCCCCCTTACCCCAGCAGACGACATCGATGACCTGATCATCAAGAACCAGCAGGTGCGCTTCCGGAAAGACACCGGGCTGGAGAAGCTCCACCCCGAACTGGAGTTCGCCACCAGCTTTCCAGGTGGCTACCACCAGCTTCGGGAGCAGATCAGCTCGCACCAGAAGAAGATCGAGGACCAAAGCCACCGCTCCTTCAGCTTCCGGGAAGCCGCTGCTGACTGGGTTGAGGAAGTCTACCTGCCCATCCTGCAAACCGTATCCCAATCCGGCTTACTGCGTGATTTCCCCCAGCGGACCACCACGGACCTCTACATCTGGCTGACAGAATATCAACAAGAACTCAGCGACCAATACGGCTGGGAGATCCAGCCCGCCGCAGCAGTGGACAGCCTGGCAGCCGCTTACGGAAGCCGCCTGGCTCTGCGCTGGAGGCGGGCACTTCGCAGGATCTTTCCCCGGGCGTTCACCAGCCCTGTGGAAGTGGGCGAATGGCGCAGGCAGCACCTGATTCCCCGCAAAGAAGGTCTGATCTTTTCCGCTATCCTGGTAGCTCTGGATGGAAAGGAAGAAGGTTGGAAAGCACTTGACCAGGCTGCCCGGATCGCCCGCAAGGAGGGCTCGCGCATCGCTGGCCTGCATGTCCGGAACGAGAAGGGCCGCTCAGAGAGTTCTGACCAGACTCTCCGGGACCATTTTCAGCAGCTAACCAGCGGCCTTGAGATCAAAGCCAAGCTCCATATCGAAGAGGGAAATCTGCTGGGGCTGCTCAGTGAGCGGGTGCTGTGGAACGATTTGCTGGTATTTGGGCTCAAACATCCGGGAGAGGACCGCGCTTCCGGACGTCTGGTGTCTGAGAATCGAGCCCTGATCCAGGCATCTCCACGGCCGCTGCTGGCTGTACCCCAGGCCACGGATATGCTCCATGGGCTGCTGGCGTTTGACGGCAGCCCTAAGGCCACCGAAGCCCTCTATCTGGGAGCCTACTTGGTAGATAAATGGGGGATAAAACTCAGCGTAGTGACTGCCCTGGAAAACTCCGAGATCAAGGAGAATCCGCTCGATAAAGCCCGGGAATACTTGAAGGCCCGCCAGATCACAGCGGACTATGTGAGTGAGATCGGCTCCCCCAGCGAGGTCATCTTGGATGCCCAGGTCAGGGAGGGATGCGATTTCCTGATCGTCGGGGGCTATGGCTTCCAGCCCATGGTGGAGCTGATCTTCGGCAGCACGCTGGATGCCCTCTTGCATCAATCTCCAGTACCGCTGCTGATCTGCCGCTGAACGGCTTCCAAACTACGTCCCAATTACCATTAACCACATCAAGCCTTCCTTTTTTCCGGGAAGGCTCAGGCTCTCTAGACAATCTATGAGCCTTTAATCAGCTCGAGAGGGTTCGGGCTAGAGGTTTTTAAGAAGGGTGGCCAGGGTCAGCAGGACAAAACCAGCGACCACGAACCAGTAATCAACTGCGCTGATGATGGGCAGGCTGACATAATGACCAGCGATCCCCACTACACCCAAGACAAAAGCAAGCCACCAGGTAGTTTGTTTTGGCGCAGATAGGTTCATTTATTTCTCCTTGGGTAATGACCGCTTCATCAAATTCTAGAGGTACCCCGGGCGGGAGTCGAACCCACAACCTAGGCTTTAGGAGAGCCTCGCTCTGTCCTTTTGAGCTACCGGGGCACTGCGCGGAAATTATAGCATTCCCCGAACTCCCAGACAAGGAGACTGGGAGACAAGGAGACCTGGATAAGGAGAGACACGGAGACTTGGTCTCTCTGCAACTTTAATCAGGGACAGCCTGTACTACAATATAGACATGGCTGGGTACGAAGAGCAGGCGCTGCTGATCAAGGTCCAGAAGGGCGACCTGGACGCTTACGGTATGGTGGTCCAGGAGCACCAGGGCGCGGTTTACAACGTCTGCCTAAGGATCCTGGGCAACCCGCAGGAAGCCGAGGATCTGGTCCAGGAAGCGTTCTTAAGAGCGTATAGGAATATCGCCCACTATGATCCGGGGCGGCCCTTCGGTCCCTGGATGCGCACCCTGGCTGCCAACCTGTGCTACAACCATCTCCAGAAAGCCCGGCTGGAGCGGGTGCCGCTGGAGGATGAACAAGACCAGGTCGCGGACAAACCGAAGAGAAACCCGGAAGCCCTGCTGGAGCTCTCCCAGAGGGACCAGCAGCTCTACCGGGCGATCTGGCAGCTTCCTGACCTCCAGCGGACTGCCCTCGAACTGCGCCATTTCCAGGATCTATCCTACAAGGAAATGGCGGAGGTGATGAAGCTGCCGCTCAACACTGTTCGCAGCCATCTGTACCGGGCCCGCCGCAAACTGGCCGAAGTACTGGAGGAGAATAAACATGACTGAATCCACTCCCCATCTGACCGAGGATCAGCTGCAAGGCTATCTTGATGGCGTGCTCGAACCAGGATTGGCTGAACAGGTCCAGCGCCACCTGGTAGATTGCGCAGCCTGCCAGGGTGAACTGGAACACCTGGAAGACCTCAGCCTGCAGCTGGAAAGCCTGCCGTCATTGGAATTATCCCGGGATCTCTCCGGGCCGATCCTCTCTCGGCTGAGACAGGAACGGGACCTCACCCCAGCCATCACCTGGACCCTGGTGATCGAAGCCCTGGGCGCTGGGGCGGTGATCGCGGCTTTGATCCCTGTCCTCCAAGCCGCAGGCTGGCTGCCCCGGGTGGTATACACTGGAAAAGAACTGCAGGCCGGTTTGAATATCTTCCTGGCCCAGTTAGCCAGCAGCTGGCTGGTATGGTGGGCTGAACTGCAGCTGCAGATCAGAGCCCTGGGACTGAACCTGCTTCCGCTCGGCAACTTAAGCAGGCTGGGCCTTTCCCCCTGGATCCTGATCGGGGCTGCGGGCGGTCTGGGACTCCTCCTAAATTTCCTCCTGCTGGGGCGCCAGCCGCTCCCCACCGGGAATCATCAGGACCACTAACCAGATTGGAGGTTCATATGGAAACCCTTTATGCCATTCTTCTGTCAAGTCTTTCCCTGGTTTGCCTGGTAGCCAGCTTCCTGCTGATGCGGGGCTTGTTTCCTGTCCAGGTTGACCGGGTGCGCCAGACCCTGGAAAACCACTGGAAGCGTTCCTTCTGGATCGGGCTCCTGAACACGATCCTGGTCACTGCCATCGTTCTGGGATTGGCTTCGCTTGCTAAGGGAGCACCCATCCTGAATATCCTGGTGTTCGGGATCTACGGCGCCTTTTTGATCGGGCTGCTCTTCGGTTTGGCAGCCTTCATCAGCCACTTGGCCGAGCGCCTATACCCCAACCTGCACCCTGTCAAGCGCGAAGTCCGGGCTGGTGCGATTTTCGTACTGGCCAGTCTGCTGCCCGGTGCAGGCTGGTTCTTGCTCTTTCCGTACATCATCAGTCTGGCTATAGGTTCGGCGCTGATCACTTTCATCCAGGACAGGCGTAAAAAAGCAGCCGAGGAAGAGGAATAAAGGACAGGCCTCGATACCCAACAGGTGTAATGAGTTTCAGAGGTGATAAGCCTGAGAGCTGCTCCTAAACCGGGAGCAGTTCTCTTTTTGGATCGAGGTGTGCAACTTAATCACACAGTCCTTTGTATTCCTAGCAGATATATTCCCGACAAGGAAGTGAAAAACTCCAAATCATGAGGTGTCCCTATGACCGCCGAGAATCCTGACTTCAAGAAACATCAGCTGCTCTTCTGGCTGATCCTGGCCGCCCTATCGACCTTCTTTGCTGAGGTCTTCTCTGGTTCGGATATGTTCCCCTATTTCCACGCCTGGGGCTTACTGGTGGTGGTCCCTTTATACGGGCTGCACATCCTGATCCTGGGGAGCCTGGTTTACCGGTCCCAGGGACCGCGCTTTTCAAGCCTGGTCTTCGCCGGGATGATCTTCGGACTCTATGAAGCCTACCTGACCAAGGTGCTCTGGGATCCACCTTGGGGAGGCGCAGTGATCGTCGCTGAGTTCGCCCCCATCGAGACCCTGGTGCTGGTTTTCTGGTGGCACGCCTGGTTCTCCTTCATCATCCCTCTTCTGGTTGCAGAAAAGGTCCTAACCAGCTCAACCAGCCTGGGACGCTGTCTGCCTGGAAGGTTGGGAAAGTTCCTTAACAGCTGGGGAGGACTAGCTGGAGTGATGGCTTTTGGAGGGCTGTTCCAGAGCATCAATTCCCCCACACCAGCCCAATCCCTGCTCTCCGGTCTCTCCACAACCGCAGTCCTGGTCGGCTTAGTCGTGATCTGGAAGAAGGCCACCCGGGATCACTCATACAGCATGGAGGACCTGCTGCCGAATCAAGGCCAATTCAAATGGCTGCTGGTTCCGGCCGGGATCATGTATCTGGCCCTCGGGATCCTTCTCCGGCCTGATGCTTACCCTGGCATACTTGGCCACCTGGTGATCTGGATCCTCTACGGCGCAGCCATCTATCTGCTGTCCCGCAGCCTTCACACCCCAGCCCCAGTTTCCAGAGAGGTCCAGCTAGCCCGGTGGGATGAGAAGAAATTGCTCCTATTGGCAGGGATCTTCCCGGCGGCAGCGGTCGCTGGCGAAGTGCTTCTTCAAGGGATATTCACACCCGTGGCGCTGATCAGCTGGTTTGGGGGAATCGCTTTCAGCCTTGGTTCATTCTTCCTGGCTCTCCGAGAGGTCTTCCCCAGGAAAGAAGTTGCTCCTCAAGTCCTTTCCTGAGCTTTTACCGGTGAGACGGTCCAGGAACGCTGGCAATCGCTATCACAGCTACCTTCTTTTAATTTACTATTTACTGCTTACTATCCAGATCTACCCCGCAACTTCTCCCCCTCAATCCCGTATATAATGGTAGGAAATATTCATTGAGGAGTTGAGCATGTCAATACTGGGAAATATCATCTGGTTGATATTCGGCGGCCTTCTGGCGGGCTTAGGCTATATCTTGGGCGGGATCGTTCTCTGTCTGACGATCGTGGGTATTCCCTTCGGTACGCAGACTATCAAGATCGGCCTGGCAACCTTCGCACCTTTCGGTAAAGAAGTCCGCGAGCTTGAGAACGCCAACAGCGTTGGCAGGGTGATCTTCAATATGATCTGGATCCTGCTTTTCGGCTGGGAGATCGCCATTGCCCACTTGGTCCATGGCATCATCCTGGCGATCACGATCATCGGCCTGCCCTTTGCCAAGCAGCATTTCAAACTGATCCCGCTGGCACTGCTGCCCTTCGGCAGGGAATATTCCTGAACCTCGGCTTTATAAAGCGTTTCTCCTTGCAATCCCCGCCTGCGGCCGCAGGCGGGGTTACTTATTGACAAAAAGCGGGTTCCAATTGGAACCCGCTTTTACTATCGAGAGATGCTGCTCAGTCGACCCTGCCTTCAGCGATGGCTTTCTTCACCTCCCCGATCGCCTGGGTGACCTGAATGTCGCGCGGGCAGGCGTCCGTGCAGTTGAAGATAGTATGGCAGCGGTAGACACCGAACTGCTCGTTGAGGATCTCCAGGCGCTGGGCTGCTGCCTGGTCGCGGCTATCAAAGATGAAGCGGTGGGCGTTGACGATAGCCGATGGACCGACATACTCGCCATTAGCCCAGAAGGAGGGGCAACTGGTTGTGCAGGCAGCGCACAGGATGCACTTGGTGGTGTCATCAAAGCGCTCCCTTTCCTCCGGGCTTTGCAGGCGCTCCTTTTTCGGCGGCGGGTCGTCATTCACAAAATATGGCATTACAGAGCGGTAGTGGTCGAAAAAGGGCTCCATGTCAACCACCAGATCTTTTTCGATCGGCAGCCCCAGGATGGGTTCAATGACCACATGGCGGGACTTCAGGTCCTTGATGAGCACCTTGCAAGCCAAGCGGTTGACCCCATTGATGCGGACAGCATCGGATCCACAGACCCCGTGAGCACAGGAGCGTCGGAATGCCAGCGTTCCGTCATGATTGCCCTTGATCCGTTCCAGCACATCCAGCACCCGATCGGTCGGTTCCGCTTCGACAGTAAAGCTATCGTAGTGCTTCTTGCTTCCATCCTCCGGGTTGAAGCGAAAGATCTTCAGCGTTACCTGCATGGTACTCCCTCCTAATACTTCCGGGCTTTCGGCTGGTAGTGGGTGATGTTCACCGGTTTATAGGACAGGCGGATCTTGCCATCCTCCTGCCAGGCCAGGGTATGCTTGAGCCACTTCTCGTCGTCGCGTTTGGGGAAATCATCCCGCGAGTGCGCTCCCCGGCTTTCTTTCCTGGCCAGGGCGGAGACAGCAGTCACTTCCGCAATATCCAGGAGATTGCTCAGCTCCCAGGCTTCGACCAGGTTCATGTTGTATTTTGAACCGTGATCATCGATGCGGACGTCCTTAAAGCGTTCTTTAAGCTCCTTGATCTTGTCCACTGCAGTTTGCATGCCTTCTGCGATCCTGAATACCCCGACATGGTCAGACATGGTCGATTTCATCTCGCTGGCCAGGGTGATCATGTTCTCTTTTCCACTGCTATCCTGGAGGTCTTTCAACTGTTTCTCGGCATAAGCCTCCGGTTTTACCGGGAGTTCGGTAAAGGCTTCACTGGCCGAGTATTCGGCGGCTTTCAAACCCGAGTGTTTCCCGAAGACGATCAAATCGAGCAGGGCATTGGTCCCCAGGCGGTTAGCACCGTGTACGGATACACAAGCTACCTCACCGGCTGCATACAGCCCAGGCAGCACAGTATTCTTTTCGTCAATGACCACCTCTCCATATTTATTGGTGGGGATGCCTCCCATCGCATAGTGGGCAGTCGGCTGGACCGGCATTGGGTCAGAAACCGGATTGACACCGATGTAGGTCTCACAGAAATCGATGATATCTGGAAGCTTGGCCAGGATATCCTTGCCAGTGACCCGGTAAGGTGTGCCGTCCGGGTTCTTTCTGCCGTCGATTTCCGCGAAATGGTTGACCACATCCGGGGTGACATCCAGGTGCATGTAGTTCTTGCCGTCAATCCCTCGGCCGGCTTTCATCTCCAGGTACATTGCCCGGCTGATGACATCGCGCGAAGCCAGGTCTTTGACCGTGGGGGCGTAGCGTTCCATGAAGCGCTCCCCTTCTCCGTTGATGAGCACACCGCCCTCGCCGCGGACGCCTTCCGTGATCAAGATGCCCATGCGGTAGATCCCCGTGGGATGGAACTGGTAAAATTCAAGGTCCTCTGCCGGGATGCCCCTTCGCAAGGTCAAGGCCACACCGTCGCCGGTGTAGGCATAAGCATTGGAGGTAGTCTCCCATACCCGGCCGTGCCCGCCGGTAGCGATGATGACGGCTTTGGCCTGGAAAACATGCATCTCACCGGTTGCCAGCTCCATGGCTACCACACCGGCTGTCCTGCCATTCTCGATCAGTAAATCCAGGACATAGAATTCATCAAAGAACTTGACATTGTTCTTGATGCTCTGCTGGAAGAGAGTCTGCAGGATCATGTGACCGGTCCGGTCCGCCGCGTAGCACGCCCGCCGGACAGGTTTGCCGGTCTCATTATTGGTATGCCCGCCAAAAGGCCGCTGGGCAATGGTGCCGTCCGGGTTGCGGCTGAAAGGCAGGCCCATATGCTCCAGCTCGTAGACCGCGTCCACTGCCTCAGAAGCCATGAAATCGATCGCGTCCTGGTCGCCCAGGTAATCGCTGCCCTTAACGGTGTCAAAGGCATGCCACTCGGGATGATCCTCTTCGGTATTGCCTAGCGCTGCCCCGATACCGCCCTGAGCAGCCCCGGTATGGGATCGGCTGGGATAGAGTTTGCTGATCACGGCAGTACTGGCATTCCGTGAGGCGTACAAGGCCGCTGTCAATCCCGCGCCGCCAGCCCCGACAACAACCACTTCATATTGATGTTTTTGCATAGCTGATCTCCTCGCAGCCCGATCAGGAGCCGAGAATGACGTAAATGCCTACCAATCCGCAAAAGATCCACAGCAGGAATATCAAGAACCGCAGCGTTCCCTGCCAGAAACCGGGAGAAGTGTAGTCCTCAACAACGACCCGCAGCCCGTTAAATCCATGGGTAGCGGCAAAGAACACCACCAGGATCTGCATGATCTGCCAAAAACCATTCGACCAGAGATAGATATCCGGGATCTCACTGTCCAGGACATGGTTTGGATTGGGGAAAAAAGTCCAGCGCATCAGGGTGCCCAGATCCATCTGGTTCCTGGCGCCCATCAGTAAACCCAGTGATATACCTAGCACCGCCAGCAGCACCAGAGTCAGGCCCGAGAGGCGGGTGAAAATCCACATCAGGTACTCCAGGTTCCAGCTGGGTTTAGGCATTGGTCTCGAAGACATACCTCTCTCCTTAATTGATTATCCTGCTAAAAAGCGCCGGATCATGATGAATGCGGTCAACAAATACAGGGGCAGGACTACGAACCATTCCAGCCAGGTGGATTCCTTTTGATAGCGGATCAGCCTGGGCCAGATATCCAGCAGAATGATCCTGAAGCCGTTCACACCGTGGAAGATAGCGCAGAAAGCGATGAAGAGCTGGAAATAGATCGATTCGTAGAGAATGTTGATGGAGATACCGAGGTCGCTGCCCAGCTGCTGGGTCAGGAAGGAAGCGATCACATGCAGGGCTACAAAGATCACGATCGCCAAACCGGAGATACGGTGGAGGGCCCAGGCCAGCATGGGTCCCCCTCCCTTATATTTCGCTCCCGCGAGCAAACCGACATTGCGGCTCAGCGCCATGTTTCCCTCCTTGTACCTGAAGTGGTTCGTTGAAAAACCCGGCCCAAGCCGGGAGGTCGATTATCCATTCATTATGTCATTCTGGGGTGGTTTTTTGAAAGTGACATATCTCACAGTTTGTTAGTCAAAGATATCATCAGCCCCTCAAGGGGTTCTCGTCTATAATGATGGAACATTTCCACGCAAATCCCATCCTGCATCCCCAGCCGGGTGGACAATTTTCATGAATGGATGACCCTGGAGTGATCTATGCCCGCTAAATATCGCTCGCCTGTGATGGACCGGAGGAGTTTTGTTAAGATCGTCACCTCGGCGCTGGGATCGCTGATGGCAGCCGTGGTAGGACTGCCAGTGATCCAGTATTTCATCTCCCCTGCCCTGGGAAAGGAAACCGCTGAGAGCTGGATCCCCCTCGGCCCCCTGGAGAATTATCCCTTTGACACTCCCACTCTCTTCAATTTCACGATGACAAAAGTCAACGGCTGGGAAAGAAGCAGCCACAGCTACGGCGCTTTTATCCTGCGCCAGGAAGCTGAGGTGATCGTATTCTCGGATGTCTGCACCCATCTCAGCTGCCGGGTGAACTGGGATCCGGAAACACAAGAATATCACTGCCCCTGCCATGCGGCGGCTTTCGATATACTCGGGGATGTCGTGACCGGACCTCCACCCCGGCCCATGGACCGCTTTGAGACCAAAATCGAAGATGGGCAGCTCTTTATCTATCTCAGGGAAGGATAATATGGCACAGAACGTATACGATTGGCTGGATGAGCGCCTGGGCTTGAAAGCCATTTACGAGACCATTCTCAACCGCAAGGTCCCTAAAGTCAACTGGTGGTTCACGCTGGGCAGCGCCAGCCTGTTCCTGGGCGTCATGCAGGGGATCACGGGCATGCTGCTTTCCGTCTATTATGTGCCCACGCCGGACCATGCCTATGACAGCATCTCTTTCATCATGACCGAAGTCAAGTTCGGCTGGCTGATCCGGGGGATCCACCACTGGGGGGCTTCCCTGCTGATCCTGACCGCCTTCATCCACCTGCTGCGGGTGTTCTTCTACGGGGCTTACAAGTACCCTCGGGAATTCACCTGGATCACGGGTGTGATGCTGCTGATCGGCGCCCTGGGGATGGGTTTCACCGGCTACCTGCTGCCCTGGAATCAGCGCTCCTACTGGGCCACAACAGTGGGAACGGAGATCGCCGGTTCGGTGCCGGGCATCGGAGAGTTCATCCTGAGGGTGCTGCGGGGTGGAAGCGACCTCAGCGCGCTGACGCTGTCCAGGTTCTTCTCCCTCCATATCTGGATCTTCCCCGCCATCCTGCTGGCTGTGGTGGGAACGCATCTCTATCTGGTCATTCGGCTGGGTATCTCCAATATCCCTGATGAGAAGAGCTGATCGGCGCATTCGTTTGACCTTGATCGTCATTTGAGGAGAGATCCTGTGAACGAAGAACAAAAACAAGCCTATAAACGAAAATACGAGCAGGCCAAAGAGAAGGGAGTGAAGTTCTGGCCGGATATCATCTATAAGGACCTGCTGGTCTCCTTCGGTTTGTTCATCCTGCTGATCGGCTTAGCCGCGTTTATTGGTGTAGCAGTGGAACCAAAGGCCGATCCCAGCGATGCGACCTATGTGCCGCGGCCGGAATGGTATTTCCTATTCCTGTTCGAGTTCCTGAAATTCGTCCCGGGCAAGATCGAGTGGATCGGAACCTTTGTCCTGCCCGTGCTGGGCATCCTGGTCCTGTTCGCCCTGCCCTTTCTGGACAGGAACCCTCTCCGCCATTGGAAGAACCGCCTGGCCGGGATCTCGATCATGGGTGTGGTTGTGCTGGGTATGGTCGGCCTCACTGTCCGGTCGGTTATGACCACTCCCAAGAATGAAGAGACCGCAGCCAATACCCTCCAGGAGAAATTCGCCCTGGGCCAGGATATCTACAGCGTTCAGTGTGTGGAATGCCACGGCCCGGACGGGGAAGGTGGCTTGATCGCCGGAGTGGAAGGCCTGGAAGGTACAGTATTAAAACCCATCAGCAGCCGGGATGAGATCTATACCCGCTCGGACCAAACGTTGTTCGCGATCATCGAATACGGCCAGCAGGACCTGGGAATGCCGCCCTTTGGGCTGGCTTACGGCGGAGAGCTGAAAAAATCCGACATTGACGCGCTGGTCACCTACATGCGCTACGCCTGGGACGATCGGGTAGAGCTCCCGGCCGATGCAGCCTCAGCCGGAGCGATCCCGGAGATCGGCGAAGACGAGATCCCATCCTATGAAGTACATATCTCCCGCCTGGTGAAACGCTACTGTGTCTCCTGCCACCGTGAGGGGAAAGAGAACAACAACTACCTGATGGGCTCTTACGAGGAATTGCTTACCAGCGGCGATAACGCTGGGCAGAATTTGATCGCTGGGGATTTGAACAGCTACTTGATCCTGACCATCAATGGGGAAAGCATCCTGGATGAGAATGGAGAAGAGATCATCCAGCAGATGCCGCCTACCAAGCTCATCAAAGATGAATATGTGCACCTCTTTGAAGTTTGGGTCCTGAACGGCATGCCAGAGACTGCGGTTGAGGCAGAGGCCTTAAGCACTGCAGCCAGCAGCGAGCCTGCCGAAAGCCAGTAGGCCGCCAGGGACATCCCTCCCCAAGCTAAAAATACAAAAAGCCTCCCTCGGGAGGCTTTTTGTTATTTCCTCTACATCTTTTTGTCTATCAAGGTGTGGCAAATAGATTGTTTTCGAGCGCGATCAGTCTGTTTGCCAGCAGATCCAGGTCGGTCAGGGCTGAATAGCCCTCGGTATCAAGTTCGCTAACCACCAACTGGTAGCGCTGGATCATACTGTCCACTACCTCGATCTGGTCCGCCGCAAGGGTGTCCTTCAAGGATTCCAAAGTAGTCCCCAACTTATTCAGAGCCAGGCGCGCGTCGGCGTTCCTTTCCTGTTCTACCGCCAGGGAAGCATCCGCAACTGAAGCCCGGGCCGTCAGCACCTTCAAATGGATTTCCAGCTGATCGATCTCATCTTTCAAGCCAGTATTGAGGTCTTCGAACTGACTCAGGCGGTCGATCTCGCTCTGCAGAGAGGCGATCTCTCCATCTTTGTCACCCAGGTCTGTATTGAGATTAGCAATCTGGTCATTCAGGCTGGCAATCTGATCCAGCGCCGGATGATAGCGCAAATAAGTATCCAGGTAAAAACCGCCGGCAAAGGCGATCGCGATCACAACCAGCCAGATCAGGATCCGCCGCCAGATTAGCCGAGCCTTGGACATCTTTTTCTTCTCTGGAGGTACTTCCACAGCCGCGGTCTCAGCCGGCTCCTCCTCGATTGGAGCGCTCATTCCTGCTGCCTGAGAAGCCGCCAGCTGGGCTTCCATTTCGGCTTCGCTGATCTTCTGCTCCAATTCTTCTTTTTGATTCTCCTGGTTCTTCTCCATGCGAACCTCCTTATCCTGCTGCAATTCAGTATAGCCATTATACCTGATTCCAACCCCAACCCGGTCTCACCGCTATAAGCAGAAGAGCTGGCATTTACCAGCTCTTCGACAACTGATCTTGGGAAAGAAATGGGACTTATTGTGCTTTGACCTTGATGGTCTTCGGCAGAGCTTCCTCCGCAACCGGCACGCGCAGGCTGAGAATGCCTTTCTGGAGATTCGCCTCGGTCTTCTCGGTATCCAGCAGCTTGGGGAGGCGGACAACCCGGCGGAACTTGCCGGTCGGGCGCTCTTTGCGCAGGTACTTCTGATCCTCTTCAGCCTCATCGAACTGACCCTCAACGATGACGTTGTTTTCAACGATCTCGATTTCCAGATCCTCGGGATCCAGGCCAGGAACGATCATTTCGATCAAATAGCTGTCACCATCCAGGATGACATCCAGGGGAACGTGAATATCGCTCTCTACTGAATTCAGGCGGTAAGCCGGATATCTCTGGAAGCGGGTATAGGGTTTGACATACATGGACATTGTGTACTCCTTCTACTAAGGGGATTTTTCAACTGTATGCAGCCTATGATAAAGCGGCAGTATAAGAAGAACACAAACAGATCATAAGAGGAAAGCAAACCATGTATAGGTGTTTTATTAACACCCTTTGCTCCCGGGATACCCCCTGCTGGGTTTATTTCTCACCGATGACGATCAAGTAGGGAGAATCTTCTCGATACTCGCTGCTATCAAAATCCCCCAGGAGGACGATCGAGCGCAAACCTGCTGCTGACATTTCATCAACATAACTGTCTGGAGCGGCGGGAAAATGTACCGTGCTGACGATCTCCCGCTTTACCCCGCCATCCGGGGACAGCTGGTCATAGATCCATTCCCAGCGCAGCGCGGTCGGATCTCCAACCACCGGGCTGATCCGGCTGCTGACCTCAACCGGAAAACCGGATCCGGGGAGCGTGAAAGACGATTCCCATTCCGGATCGCCCGGCTCACTTTCCCCCTCGAGTTCAGCCAGCTGAGCGAACATCAGCACTGGATTGGGCATGCTGGCGGCGAACAGGCCCCCTTCCCGCAAGAGAGCATGGGCTTTCTGGATCAGCGCGATCCTCCGGGCTGGGGGAAAAGTGCTGATGGTGTTGCAGGGAACGATCACTGCCCCGAATGATTCCTCGGATCGGTAATCCAGGATATCCGCTTCCGTAAGTATGATTCGTCCCCTGGCCTGTGCCGAAGGATCATTCAGCGACTCCCGGAGATAAGCCAGGGCATTCGGATCCAGGTCAACCCCTACCACCCGGCAGCCGCTCTCCACCAGCGGCAGGGTCACCCGCCCGTGGCCGCAGCCAACCTCTAGAACAGGATCCCGATCGCTCACCAGGGATATCCAAAAAGGGATATCTTCCTGGTAATCAGCATGATGGATTTGCACCAGATCTGGTCGCATGGAAAATAGGCCTCAAACCCGCTGTCCTTGACTAGTGAATATAGAGAGATTATACTGCTCCCTAGAGCTAAAGGGTTGATCGGGGTGTGGCGCAGTTGGAAGCGCGCCGCGTTTGGGACGCGGAGGTCGACGGTTCAAGTCCGTCCACCCCGACTTTTCTTTTAAGCTCGCTGCCCGCCTCCCGCGCTGCCAGCCCCACTAACCAAATCGGGTCTAAGCTGGCCCTGGAGACTGGTATAATCAAAAAAAACCATCAATCAGGTGCGTCATGAGGACTATAGACCTTTCTAAATATCAGGCAGAGCCAGGTATCTCGGGAATGCTAAAGACCCTCCAGGGCAGCCTGGCTTATGGATACAGCTGGAATCAGAGCCGTAAAAGCCAGGAGGAATTGGCGGAGATCCTAGGATCTGTCCTGGGCAATGAATGTGTGCTGCTGCGTGATGTCAATATTCCCAAGGTCACCAGGCCGATCCCCATGGTGCTGATCACGCCAGCAGTCCTGCTGGTGATCAATCCAAAATCTGTCCAGGGTTTCTTCCGGGCTGAAGGCAAGCACTGGGAGGAACTGGGCGGCAACAACGAATATCGCCCGGCCATGAATAACCTGATCAGGGAAACCTGGCTGTACCACAAAACCATCGAGGGCTATTACAAGCAGCATAATTTTTCCGCCCCCATGGACCGGGGTGTGATGATCTTCGTCTCCCCGGAAACGGTAGTTGAATCCATCAGGCCGCGGGTGAGAGTTGTCCAGGCGGACGGCATCAAGAATTTTGCCCGTGAGTTATCGATATCCAAACCGGTTTTCAGCGACAGGGATTTCCGGGAAGCAGTCAAGCTGCTGACCAATCCCCGGATGCCCGTGAAGGAAAAAAAGCCCAAGGTCCCACCGCCAGAGCTGGCAGAACCGGCTCCTGTGCCGGAACCGCTGGTCAAAGTCGATGAAAGCATCAACAAGGTTGCCAGAAAAGCCAACTTTACCCGCAGGGAATGGGTAATCGTAGGCATCCTGATTGTGCTGCTGATCATTGTCTTGATCGTGCTGATCGGCCTGATCTCATTTACTGCTTAGATCCTGCGACAGGAACCGCGTGCAACAGCCATTCCTCTCCATCGTCATCCCCGCTTATAACGAAGAAGCCCGACTACCCGGGACATTAGAACGGGTCGGTCAGTTCATCACTTCCCAGCCCTATGAAACCGAGGTGCTGATCGTTAACAATAACAGCAGGGACAAGACCGACGCGATCATCCAGGAATTCTCTTCCCAGATCCCGCAAATGAAAGGGCTTTTCGAGCCCCAGCCTGGTAAGGGAGCGGCTGTTCGCTGCGGAATGCTTCAAACCCGCGGACAATATGCCTTCATGTGCGATGCTGATCTATCGATGCCCATCGAAGAGGTCACTCGCTTTTTACCTCCCCAGCTGGAGGGCTACGAGGTAGCGATTGCCAGCAGAGAAGCCGCTGGTGCGGTTCGTTATAATGAACCTTTGATCCGCCACCTGGGAGGAAGACTGATGAACTGGCTCATCCAGCTTACCATCCTTCCCGGGCTGAACGATACCCAGTGCGGTTTTAAATGCTTTTCGCATTCAGCTGTCCTGGACCTTTTCAACCAGCAAACACTTGATGGCTGGTCCTTTGATATAGAACTGCTCTACATAGCTCGGTTGCGAGGCTATACCATCCGAGAAGTGGCCATACCTTGGTACTACCATCAGGAAAGCAAGGTGCATGCTTTACAGGATGCGGTCAAAATCCTCCTGGACATCAGAGACATCCACCGCAACAGCTCCCGAGGCCGCTATGCCGCGGCAGATTGATCCTTCCCTGATCCCAGAATTTCCCGATCTGAGTTTTGAGCGAGCGCTCTGGAGAGCTGGCCTGAGTGCTATAGGGGGCATCGATGAGGCTGGACGTGGCTGCCTGGCAGGTCCAGTCACCGCTGCAGTTGTCATCCTTCCCAGAAGGGATGGGATCGAGAAAGTCCTGGAAGGAACCCAGGATTCGAAACAGCTCAGCCCCCACCAGCGAGAAGCGCTCCGAATCATTGTGGAGGACTCAGCCAGCGCTTGGAGCATCGGCTGGTCCTCCCACAGCGAGATCGACCAGCTGGGCATCCTGCCCGCGACGCGCCTGGCCATGTGGCGGGCTGTCGATGGGCTGTCCCTGCCCGCTGAGTATCTGCTGGTCGACTATCTGGAACTCCCAGATATCCCCCTTCCCCAAACCCGCCTGGTCAAAGGAGATGCCCGCTCCCTGTCGATCGCTGCCGCTTCCATTCTGGCCAAAACCCACCGTGATGACTGGATGATAGAGAACGGTCAGCGCTATCCTGGGTATGGATTCGGCCAGAATAAGGGGTATGGGACAGCTCAGCACAGGCAAGCGATCCTCAAACTGGGTCCTTGTCCCCTCCACCGCAGAAGCTTTGCACCCGTCCGGGACCTGTGCTGAATTCCTGGGCTGCTTCCTGGGTTTTGTTAGACTCTACTCGACCATAATCAAGGAGATCTTCAAATCGAACAGGGATCTCATAGTATGATTGGATTAGATCCTTTCTCATTGACCTGGTTATGAAAGAAAATAAAGTCCTCCCATTCGGTCTTTGGCCCTCACCGATCACCCCTGAAAACACAGCCAGCCTGCTGAGTATCAGCGAGCCAACCTGGAGCCCATCCGGTGACCTGCTGTGGAGAGAAAGGCATTCCTCCCAGGCCTCGGTCTTCATGGTCCACGGACCACTCGAGGATCCCCGGATAATGAGCGGCAGCATCCAGGTGGGAGGCAGCTTACTTTATGGTGGAGGAGGATATACTGCCGGGAGGGAGGGGCTGATAGTCGTTGACAGGGAATCCGGCCAGCTGGTCAAGATCGATCGAGCCGGCAAGACATTCCAACCTCTGACCAGCGGCTTGGTCCAGGCAGCTTCTCCAAAGATCTCTCCTGACGGCAGCTGGGTCCTTTTTGTACATTCAGACGGCGAGAATGACGCCTTGGGCCTGGTCGACCTTGAAAAACGCCTGGGACCGGTTTTCCTGGATGAGACAGCTGATTTTTATAATTACCCCCGCTGGCACCCGGGAGGAACTCGCCTGGCTTGGATGAGCTGGAACCATCCCCACATGCCCTGGGACTCAAGCACGGTCTGGCTAGCTGAGGTCGACCTAGGTTCAGGCGGGAAACCCTGCCTGGCAGACAAAGAGCGCATTGCCGGTGGGGAAGGGATCTCTGTGCTTCAGCCTGAGTTCTCACCTGGCGGCCGCTTCCTGGCCTATCTGAGCGACCAAAGCGGCTGGTGGCAGTTGTATCTCTATGACCTTACCCGCCGGGAACACACTCAGCTGACGACCTTCCCCGCCGAACATGCCCTGCCTGCCTGGCTGCAGGATCGAGGATCCTACGGTTTCAGCCCGGACAGCCAGCGGGTATATTTTCTTCGCAACCAGGATGGAGTGCGATCCCTGTGGACCTGGGATGTGGAACGCGGGGTAGAGAGCGAGATCACACTGGATGAGCGCTATACCTGGCTGGACTGGCTGGCGGTATCGCCCTCTCAGGACCGTATCGCAGTCCTCGCTTCTGCCAGCGCTATTCCACCGCGGTTGATCACCGCAGACCCGGATGGAAAGACCGCTGTGATCCGAAAAACAGCTCCAGGAAGCCCACCTCGGGAGGTCTTCTCCCAACCTCGTTCGATCACCTGGACCAGCGCCAACGCGGAGACCATCCACGGCCTATTCTACCCACCCCACAATCCTGCCTTCACGGGGGATGGAAAACCTCCTCTACTCGTGATCGTCCACAGCGGCCCTACCCGGCAGAAATTCGCTGATTATCAACCCCGAACCCAATATTTCACCAGCCGGGGATTCGCGGTGCTGGAGGTCAACTATCGCGGAAGCACAGGCTTCGGCCGGGAATACCGCCAATCATTGGCTGGGAGCTGGGGAGTGGCCGATGTGGACGATTGTCTCAGCGGAGCGCTGTATACTGCCGAGCAGGGCTGGATAGACCGGGATAATATGTTCCTGATGGGCAGCAGCTCGGGAGGCTTGACCGTTTTTCAGACCCTGGTTCGCTTCCCGGGTGTGTTCCGGGCGGGGATCACACTCTATGCGGTTATCAACCACCTCAGCCTGCTGGAAGCTCCCCCTAAATTCGAACGTTACTCTTCCGACTGGCTGATCGGCCCCTACCCCGAGGCAGAAGATTTGTACCGCGAGCGTTCACCGGTCTTTTTTGCGGATCGCATCCGGGATCCAGTCTTGATCTTCCAGGGAGGTCAGGACCCGATCGTCCCCCAGGACCAGGCAGAGCAGATCATCAAAGCCCTCGAAGAAAATGGGGTCCCGTACGAGTACCACCTCTACCCTGAGGAAAGCCATGGATTCAAGGAGGCGAAGAACATCGCCGATTTCTATCAAAATACCGAGCGGTTCATCAGGCAGTTCTTGAGAGAAGGATGAGGAGATTTCACAAATGAAGATCGTTGTCTTTGGAGCAGGAATGGTCGGCAGTGCAATCATTAAAGACCTGGCCCGGGAAGGTGAATTTGAGGTGCTGGCGGTTGATGCCAGCCAAAAGGCACTTCAGAAACTGGAAGGGATCCCAGCTGTTACTTCCCAGCAAGCCGACTTGACAGGAAAAGGGGTGATCTCCCGGCTGATTGACGGCGCTGACCTAGCGATCAGTGCTGTGCCGGGCTTTATGGGCTTCAGCACATTGAAGGAGATCCTTGAAAATGGTGTAAACGCAGTGGATATCTCATTTTTCCCTGAAGACGCATTTGAGCTGGATGAGCTGGCTAAGAAGACCGGGCTGACTGCAGTGGTAGACTGCGGCGTGGCCCCCGGATTGTGCAATCTGATTGCCGGCTATGCAGCAGGCAAACTGGACCGGACCGATTACTACCACTGCTATGTGGGCGGTCTGCCCCTGATTCGCCAGTGGCCCTATGAATATAAAGCGGTCTTTTCACCTGTGGATGTCCTGGAGGAATACACGCGGCCTGCTCGATTCGTGGAGAACGGGCAGGATGTGGTCTATCCAGCCCTCTCCGGAGTGGAGCTGATCGATTTCCCGGGAATCGGCACTTTGGAAGCGTTCAACACTGACGGTCTGCGGACACTGAGGAAAACCCTGGCGATCCCGACCATGAGAGAAAAAACCCTGCGCTACCCAGGTCATGCCAACCTGATGCGGGTCTTCCGAGAGAGCGGGTTTTTCAGCCCGGAACCTCTGGAAGTGGCTGGGCAAAAGGTAAATCCCCTCGCCTTGACATCGCGCTTGCTGTTCGACCAATGGCAAATGACAGACGAGGACCGGGACATCACTGTCATGCAGGTGCTGCTAACCGGCCAGGAAGGAACTCACCAGGTAAGCTACCAGTATGACCTGGTTGATCATTTCGACCAGGAGGGTGGGATCAGCTCCATGGCCAGGACTACCGGCTACACCTGCGCCATCGTTGCCAGGCAGCTCCTAACCGGGCTGTTCTCGTATCAGGGCATCTGTCCTCCCGAGCTGATTGGCGGCAGGGAGGGTGTATTCGGCAACCTGCTGAGTGAGTATCAAAAACGGGGAATCCATCTCCAGGAAAAGAAGATAGTCAGCTGATCCATGCCAGACAGCAATCCGGAACTCCACCAGCTGGTCAAGCTGGCCTATGACCTGGGAGCAAGCGATGCCGCAATCATTCCCAGCCAACTGATCCGGGTCCAGGATCGATTGGCATTGAAGTGCACCGAACCCCGCTGTGAGAATTACGGCATGTCCTTCAGCTGCCCTCCTTACGTAGAGGGTCCAGCAGGTTTCAGGGAGCTGATCAAGCAGCTTCCTCAAGCATTGGTGGTCCGTCTGGTGGTTCCGGCAAGGATGCTGTTGAGCTGGGAAAGGCTGGATCTGGGGCGGATCCATCACGAGTTGGTAGCCCGTCTGGAAGGAGCTGCTGTGGATCTGGGCTATCCTCATTCCCGCGCTTTTGCTGGGGGATCCTGCAAGGAATTGTTCTGCCAGGAGCATCTCTCATGTCAACAGATCAGCGGGGGGGCCTGCCGCCATCCAGACCTGGCCCGGCCATCCCTCTCCGGGTATGGCGTGGATGTTTTCAAGATGATAGCCAGCTGCGGCTGGGAGACCCACTTCAAAGCCGAAAGCGAAGAAATAACAGAGGACAACCTGACCTGGGTTGCGGGCTTGGTCTTGATTGGGTAAGCTGTGAAAAACGAAGGTGAAGCAAAGGAGACTGCATCATGCCAAAATTGAAAATCGAAGGCGTTGGCGAATTTGAGGTTGAAGCTGGCAAACGACTAGTGCTGGCGCTGGAAGATAATGGGGGAGAACCTCTGCATCGCTGTGGGGGGTATGCCCGCTGCACAACCTGCCGGGTTCAATTTCTCTCCGGGGAGCCGGAGACCATGACCGAGGCAGAAAGAACCAAGCTAGAAAGCCAGGGAAACCTGGGCAAATTCCGGCTGTCCTGCCAGTGCACGGTCGATCACGACATGCATGTCAGGGTGATCAACCGCTTCAGCGAAAGCGGCCAGGATTCCCCCGGAGAACGCCCGAAGGACCAGGTCACTCCTTAGCGGGTATGAATTTCATCAGGGAAGCCAGACCGACCAAGGACCATCAATTCACAGAAGCCAGGGCTTGTTCGATGACCTGCTGGAAATTCGCGAAGGGCTGATTACCGCGCAGCTCTTGCCCATTGATGAAGAAGGTTGGAGTGCCCGTAACACCGAGATCGACAACTGCTGCCTGATCGGCCGTAAAGACATCCCTGAAGTGATCCCCAGCTAAACAGGTGTGGAAAGCATCGATATCGAGATCGAGCATCCCGGCAAAGGTGTCCATGGTCTTGGAAAGATCCACGCTGGCACTGGTAAATAGACTTACCTGGTTCGCAAAGATCAGATCGTGAAACTGCCAGAATGCGCCCTGCTCACCCGCGCAGAATGCGGATTCAGTGGCCTGAAACACAGAGGGGATCTCCAAACCCCAGCCAACCGTGTGGTATACCAGGCTGGCTTTCCCGGTCTTGATATACTGCTCTTCAAGCAGCTTCTCTGTATCAGCAGCAAAATCCGCACAGTGGCTGCAGCTGAAATCTGAGTAGACATCGATCACCACCGGAGCAGAAGGATCTCCCAAGCTGCTGACATCGAATTGCTGGGCCTGAGTGTACTCTGGAATCTGGATCTGGCGAGCATTGAGATTAACCCGGGAGCTGTTGATCACGGCAAAGGCGATCGCTCCGATCACCAGCAAGGCACCGCCTCCCAGGAGGAGTCCCAGGATCAGGTTCTGCTGCTTTTTTTTCTGTTGGCGTTCATTCCGGTACTTGCGAGAGCTCATTGATTCAATCCTCCCATCGAATAATTAAATATCATAGTCCAACTCGGATGATCCACCGGTCCCTGGAATCAGATTTAACAAAATATTAATTAATAGAAAAATTGATATAAATCAAGAAAGGACTCTCCCAAAACTCCGGCTGTACGGCAGCCGCCCGGGAAAAGAAAAATCCACCGCCTGCAAGCGGTGGATTCGGTGTTCTGCAGCTGAAGATCATCAGCTTCGCTTACCGAAAATGACTTTCGTAAGCTCAGCCGCAATAGAAGGTCCGATAAGCAGCGGCAGGATGATCTCCCACTGCAGCCATCCCAAGGGCACGGTCCCAAAGATCCGCTGCAGGAATGGCACGTAGACCACAACCAACAACAGGAACAGGGAGGAAAGGATTGCCAGGTTCATCACCTTATTGGAGAAAATACCGATCTTGAGGATCGATACCCGTTCTGACCGGGCTGTAAAGGCCCGCAGCAGCTCTGAAAAGGAAAGGGTCACAAAAGCCATGGTAGCGGCCATCTCCGGAAAATTACGCAAGCCGATCCAGTATGCACCCAGGGTGACCGCAGTGATAGCTACCGTCTGGATGGAGATTCCGGTGATCATAAAACGAGTAAGGATGGGCTCATCCGGATCGCGAGGAGGCTGCTCCATCAGGTCAGGGTCACCCTTTTCCAAGCCCAAGGCCAGGGCCGGAGCGCCATCAGAGATCAAGTTCAGCCACAAGAGCTGAATGGCGCTGAGGGGCGATTTCCAGCCCACCATGGTCGCCAGGAAGATGGTGGCGATCTCGGCGATATTGCATGAAAGCAGAAAATAGACGAATTTACGGATGTTGCTGTAGATCACCCGCCCCTGCTCTACCGCAGAGACGATACTGGCATAATTATCATCCGTCAGCACCATATCAGCGGTTTCCTTCGCAACATCAGTGCCAGTGATGCCCATGGCAATACCGATATCCGCCTTTTTAATGGATGGGGCATCGTTCACGCCATCCCCGGTCATGGCTACCACTTCATTGTTGGCTTTAAAGGCGTCGACAATGCGCACCTTGTGCTCCGGAGAGACCCGGGCAAACACATCAGTCTGGTTAACCGCTTCCTTGAGGTCCTCATCCGAGATCCTGTCTAATTCCTTGCCGGTCAGCACCCGGTGTCCTTCCTGCAGCAACCCGATCTCTTTAGCAATGGCAGCAGCCGTATTGGGATAATCCCCGGTGATCATGGCGGTTCGGATCCCGGCACTCCTGGCTTTCTGCAAAGCAGGAAGCACTTCCGGGCGGGCGGGGTCGATCATTCCCAGCAAACCGACAAAGATCAGCTCCTGCTCGATATTCTCATGCAGATCGCCATTGTCCTTATAATCCAGCTCCTTGATCACCCGGTAGGCGACGCCGAGCACCCGCAGCGCCTGGCTGGTCATGCGGTCATTGGCTGCCAGGATCCGCCGGCGCTGTTCGTCATTCAGCGGGACAGCCTGGTCATCCCGGCTTTGATAGTGCGTACAGCGCTCCAGGACCACATCCGGAGCACCTTTCTGGGCCACAACGTACCAGGTTTGCTGTTTCTGATCATAAAAAGGGGATACATCCCCGGATTCAGGGTTTTGGATGGCATGGATCGTCACCATCCGTTTGCGTTCTGAATCAAAGGGGATCTCTTCAATGCGGGGATAGGCCTGTGAAAGCGGAGCTGGCAGGGCTCCCCCTTTTGCAGCAGCTACCAAAAGTGCGCCCTCTGTCGGATCCCCAACCATGCGGACGATTTTGCGTCCTTGCTCATCATAATCGGTCTCCAGTACCGCATCGTTGTTCAGGGCTCCGATCCAGAGCGCGGTGCGGATACCCGGGTATTCAGACAGGTCAACCACCTCACCCTCGCACAGGAATTCCCCTTCCATGTTATAGCCGGTGCCGGTGATGTCCAGGAATTCCCCGTCCACAGCGATATTGGTCACTGTCATCTCGTTCTGGGTCAGGGTACCGGTCTTGTCGGAGCAGATGATGGTCGCGGAACCCAGTGTTTCCACCGATGACAGCCGGCGGATGAGTGCATTGCGGGCAATCATCTCCTGCATGCCCAGCGCAAGGGTGATGGTCACCACAGCGGGCAAGCCTTCGGGTACGGCGGCAATTGCCAGGCTGACCGCAATGATGAACATTTCCAGGGGGGCTGTGCCCGTGAGCATTCCCTCGACAAAGACCACCCCACAAATCACCAGGGTCACCCAACCCAACGTGCGGCCAAAGCTGTCCAACCTGTGCTGCAGGGGGGTTTCGGATTCTTCTACTTCCTGGAGCATGGAGGCGATCTGTCCGATCTCTGTGTTCATCCCTGTGCTGACCACCACTCCGACACCGCGGCCGTAGCTGACTACTGTACCGGTATAAGCCATGGTCTTCCGATCGCCCAACCCGGCATCCTCTCCAATTTCCTGGCTGGCGTTCTTGGTAACCGCCACCGACTCACCGGTCAGGGCAGCTTCCTCGATGCGCAGGTTGACCGTCTCCAGCAGCCTGACATCCGCAGGGACGAAGTTGCCGGCTTCCAGGAAGACAATATCCCCCGGTACTACTTCCCGGGCAGGAATCGCCCGGCGGTGGCCGTCGCGGAGCACATTGGCGTCCGGCGCAGCCATTTTCTTGAGTGCAGCCAGAGCTTCCTCAGCCCTGCTCTCCTGGAGAACACCTAATCCGGCGTTGAGGATGACAATGGTCATGATAGCCGCTGCTTCGACCCAATCGCCCAGGACAGCGGAGATCACAGCAGCCACCAGGAGCAGGATCACCACAAAGTTAGCAAACTGCTCATAGATCTTGACCCAGATGCTGGTGGGAGGAGCTTCTCTAAGCTCGTTCTTGCCATATTCCCCCTGGCGCTTGGATGCCTCAGCAGAAGACAAACCCTCTTCTCTATTGACATGGAAAGCCGTGAGTACCTGGCTGGCACTCTTTACAAACCATTTTTCAGACGATTGCCGCTCTTCTGGCAGGGATACATCTTGTTCTTGACTCACTTGCGTGCTCCACTTGAATATTGATTGAAACGGGAAAGCGGCTGGAGATGCTACTCTCCAGCTGCCTGGTCATCGGTCGGTTGAAGACCTCCCGGGACTTCCACGTAGACATACCAGGAAGTAATGGTATCCAGCCGGTCGGAAGGCTCAAAAATAGGTCCGATACGGACGCCTTTCACCTCGGAGGCAACCCCATAATTGTAAACCGGATAGTAAAGAGGTAAGGCTGGCAGCTGATCATAAAAACGGACCTGGAAGTTCTTGTACATTTTCGCGCGTTCATTGACATCAAGGGTGATCCGAGCTTGCTCCAGGTATTCACTGGCCCGGCGGTCATTCCACATCGAATAGTTCTGTCCTCCGGTAGCCTGGGTTTGATGCCAGAAAGGATAGGGGTCGGGGTCCGGCATACTGGTCAAATTCAGGTCCACCAGAGCGGCTTCGTAATCCCTGGCATCCAGCCTGGCCATCATATCCTCATATGACAGGGCTTCCAGGGTCACATCATAGCCCAGCGCGATCCAATTCTCCTGGATAGATTGGGCTATCTGGGCGTGCAGTCCACTTTCGGGATAGATCAGATCGACCGAGAGCCTATCCCCATCTTCATTGGTCCGGACAGTACCACCCTCGGCAGGAATGGTATAGCCCAGATCCCGGATGGTCTCCACTGCCAACTCAGGATCATATTGATAGCGCGGCAGGTTCTCATAGTAGGCCCAGGTCTTGGGAAAGATCGGGCCGTCAGCGATGATCGCCTGTCCCCGGTTGATATGATCGACAATGTACTGGCGGTTGATCCCCTCTAGCAGGGCTTTGCGCATGTCGACATCCTGGAAATAGGGGACTTCAGGATTGTCAAGGTTAAGCAGCACTAAGCTCATTTCTGGCAGGCGGCTGGTATAGACATAAAGGTCCTCATCCAGCAGGGCATCATCCAGGATCTCATCGGTGATCTGGCCGATCCCCTGGATCTCTCCATCCTGATATGCCTGCCAGACTGATTGTGAATCCGGGTAGTATCTGAATGCAACCTGATCCAGGAAGGCAATATCGCCGTAATAATCAGGATTCTTCTTCAACACCACTCCGCTGATCTGCCCATCCTCAACGATCAGCTGGTCGAACTGGAAGGGTCCAGTTCCCACTGGCTGGAGATTGAACGGCGCATCCACAATTTCCGCGGGACTGAGGCCGCTGAGGAGGTGAGCGGGCAGGATGCCGAAATCCAGGTAGTCCAGGAAAGGAGAGAAGGCTTCGGGCAGTCTGAACTGGAGAGTAGTCTCATCCAGGGCCACCACCTCGATCTCCTCCCAAAAAGCAGCCAGGTCATCCGGAACCGGAAAGTCTGGATCTTTCAGCAGGTTGACGGTGAAAACCACATCCTCGCTGGTCACTGGTTCGCCATCATGCCAAAAGGCATCTGTGCGGAGTGAGAAGTTGTAGATATCTCCATCCCTGGAAATTCCCCAGGCGGTCGATAGATCGGGTTGGGGTAGTCCTGAGCTGTCAAAACGGACCAGACCCGTGTAGATCAAGCTGACTGGATCCTGGTCAGGGGGATTGAAGGCAGCCAGGAGCGGGTTCAAGCGGATCAGAGAGCCGACGATACCCTCCGCGTAGAGTCCGCCGCTGGTAGGTTCCGGGGCCTCTACCAGAACAGGTTCAGCTTGCTGACCCCAGAGGACAAACCCGATCACAACCAATGCCAGGACAATAATCACGATCTGCCAGCGCAGTTTCTTTATCAAGTTCATGGATATATCCCTGCTGTAGTGGAACCGATCATCCCCCTCCTGTTAAACCTAGCCGGAAAACATGGATTTCCATATTTTCCGGCGGTCTAATGGCAAGGCAGGGCAAGCCGGTCCAGGCCTGCCGATGGATTATGCTGTTACAATCACTGAGGCAATTGCCAGCCCAAAGAACAAAACACTGAGTCCGATAGTCACTCGGAAGAGGGTCTTTTCAATTCCTCGGCGGGCAGAGAACACACCACCGGTATCAGCTCCAGTCAAGCCGCCTAATCCAGCTCCCTTGCTCTGCAGGATCACGCTGGCGATCAAGGCAACTGAAGTGATGATCAATCCGATATTCAGATATATTGACACAAAAACCTCCTGAATCAGCAGGAACCGATTCCAGCCCGGTCCCATCTGCTCGTCTCAAGCTTGTTTCAGCAGGGCGATTATACCTTCTCCACAGGGAGAACGTCAAGAAGCATATCGCGCTGCGTATTATAATATGCAGACTTCCAAGGACGTGCCTGGAAGCCAAACAGGAAGGATAGCCATGATAGAAATAACCATCAATCTTCATATGCACACCCGCCATTCGGACGGCACAGGCAGTCACCAAGATATCGCCCAGGCCGCTCTACGCACTGGACTGCAGGCAGTGATCGTCACCGACCACAATATCCTTGTCAAGGACCAGGAGGGATATTATTCGAATAACAACGCCAGGGTGCTGGTCCTGGTGGGGGAAGAGATCCACGACAACAACACTCCAGCCCGCAACAACCACCTGCTGGTATTTGGCATCCAGGAAGAACTGGCCGGGCTGGCAGGGGACACCCAGAAGCTGATCGACGAGATCAACAGACAGAGCGGCTTATCGTTCATCGCTCACCCCATCGATCCCGCCGCGCCTCAATTCAACCAGGGAGATTTCTCTTGGGATAAATGGGATGTCCGGGGCTACACAGGGATCGAGCTCTGGAATGGTTTTTCCGAGTTCAAGACCCGGTTGAAGAATACTTTCGCCGCCGTGTGGTACGCCTACCAGCCCAACCGGATAGGCAGAGGACCGATCCCGGAAACCCTCCAGATTTGGGATCAGCTCACCAGCGGAGGAAAGCAGGTTGTTGCTGTAGGCGGTTCAGATGCCCATGCCATGAACGCCAGCCTAGGCCCCCTAAAGAAGAAAGTGTTCCCATACGAGTATCATTTCAAGTCTGTAAACACCCACCTGCTCCTGCCAACAGAATTAACAGGTGATTTGGAGGCTGATCGCGGTTTAATATATGGAGCACTGCGCGCAGGACATGCCTATGTCGGTTATGACCTGCCCCACCCAACTCGCGGCTTCAGGTTCTCTGCCCGCAGCTCCCAGGGCACGGCAGTCATGGGAGACAGGATGGACAGAACAAAGGACAGCACACTGCAAATCGAGCTGCCCCGCCCAGCAGACTGCCGCCTGATCCGGAATGGAGAAGTGATCCAAAACTGGCGTAAAGTCACAGACTGTCAGGTTCCGGTACATGAAGCTGGAGTCTACCGGGTCGAAGCATTTTTCCCCTTCAAGGGACTGAAAAGGGGATGGATCTACAGCAATCCGATCTACATAGATTAATAAGGAAGGCTATGGAATTCAAGCTACAGGCACCTTTTCAACCGATGGGCGACCAGCCCCAGGCAATTGACAAACTGGTACAGGGAATCAGGGACGGTCAGAAGCACCAGGTGCTGCTGGGAGCGACAGGCACCGGTAAGACCTATACGATTGCCAATGTCATCCAGCAGATGCAGATGCCTGCCCTGGTGATCGCTCATAATAAAACCTTGGCGGCCCAGCTGTATGCGGAGTTCAAATCGTTCTTCCCGCAGAACTCGGTGGAGTACTTTGTGAGTTATTACGACTACTACCAGCCTGAGGCTTATGTGCCCCACCAGGACCTGTTCATCGAAAAGGAAACCGATATCAACGAGGAGATCGACCGTCTGCGCTTGGCCGCGACGACCGCGCTGATGTCCCGCAAGGATGTCATCATCGTGGCATCGGTCTCCTGCATTTACGGATTGGGCAACCCGGAAGCCTACGGCAAGGTAGTCATCGATCTCGAAGTCGGGTCCGTCTACCGCCGGAATGCCCTGCTGCGCCAGCTCATCGAAGGCCAGTACACCCGCAATGACATTGACCTCAAACCAGGCTCATTCCGGGTCCGGGGTGATACCCTGGAGGTCGCTCCCGCTTATGATGACCAGTACATCTACCGGGTCTCATTCTATGGAGATGAAGTTGAGGGAATCACCCGCATCGATCGGGTCACTGCGGAGGTCCTGGAAGAGATCCAGGAAGTGAATATCTACCCAGCCAAACACTTCATCACAGAAGAGGAAAAGCTCAAACAAGCCATCAAGGACATCGAGGACGAGCTGACCGACCAGGCCATCTACTTCAATCGCATGGGAAAACTGCTGGAAGCCCAGCGCATCGAACAACGCACCAAGTATGACCTGGAGATGCTGCGAGAAGTGGGCTACTGCTCCGGGATCGAGAACTATTCCCGCCACCTCGACCAGCGGCCTCCCAATTCTCCTCCCTGGACGATGATGGACTACCTTCCCCAAGAATATCTGCTGATCCTGGATGAGTCCCATATGACGGTTCCCCAGATCCGCGGCATGTACAATGGCGACCGCTCCCGGAAGGCTACACTGGTGGAATACGGGTTCCGCTTACCGTCCGCACTGGACAACCGCCCACTGCAGTTCGAGGAGTTCGAAGGCAAGATGGGCTACACCATCTACACTTCTGCGACACCGGGACCCTATGAGCTCGGCAAGGTCGACGAAGTGGTCGACCAGGTGATTCGCCCTACCGGGTTGGTCGATCCCGAGGTTGTGATCCGCCCCATTGAGGGCCAGATCGATGACTTGATGGGCGAGATCTACCAGCGCACAGAGCGGGGAGAAAGAGTGCTGGTGACGACCTTGACCAAACGCATGGCTGAGGACCTCTCTACTTACCTGGAAGAAAGCGGCATCAAGGTCCACTATTTACACTCGGAGATCGACACCCTGGAACGGGTCGGCATTCTACGCGATCTGCGCCTGGGGATTTACGACGTGATCGTGGGCATCAACCTTCTGCGCGAAGGCCTGGATCTCCCAGAAGTATCCCTGGTTGCTGTGCTGGACGCGGACAAGTCTGGTTTCCTACGCTCGGACACAGCCTTGATCCAGACCATTGGCCGGGCAGCCCGCCATGTGCGCGGGAAGGTGATCATGTATGCGGATCAGATCACCCCTGCCATGCAGACAGCCATCGAGGAAACCGACCGCCGGCGCCAGAAGCAGGTCCAGTATAACCAGGAACACGGCATCGAGCCGGAAAGCATCAAGAAGTCCATCACCGATATCACAGAGCGCATCAAGCTCAGCGCAGTAGCCGAACAGGGTCCTGATTACAAGTCCGGACTGGAGGGCATCCCCACACCCGATCTCAAGAACATGATCGCTGAATTGGAGAAGCAGATGCTGGCTGCCGCCGAGAACCTGGAATTCGAAACCGCGGCCGGGTTGAGGGACCAGCTCTTTGAATTGAGAGAACTTCTAGCGCTGCAAACCGATATGAAACCATGGGAGAAGTTCAATCTGCTGGCCGGGAAATGATCAAGCCTGCCTGCGGATCAAAAAGGTAAAGGTCGTCCTGAAAGGATTCCTGCCATCTGCAGGGAGTTCCTGGGTGCATATCGCTTCCCAGTCGGCCTCATTCCACTCTGGAAAGAAGGTATCCACCTCGGATCGGGTGTGCACGCGAGTCAAATAGAAACGATCAGCTGACTCCAGCGATTCACGGTAGACTTCCGCCCCACCCACCACAAAAACCTCTTTTTCACCCCTGCCGATAGCCAGGTCCAGGGCCTCTGAGAGTGAATTGACCCGCAGGATGCCGTCCGGCTTGAAATCCGGATTCCTGGAGAGGACGATCATCACCCTGCCTGGTAGCGGCTTTCCGATCGACAGGTATGTCTTACGGCCCAGGATCAGGTGATGACCCATGGTCAGCTTCTTGAAACGGGCCAGATCGCTCGGCAGGTGCCAGGGGATGCTGTTCTGGAAACCGATCCCATCATTCTCATCCAGGGCGGCGATCAAAGAAACGATCATATCGATACCTTGGCTTTGATGTGGGGATGAGCCTGATAATTCTCCAGCTGAAAATCCTCGTAAGTGAAATCAAAGATCGATTTGACCTCTCGGTTGATCCGCATGGTCGGCAGCGGGTATGGTTCCCGGGACAACTGCAAGCGGGCCTGATCCAGGTGATCAAGGTAAAGGTGAGTGTCCCCCATCGTATGCACGAAATCACCTGGCTGGAGATCGCAGACCTGGGCAATCATCATGGTCAGCAGAGCGTAAGAGGCAATGTTGAAGGGAACCCCTAAAAACATGTCGGCTGAACGCTGGTAGAGCTGGCAGCTTAGCCTGCCCTGTGCCACATAGAATTGGAACAGCAGATGGCAGGGCGGCAGGGCCATTTGATCGATCTGGCCCACATTCCAAGCGCTGACCAGGATGCGCCGCGAGTTGGGATTGGTCTTGATGGTATCGATCGCCTGGGAGATCTGGTCCACCACGCCGCCTTCCGCGTCCTGCCAGAAGCGCCACTGAAATCCGTAGACAGGTCCCAAGTCTCCATTCTCATCCGCCCACTCATCCCAGATACGCACACCATGTTTTTTCAAATACTTGATATTGGTATCACCCTGGAGGAACCACAACAACTCATAAATGATCGATCTCAAATGCAGCTTCTTGGTGGTCAATAGGGGAAACCCCTCTTCCAGGTTAAAGCGCATTTGGCAACCAAAAATGGATCTCGTACCTGTACCGGTCCGATCTCCCTTTTCAACTCCATGATCGAGGATATGCTGCATCAGGTCGAGATACTGCCGCATAGCTGGCCGCCTTTCTTGAGGTGGTGGGCTGGTTGCTATTTAATGTATCATATTTCAAGATGGGCTGCGAGCACCCTCCACCTGCTACAATAAGAGAAAACACCTGGCAGGAGAGCACTTCTATGATCAGCAACAATGTCACCCGGCTGCTGGATAACCGCAAGATCAGCTATCAGGTATATCAGCTTCCGCAGGAAAAATTAGGCGGAGAGCAGACCGCCGAACTGTTGGGAGTGTCCCCGGAGCTGGTATTCAAGAGCATTGTCATCACGCGACGTGGCCCCGGAAAGCCCATCCTGGCAGTGGTCCCAGGAAACCAGGAAGTCGATCTGAAAAAGTTAGCCAGAGTGGTCGGTGAAAAGAAAGTCTCCCCTGCAACCCAGAAGGAAGCAGAAGAGCTCACGCAGCTCCAGGTCGGCGGCATCTCACCGCTGGCGCTGGTAAATCGCGGTTTCCAGATCCTGGTCCATCGATCAGCTCTGGATGGAGATGCCCTGCATGTTTCGGGTGGGGAACGAGGATTGAACATCCGCCTGGCTCCCCAGGATCTGATCAAACTCACCGGAGCCAGGACGGCGGATATCTGCTGAGCTAGGTCAGCCTTTGATCACTACCAGCGGTTTCAAGCGGGCAACTGGCGCCGCAATACCAGCCTGGATGACGGTTTCAACCACCTGATCGACATCCTTATAGGCCTGTGGGGCTTCTTCTGCCAAACCAGCCATCGAACCTGCCCGGATCTTGATCCCCCGCATTTCCAGCTCCCGGCGCAGATCTTCACCCCAGATGCGCTTTTTAGCCTGGGAGCGGCTCATCACCCGTCCTGCCCCGTGGCAGCAGGATCCCAGAGAACGCTGCATGGCTTCCTCGGTTCCATGGAGGACCCAGGAAGAGGTTCCCATGCTTCCCGGAACCAGGACCGGCTGCCCAATAGAGCGGTATTCAGAAGGCAGTTCCGGTGAACCAGGGCCAAAAGCCCGAGTTGCGCCTTTGCGGTGCACGCAGACTTTGATCTGTTTGCCAGCGATGAGGTGGGTCTCGATCTTGCCGATGTTATGGGCAACGTCGTATACCAGGCTGAGATGGAGGTTGTCGACCGCACCCGCCAGGACACTCTCAAAGGCTTCCCGGGCATGGTGGCTGAGGACCTGGCGGTTAGCGAAGGCGTAATTCGCCGCGCAGGCCATCGCGGAAAGATAAGCTTCCCCCTCAGGCGAGTCCATCGGAGCGCAAACCAATGCCCGGTCCGGAAGCTGGATGCCATAGCGGGTGACCACCGATTGGAGGTCCTTGACATAATCCGAGCAGACCTGGTGTCCCAGCCCTCGCGACCCGCAGTGGATCTGGAGCGCCAGGTAGCCCGTCTCTAAACCCATGATCTGGGCGGAGCGGTCATCAAACACCTCTTCCACCAGGTCGATCTCTATGAAATGGTTTCCAGCTCCCAGGGATCCCACCTGGCCGCTTCCGCGTTTGAGAGCTCTTGGACTGATATAGCGGGGGTCTGCTCCTGGAAGCTGTCCTCCATCCTCCGTTCGGCGCAGGTCCTGGTCGGTCGCATACCCAGCCGCCTTAGCCCAAGCGGATCCCTTGCGGCAGACCTCTTCCACCTCAGCCTGGGAGAGCTGCCGACGGCCGCCAGTTCCCACTCCGCTGGGGCAGAACTGGTTCAAGGCTGTGGCCAGGTCATCCAACCTACTGCGGGCTTCCTGGTAAGGGATCCTGCTAGCCAGCAGCCGCACTCCGCAGTTGATATCATAGCCAATCCCCCCTGGTGAGATCATCCCCTCGGGATAGCGGGTGGCGGCCACACCGCCAATCGGAAAACCATAGCCCTGATGCATATCCGGCATCACCAGCACCTGGCCAACCAGGCCTTCCAGAGACGCCGCATTGACAGCCTGTTCCAGGGATTTGTCCCTGGTAACTTCCTGGAGCAGTTCTGGGGTAGCAAATAGGCGGACAGGCACGCGCATATCCGAACGGAAGGAACGCGGAATTTCCCATTCGCAGGGCGCGATTTGCTCAAGATCAGAAATGGAAACCATGCTGGGCTACCTTTAATCGAAGGGGTCAGATATCGAAGACCACGTTGACCTTATATCCATCATCTGTCTCCTGGATATTCAGCCGGTGATAGGTCACTGCCTTGATATCCCGCTGGTAGGACTCGATCTGTCTGCCCCGCAGTTTTGCTTTCAGTGTGAACTTATCGCTGATTGTAAGCTTCTGGACTTTAAAAAGCATATAATCCTCGGTCAACCGATATAAGAGCTCCTCCAGGAAGAGGATCAGCAGACCTTCATAATCCATGGCCTCAAGAGAGATGGTTTCAGTGATATCCGAAAATCCCTCTTCGTATTCCTCTACCCCAGAAAGCTGGAACATGCCCTCTACAGCGGAGATAAAGAGCTCGTTCAGGTCTTTTCCCCAAGCCCTGATCTCCAGGTCAGCTGTATGGGACACCTCTTCAAAACCGCGGGTACTCGTTTTCATCTACATTCCAGTATACATAAAAAAACTGATTTTTACAGTACCTCCCGAGCTATCCAGCTGACTCACTCCGCGCAGCGTCCCGCCTGGGTGATGAATGTCAATCTTGTCCAATATCTGGGCTTCATCTATAATCACACTAGTTAAAGATCGTGATGAATGAAAAGCACAACAATGTGTTAACGAAGGACCAAAAGATGAGTGAATCTCCCCTCTTTGCGGTGATTGGCGGTTCTGGCTTATACCGTATCCCGGGATTGAAGCACACCAAAGAACACACAGTAGAAACCCCATTCGGCAGTCCCAGCGGACCGATCGTGGAAGGTGAAATAGCCGGCCAGCGGATCATGTTCCTAGCCCGCCACGGGACCGGACATCCCATCAACCCTGCCCAGGTCAACTACAGGGCTAATATCTATGCTTTGAAAACCCTTGGGGTATCCAGGGTGATCAGCGTTAATGCCTGCGGATCCCTCAGAGAGGACTTCCAACCCGGAGATCTGGTCGTTCCTGATCAGATCATGGACCTGACCAAAGGACGCCCGGGGACTTTTTTCGAGGATGGCTTCACAGCCCATATTGGGGTTGCAGACCCCTTCTGTCCAGATCTTTCCAGTTATCTGGCCCATGCCCTAACAAGTGTTGGAGCACATGTTCACACGCAGGGCGCCTTTGTGATCATCCCGGGACCGCGCTTCTCGACCCGGGCTGAATCGAACACCTATCGCTCCTGGGGCATGTCGATCATTGGGATGACAGCCGCTCCGGAAGCCTTCCTGGCTCGGGAGGCTGAGTTGTGTTATGCCGCGGTAGCTCATATTACTGATTATGACGTTTGGCATTCTCATGAGGATGTAGTCTCGGTCGAGATGGTCATGAAGATCCTGTCCCAGAACACGGATTATGTGAAGAATGCCATCACACTCCTGGCAGAGAATCCCCCCCAAGAGCAGAGGGACTGCAGCTGTGGGAACGCCCTCAATAATGCCATCATCACTGACCCTAAAGTCGTCCCCCAAGAGACCAGGGAGAAATTAGATCTGATCATTGGTAAATACTTGAAGGAGTAAAACAAGGGACATGAAAGAGCTCACCATACCCATATCACCCGCAGCGATCCAGGAACTGCAGATCGGCGACACCGTTGCCTTAACTGGTGTCCTGGCGACTGGGAGGGACGCGGTTCACAAATGGATGATCGATACCTTCATCCGGAAAACTCGCCAGCCCACCGCTGAGGACCAAGAGACCTACCAAGCCATCAAACCGATCTTCAAAGAAAGCCTGATCTACCACTGTGGACCAGTGGTATCCGGTTTGGATACAGGGAATTATAAATTTGTGGCAGCCGGCCCCACGACCAGCATCCGGGAAGAACCTTACCAGGCAGAAGTCATGGAACACTTCGGTATGCGGGGAGTGATCGGTAAAGGCGGCATGGGGGGGAAAACCCTCCAGGCCTGCCAGGATCTGCCGGCAGCTTACTTCCATGCCATCGGCGGAGCAGCGACCTTGATCGCTGAATCGGTTGAGGAGGTGGTTGGGGTTTACAAGCTCGATTTTGGCGTGCCTGAAGCCATCTGGGTTCTAAAGGTCAAGGAATTCCCGGTCGTGGTCACTATGGACTCCCATGGCAAAAGCATCCACGACCAGGTCGAAGAAGCCTCCCAGGAGAAACTCAAGGCACTGCTTGAAAAGAAATAACCGGGACTGGCACCAAGCAGGATCCCCCGGTGACTATGCTGAGAACACAGAGATCGAGAATCAGCAATCATTAGGACCAGCACATGCAGCCGAGTGCTGGTCTTTTTTTCTGGCGCTACCAGGCCAGTCCCAGGGACTCGGTCAGAAAGCGCATAAACGGCGCTGCCTTCAAACACAGATCGGCATACAGGTCCAGGAAATCATCCCGGAGGGCTGTGCTTTCTGTGATGGGGTGGGAAGCCAGATAATCCACCCGCTTGAGATCCTCGATCAGGGGGTGTTCGGGATCGAATCCCCGGGGAGGCCGCTGGAGAGAATCTCCCGCCAGTTGATAGGCAGACCGGAATTCGGGTCCAGTGACTGCATCCAGCCAGCGCTGAGGATGCTCGCTGATCACCCGGCGAATCCGTTGAAGTGTCGCGCTCTCAGGCTTCCAAATCCCACAGCTGATAAAACTGTTTCCTGGCTCTAAGTGTAAATAGAAACCAGGAGCATGGACATCAGGAGCCCGCTCATGCCGGAAATGCATTCCGGCCCAGGTCTTATAAGGCCGCTTGTCACGGCTGAAGCGCATATCCCGGTAAATACGGAACAGGGAACCCCCGGTCGTCTTCGACACAGCCATATAATAAGGGCTGATCTGGGGCAGGCGATCCGCAAAAGCGGATATGAACGCCAGCAGAGGCTCTAGATATTCCTTTAGATAGCGTTCCTTATTGGCCTGGAACCAGGGGCGGTTGTTGTTTTCCTGCAGATCCCGTAAGAAATCGAATAAATCTTCGGGCAGGATCATAGGGATCCTCCTTTCACCTGCCAGTACCAACCAGGCAGGGATCATACTCCAAGTATACTGGATTTATCCCTGTGTTTTCGAAGGGACATTCCCACAGGGGGTGGTATAAATATGGGGTATGGAATGGATCAATAAACTGAAACCAGGGCTTCCTAAGAACTGGCTGCTGCTGACGGCAGGATTGATGTGGACTGGGGTTGGCGTATTTCTGATCTCGCTTGCCGTAGGATGGATCTTTGCGCCTGCGGTTCCACGGCCCTGGTATTACTGGGGGCCAGGCGGACTGCTGGCTTTAGCGATCTTCCAATTCGGTTTTTCGAGATTATCGATCAAGAACAGCCGCCGCATCGTAGATCTGGATATTGAGAAGCCCTGCCTGTTCGCCTTTCAGCAGTGGCACAGCTACCCGCTGGTGCTGTTCATGATCGCCCTGGGCATCACCCTCAGGAAATTCACACCCTTCCCAAAGCCGTTGCTGGGGATCCTGTATATCGGCATTGGGGGAGGATTGGGTCTGTCCAGTTATTATTACTATCGGGAGATCATCCGGTCTAAAGCAGGGAATCAGTAATCATCACTGAAGCCGCACTCGAACGGCATTACAATCTCGATAACCACACCTGTATTTCAATCTTGAATACGTTACAATGCGACCAGACCAGATGGCCGTATCCTGAAGCTGCCTGATGCGTCTTAATATAAGTGACAATGGCCAGCAACCCGGATCAATTACTCAATAAAGCCCGTGAATTCGACCAGAAAGCCCTGGCCGATATTTACGACCTGTTCAGCGACCGCCTTTTCGCTTATGCATACAAGCACGTTGGCAAACCCCAAGTCGCGGAAGATCTGGTCGCGGAGACCTTTAAGCGTTTTTTAACCGCCCTGGAACGGGGAGGAGGGCCAAGCGACCACCTGCAAGCCTACCTGTACCGCATCACTCACAATCTGATCTCCGATCTCTACCGGCGTGAACCCCCTCCTTCCCTGGAACTCGATGAAGAGATCCTGGCAGATGAAGAACCCGGACCACCAGGACAAGTCGCCCAGCTGCAGCAAGCCGAGCGGGTGCGCCGGGCGCTGCGGATGCTTACCGAGGAACAGCGCCAGGTAGTGGTCCTCAGGTTCCTAGAAGGCTGGACCACCCAGGAGATCGCCCGCACGATGGACAAATCGCTAGGCGCTGTCAAAGCCCTGCAGCATCGAGGCGTAGCAGCCTTGCAGCGTATCTTGATCGACCACCAGGTCTCACAACCCGCGGGCGAAGACAGCTAGCACTCCCCTAACGTAGAGAAACAAAGATTAACAAAAAACTGCCCGTATCCCCGGGCATTTTTTTACGTCTTATAGGGCAGGACGATACAGAAAGCAATCAAAATGATAAGGAAATATCATGGACAACCACGACATCAGCCCTGAGCTGAAAAAACAACTGGAAAGTCTGCAGGATGTCCCAGAACGAGGGCTGCAGGCCAGCCATGCCGGAAGAGAGAGTTATCTGGCGCAGGTCAGATCCCTGGAACCCCGACAAGTTGGTAAAGCAAAGTCCAGGCGCGGAAAAACGGCCGCTCGGCGCTCCTGGGTACCCCGGTTCGCGGCAGTGGGGGCTGTGATCCTGATCGCCCTCTCCAGCCTGGGGGGAACGGTCTATGCCGCACAAGCCGCTCAGCCAGATGACCTGCTGTATGGCGTCAAGACCCTTACCGAGGACATCCAGATCGGATTGGAAACCGATCCCGAGGACCGGATGGATCTGCTGAGCTTCTTCGCTTCCCGGCGATTAGCCGAGATCGAAGCCCAGGCTGAAGCGGGGCAGCCCATCTCCGAGAAGGCGCTGGACCGGCTGGAACAACATACCCAGCAGATGCTCCAGGAAGCTGCCAAAATGCAAAGTGGCAATCTCGAGAAGGCCCTCCACCAGGTTCAGCAATCCCTGGAGCTTCAAAACCAGGTAATGACCAAGCTCCAGAAGCAGACCCCCGGGGGAGGTGAGCCGGGATTGGTCAAAGCCCAGGAAACGGTCAAATCCAGGCTTCGGTTGGTCGAGAACGGGATCGATGAACCCCAGGGATTCCAGGAACAAATGCGCATCGAAGAATCCGACCAACCAGGCAGCGGACAGAAGAACGGCAACCCTGATGCACCAGGGAACTCCGATGACAATTCGAGCCAGGACAATGGAATGGACATGCAAGGCGGCGGGAACGGCAATGGTCCCGGAGGCCGGTAAATCAAACAACTAGAGAAATACTTCACCGAGAATTTTGAACCATTTAGCTAAGCAAGATGCAAAAAAAGGAGAACACAACATGGAATTGCATAAAAGAACTACTCTAAGCATCACCCTGATACTCGCCCTGCTGGCCGCATTGCTAACCACTGGGATGGCCTTTGCCAGCGATGACAGCGAGGTCACAGTCACCGGGACGATCGTGGGGATCTACCCCGAGGATTCCTACCTGGAGATCGAGGTCGATAATGAAGGCCTGCTCGAGATCATCACCGTCCAGGTTGGCCAGAACTTCAATTTCGATTCCCTGGTGCTGGGTGACCTGATCGAGGTCACCGGGATCTTCACTGACGACGGCACCTTAATGGTCAGCGAATTGAAGATCCAAGAACGGGCGCGGGATCAGCTCAAGACCCAGGATGGAGAATTGGAATCCTACTACTGCACCACAGAGGACCAATTCCAACCTGTCGCCTTCAAAGCTGCAGAGACCTACGGCGTTGACTACAGCGTCATCGAAGGCTACCTGTGTAGCGAGAACCCGATACCCCTGGGCCAGATCCTTCTAGCCCTCCAGACCGCAGCATTGACCGGTGGTGATTATACGGAATATCTGAATGGGTTTGAGAACATCAGCTGGGGCCAGGTTTGGCAGGACATGGACCTGCAGGGCAAACCGGACCACGGCACTGCGCCTGGCCAGATCAAGCAGCAGGACGGCGATAACGTTACGGACGAGAACTCTGGAAAGGGCCAGGGCAACGGCCAGAAAGGCGGAGGACAGCCTGAGGATGAGGAATCCCTGTTCCTGGACTGGTTCCCCCAGGACTGGTTCCAGCGCGGCAGGAAATAACTGCCCTGCCAGGTGCTTCACGTCTTCAGGAGTGTAGCACCTGACAATTCTGTAAACCAGAAACATGAACACCCTGCCTACAGGCATGGGTGTTCATGCTATAAAGAGGACAGACCAATGAAGAGAGGAAAACACACCATAGCCGTGGGGATGATCGTCCTCCTGCTGTTGCTGTCAGCGACTGCCTGCAGAGGGGATTCCCTGAAAGCCTCTTACTACACATCGAGGGCAGAAAACCCAGCCGGAGATGAGTCAAGTGCAGAAGACATCGATAACGCCCAAACCAACTGCGCCGCACTGGACCCCCACCCCCTGGCACAAAGCATGGCTGAGCAATTTAATGTCAGCTATGATCAGATCATGACCTGGTACTGCGACGGCTACGCCTTTTCGGATATCCTGCTCGCTCTGGAAACCGAGGAGCTGGTGGATCAATCCGCCGCAGAGTTGCTGAAGTTATTGGACAGTTTTACCTGGGAAGAGATTTGGCAGGGATTGGGAATTGAACCACAACAGCAGTGATAAGCTGAAACTAGCATTTTCGACTTAGGTTAGGAGGGTAGCTATGAGATCTAAAATAATCCGACTAATAACCATTCTAGCAATCCTGGCAGTCAGTCTGGGCTCGATGGCTGGAAGTGCCCTGGCTCAAGATGAGGAAAGCGGAATGGCTATCGATCTGGCGTATACCGATACCTGCGGCGAAGTCCAGTTCACGATCAGCTGGTCTCCGGATACAGTGGATGACTACCTATTCTACATGGAATTCGGCGACGGCGACACGACCGGATTGGTCCCAACCGATCAAACGAGCCTGTCCTTCAGCCACACCTATCTGGACCAGGGAGACTATTCCTTATACCTGGAAGTGATCGAGGCTGATTTCGAGGGATCGACAGCCAGCCTGACAGACACCCTGATCCTGGAGGGCCCGGATGTCACCCTATCAAGTGTGCCCTTCCCTCCCATGTTCCTGGCAGGTGAAGATAGCTCGGTAGAGTTTACAGCGCAGGTAATGGGGGGAACTCCAGCTTATCACTACCAGTGGGACTTGAATGGGGACGGGGTTCCTGAACCTGATACCGGGAGCAGCGCTTCCTACTCCTACAGCGAGGTTGGAAATTACTCGGCGCAGGTGACCGTAGTAGACGGCTGTGGGTTCAGCGGATCCGCAAGCCTGCCGGTCGTTGTTGCGGAAGCAGAAGATGCCTGCCATCCCATGGCACAGAGAATAGCTGAAGGGGTCAACAGCCTTTTTCCCGATCAGGCAGGTCAAGAGTACAGCTGCGAGGACATCTATAACATCTTCGATAACGACGCGGGCGAGAATAACCTGGGGTTCGGCCGCATGTGGATGGCTTACAAGCTAGCCCAATCTGTTGACCTCACCTGGGAGGAGATCCTGGCCTGGCATCTGGACGAGAGTGGCTGGGGCAGCTTGCTGCAGCTCAACCGCTTTGCGGATGTCTTGGAAGAGCAGGGAATCGGCGACTTGATGGCCTTGGTGATGAGTGAAGACTACACCCTCTCTGATGTCCGCACAGCCGTTCGTTCCGTTACCCGCTACGAGGCTGATTTTGAGGATGCCCTAACTAGGATAGCAGATGGAGCCACAGCTGGCGATCTGTCCCAGTTGTACAAACTATCATCAGACCTCGACGTGGATCCAACGGAAATAGATGAATACCTGGCAGATGGCATGACTCTCTCGGAGATCAAACATGCCGCCAGTTTCGCAGACAGGATGGATGTCGATTGGACCGAAATCGCGGAGGCCAGGGTCAACGCTGACAACTGGGGAGATCTCAAACAGGCATACTCGCTGGCGACAGACGAAGTCAGTGCGGCAGATATCCTGGCCATGGGCGTGCAGGAGTACCGCAAGTCTCTCCTTGAAGACCAGAAAGCGGAAAAACAGGAGGGGCAGGAACAGAAGGAAGAGCAGCGCAATCAGCAGACCGCTGACAAGCTGGCAGAACAGTACTCGGCTGAGTTTGGAGATGTGATGAACCTGTATAACGGCGAATGCCTGGGCGATTGGGCCTGCGTCCGCAGCGAGCTGAGGGAACAGAGCCGGACCAAGGCAGATGGTTTCTCAGAGAAGGACTACCAGACCGCCATGCAGATCGCTTCCAAGTACGGTTCTACCGAGGATGAAGTGCTGGCTTACCACCAGGACTTCTGCCAGCTGGACTGGAACTGCACCAGAGCCTATTTCAGGAACCTGTACATGGAAACCCGGGAGACAGGCAAACCCAAGAAGTAAATAGGGATTTTCAACAATAAAAAAGAGACAGGCAAGCTTTGCTTGCCTGTCTTTCTTTTATCCAGGTAATAGTTCCATATTAAAGGTATTTGATATAGACCCGCCGTCGTTTGTGCTGCCGGGTATCGAAATAACGCCACTGCGACCAGACTTTATGATTAGTTTCCAACTGGGGATTGGCATGAACCGTTTTCACCCCGTATTTCTTGCTGGCGTTAAACAGGGCAACCATCATGATCGCATTGACCCCCCTTCCCTGCAATTTGGGCAGCACAGCGCCCAGGTAAGTGTCGATGCGGTCGAATTTCCGCATCGCACCCAGCAGGTGGATGAACCCAAAGGGGAACAGTTTCCCATGAGCTTTTTGGATTGCCCGCGATAAGGATGGCATAGCAATCGTGAAGGCGACCATGCGGCCGGACTCGTCCAGAACCACCGGCACCAGGTCGGGGATCACAAAGCCGAAATACTGCTTGACATAGGCTTCCCGCTGTTTTTCAGTCAGGTGGACCACACCGTAAAGGTGGCTGTAGGTCTCATTGATGACCTCGAACAATTCGGGAGCGTAGGGCAGAAGCTCGTTCTTGTTCTTGGCGTCCAGCAGATGGAGCTTATAGCGGCGCTTGGCCAGGTCGGCCACGCGCAGGATCTTCTCATCCAGCTGGTCAGGTAAAGTGATCTCATGCTCCAGCCAGTCAACCGCTTTACCGTAGCCAAGCTTTTCCAGGTGCTCCATGTAATAAGGAGGGTCATGGCGGGTTGCCAAAGTGCCCAGCTCATCAAAACCATCCACCAAGAGACCTTCCCGATCGAGGTCCGTGAATCCCAGCGGTCCGTGCACTGCAGTGCATCCCAGCTCCCTGGCCCAGTCCTCTACCGCAGCCATCAAGGCGGTCGAGATCTCAGGGTCATCCAAAAAATCGATCCACCCAAAGCGCAGGTAGTTCTCTCCCCAGGTCTCGCTGTGGAGCTGGTTGTAAATTGCCGCCACGCGGCCGACGATCTGGTTATCCCGGAACGCCAGGAAGTAGCGAGCCTGGCAGTGTTCAAAAGCCGGGTTCCGATCCCAGTGCAGGTTGTTCATCTCGTCAAAATCCAGGGCAGGAACCCAATTATTGCCTTCTCTAGGCACGGAGTGGGGAAAACGGATAAATGCTTTTAGCTGGGGGGTGGTAGTTACTTGCTTGATCTCTATCATGAGGGATTATTCCTGTCTAATTACTTACTAAACACAAGGCCCCGCTCCGGTGCAGTCACCAGCGAGGCAGTACACAGATTATAACGGAAATTCGGGGGTGAGGATGCGGGCATTCATCTTGAGGGTATTGGCCAAAGAGAAGGAGGGCATAAGGAATTGGCACAGCTCAGCCTGGTAGTTCTCCAGGTATGCTATACTGCGGTTAGGATTCTCACGGTAACTCCCTGAAAGAATGTCTATGTCAAGCCCGATTTATGAGGTGTATCTCGAGAAAGAATGCTACAAGCAGGCTACCAGATGATCCAACTGGCGTCCTACTTGATCCTCTACTACCTGGCGATCATGAGTATGATAGGCCACGGATTCTTGACAGGAAAGAAATGGGGCTTTATCACGTTCACCACATATTATCTCAGCCAAGCCGCTGACCGCTACTCGTACTCACAGGTCGGGCACGGCTGAGGATCTTTTCGATCCTAGACAAAGCGGAATCGGTCCTTTACTGCTAAACCTAGGAGGGTGATATCTAGTAATGACTCGTCCCATCATCATCCAGCCCGATGCAGATTCCCATGGAGCTCGCAAGGAGAACATCTTCAT
>JBGCVQ010000142.1:0-21641 GCA_045888315.1 Anaerolineales bacterium | reverse complement strand
CTGGTAAACAACAAAGGGCGACCCAGCCCTGTCCCGAGCATCGACGAGGGAGGATCGCCCCTACAATATCATTTTCCCGTCTTCGGTCGCAGCCGCAGGCTGTTCCGGTCTCCGTTTCCCGGTCAGCACAGCGCCGGTCGGGAGCGAAGCGACCGCACCCTACCAATCGAACAAGGAATCCATCTCCTCGGGGGGCACGTCAAAGACGGCATTGGTCGGAGAAAGCGGTTCCTCGGTCATCCATTCCGGGATGCGATCATCGGCGGCCGTGAAACCGGCCCCACGGTTGAACTCCCGCTCCAGCTTCAAGGCGATGCGGCCCAGCTCGAGCAGGATCCCCTCATCCACCTCCCAGCCGTAGCGGGCGTTAAGCAGATCCGGGATGCTGCTGGTGGAAACCGCGTAGCCAAAGCCTGCAAACAGGCAGGCCCCCAACGTGTCATAGCCAGCCATCTTGATCTGGGCATCCTCGGAGAGCTTGGCCTGTCCTTTGGGATCGGTGTGATCGACATTGGCGCGGATCGTCAGCCCGGCCGTATGGTCCGCGCCCTGGGGAGAGGTGGCATAGGTCACACCCGTGCCCTTGATAGCCCGGGGATCATAGGCAGACATGGCCTGTCCCTTCACGGTGGGCACCCGGCGGATGCCGAATTCCTTTCCAGTCGAGTCTGCTCCGTTGCCCAGGGTCCTTCCCAGCGGCGTTCCGGCCCGGACCTCACGGACCAGCTCCAAGGCGCGTTTTCCGTCCCCGAAGTCCATCAAGCCCGCCTCAGCAGCCACTCCCAGGGCAGCGCCCAACTCGATGGAGTCGATTCCCAGGTCATTGGCTTCCCAATTCAGCCGCGCGACATCATCCAGATTATCGATCCCCAGGTTCGATCCCAGCAGGCCAATGGTCTCATATTCCAGGGGCGAGACGATGGCCTTCCCATCCTTCCCGCCGAAGACATTCGAGCAGCGGATCACGCAGCCGCTCATGCAGGCGTGGGTGGTCTGGCTTTCCCCACCCCGCTCCAGCAGCAGATCCCGCATATGCTCCCCGGAGAGCTTATCCGCTTCTTCAAACTGACCGCTGGAAAAGTTCCGGGTCGGCAAACCACCGTAGGCATTGCACATGCTGGTCATGGCAGCGGTTCCATAATCCGCGTAGGTATGCGTCTGGGGGTGGCCCAGCAGGGCCTTGTTATAGACTTTCTGGGCAGCCCGGAAGCCTTCCTCATCCACCAGGGGAGGCTTGCTTCCCCCCGAAGCATCGATCACGATCGCTTTCAGGCCCTTGGAATGCATCACAGCACCTAAACCGCCCCTCGCGGCAATCCGGGAGGGAACGCCGTCCTTATCCACGTTCTGGATTCCTGCGGATGCCAATTCCATTTCAGCCCCAGGTCCGACCAGGGAAATCGCCACGTCTTTGCCGAATTGTTCCAGAAGGCGAGATGCCGTAGCGTACACACCCAGACCGCTGAGATTCCCGGCCTTCTCGAACCGGGCCCCTGCGGATGAGAGCTGAATAAGCCACAGCCCCTCATCCCGGGGTTTGCCTTCGACGATCAGGGCTTTGATGCCCAGCGAGGTCAGATGAAAGCCTGTCCGTCCCCCCGCGTTGGCTTCCTTGATGCCGCCTGTCAGCGGGCTCTTGCCGCCGATCGAGATCCGGTCGCAGGAGCTGAGCCTATGTCCAACCAGCAAGCCGGGCGCGAAGATCAGTTTATTCTCTTCCCCCAAGGGCTGGCAGGTGGGAGGCACCTCATCGACCAGGATACGGGCCAAGAGAGCCCGACCGCCCAGTTTTTCCCAACCCGGCGGCACCGGCTCCCGGGATAACTTCTGCTCCGCCATATCGATCCGCCAAATTTCCATGGTAGTTTCCCTCATCCTATCTCAAACAGCCAACCTCATTCCACCCGGATCGCTTTGCTACAAGTCAAGCAGGGTCTCAGAGAGGTCCCCGACCAGAATATGGAATTCCTCTTCGACCCTGGTGATCAGATCCGGGGTAATGCCCTCAATGTGGATCCCCACCGTGACCGCCACCGTTCTCTCAAGGATCCTTGCCAGCATCTCGGCCGCGTCCAGGGCCAATGGGCCTTCTTTATGCCCGGGAACGGAAATCAGGGAGGCCGTCGCCGTCTGTCGACCGGGGTTGTTTGCTCCGCCAGTCCACACGCCCAAAGCAGCAGCGCCAATATGCGGCCGATCGCCCCCACTGATCAGGATACAGAGATCCTCCCCGCAAGAGACAACCTCAGCCTGAAGCCGATATTCCTGGTTCTGATACCGGAAGGACCTGGATTCAATCACCCGAACCTCCTGGTCCTGCGCCTTCCCAGCGGGGATACTCCGCGTTAGCGACCCCCAGCCGGCTCAAAGCCCGACCGACAGAGCTGCTGATCACCTCATCCAGAGATTGGGGGTGACCATAAAAAGCCGGGACCGGAGGAAAGATCACCGCGCCGCTGGCCGCCGCCAGGCTCATCAAGCGGATATGCCCGGGGTGCAGGGGGGTCTCGCGAACCATCAGCACTACCGGCCTGCCTTCCTTGAGCTGGACATCCGCAGACCGGGTCAGCAGATTGTCGGCGTAGGAATTGGCGACCGCCGAGAGGGTCTTGATCGAGCAGGGCGCGATCAGCATCCCGGCAGTCTGGAAGGACCCGCTGGCAGGCGGGGCCGCGATGTCTTTCTCAGAATAGCTGGCATAGGCCAGGTCGCGGACCTGGCTGACTTTCCAATCCGTTTCTAACTCGATGGTCAGACCAGCCGCCCGGGAAATGATCAGATGGGTTTCAACCTCCGGATCCTCCTGGAGGATCTGGAGCGCCTTGATCCCATAAATCGCCCCGGAAGCGCCTGAGATGCCGATAATGATCCTTTTCATAACACCACCTCAATTTACGAACTCAGCACCGGACTGCCTGGATGAGCTCCTGAGCCCAAGCCCAGCCGTTCCAGCGTGCCGTCCAGGGGATGGCCCTCCCCATCCCAACCTCGAGCTGCGTAGTACATGTCCAGCAGCCGCTCCAGATCGACCGTCTGGAGATTTCCTTTGTTATCGAGGATCGGTTCCTTCAAAAAACGCCGGGGCAGTGTGTCATCCGCCCGGGTGAATCCTTCGCGGAGATTGAAGAGCCGCTCCAGGTTGTTGATGCGCTCCCCAGCTTCCAGCAGGTCGGCGGGGGCGAGTTCGATCCCCACGGCAGCTGAAAACAGCTCCGCCAGATCATCCAGGCTGGTCCCAGCGCTGGAAAGCACACAAAAGGAAAGGGAATCCTTGACAGCCACCGTGTCCTGAGCCTCCTTGACCAGATCTCCCTTGCCTGCATATGCCAGGCGGTCCACACCGGGAGGAAAGCCCGTCGTTTCCGCGGTCAGGTAGCCGCGCTCGTGGCAGCCGCCCCGGGGAGAGGTCGCATAGCCCAGGGCCATTCCCTTGGCATTGCGGGGATCGTAACCCGCCAGCTCCATGCCTTTGACCTGCATGGCGTATTCCCCGGCACCGCTCCCGATCCGCTCTCCGGCCCGGCGGGATCCCTCTGCCAGGATCGCCCCCAAACCTTCCTTCCTGGCGATCAAGGGCAGCATCTCAACAATGGCCTCTGGATTCCCAAATCGCAGGTCGATCCCTCCAGTATCGTCCCTGGAGATCAAACCATTTTCATAACACTCCATCCCAAAAGCGATCACGCCGGCTGCGGATATGCTGTCCAGACCGTACTCCAGACAAAGTTCATTCGCTTTGATGATCGCATTGAGGTTATCGTTACCGCATAAGCCCCCGAACCCCCACAAAGTCTCATATTCCGGACCTTCCGTCTCTGTCCCCGCGTAGGGGCCTTCAGAATTGGATGCTTCCCGCCGGCAGCGCACGGAACATCCCTGGCAGGAGATCCGTTTCTGGACGTGTTTCTCATACAGCGCGTCCGCATTGACCTGCTGGTATTCCGCAAACTGCCCATCCTGGAAGTTATGGGTGGGATACATATGCTTCAAATTCAGCCCATCCACGTGCTGGGTCGTGCCGGTGGCGCCAAACAGAGCTATCGCTTCGGATTCGCGGTACCCCTGGGCGATGCGCTTGACGGCCTCCTGATAGCGGTCCGGATCCGCCAGTTCAGGGCGCGCTTTTCCGCTGACCGCGATGGCCTTGAGGTTCTTCGAGCCCATCACAGCCCCGATCCCTCCTCGCCCCAGGGCGTCTCCCCGATGCATGATCGAAGCAAAGGCTACCAGATTCTCTCCTGCTGGACCAATGCTGGCAACCTGGACCCTCTTTAAAGCCAGGTCCTGGGTGATCTTCTCGGCGGTCTCCCGGGTAGTCAGGCCCCAGAGCTCCTCCGCCGATCGCAGTTCGGCACCGTCTTCCTTGACCACCAGGTAAACCGGCTTTTCGGACTTGCCGTGAAAGATCAGCCCGTCCACGCCCGTGAAGCGCAGCTCGGGACCGAAATATCCCCCCATCAGGCTCATCAAAATCGTGCCGGTCTGGGGCGACTTGGTCACTCCGCAGATCTTGACCATGGAGATGGCGCCGGTGCCCATCAAGGGGCTGGTCCACAGGCCGAGGATATTCTCTGGACCCAGGGGATCCGTATTCTCAGGAAGATTGTCGTAGAGGTACCTGACACCCAGGCCTCTGCCGCCCAGGTAATGGCGGACGCTGTCCTGGCTGATGGGCAGTTCCTGGATCACTCCAGATGTCAAATCAATTGATAACACTTTCATAACTCACCTATTCTATTCTGCAGTGGCAGCCCTGCTTTGATCTATGATCTCTTTCGGGAGGTCCCGACGTCTCATTCCAGGCCCAGGTCTTTGAGTCCCTTGCGGACCTTCTGGATGGATTCCTGGCTGATCTGGATGGGGACCGCCGGTGAATCCAAACTCATAGTGGCGTCCAAGCCCATCTTGGCTCCCACTTTGCCCTCCATGGAAGGATCCAACAGGTTGGCCGGCAGGCCGGGGACGACGAACAGATCCTTGTCAGCCTGGAAGCGGGTGGCCAGGGCCCATAGGACCTGCTTCTCATCGTAGACATCCACGTCGCTGTCCACGGCGATGATGTGCTTGATATAGGAGTCCAGGCCGAAGATCAGCATCATGACCTGCTTGGCCTGGCCCTCGATGGTCTGCTTGAGAGAGACATAGCAGTGATAATGGGTGCCCGACATGGGGTAATTCATATCGACCACATTGGGAAAGGCCGCCTTGACCGCGTCGAAGGTGCGGGGGATACGGGACACCTTGCTGAGGTTGAGGTGCTCTGCAGACGGCCCCGGTACGATATCCTGGTAGATCATATCCTTGCGGTGGGTGATGGCGCTGACCCGGACCACATTCCGGGTCGAGCGGCTGGAGGCATAGCCGGTGTACTCACCCAGCGGGCCCTCATCCTCGAAGGTATCGGGCAGAATTTGGCCCTCGATGATCATCTCCGCCTGGGCAGGCACCATCAGGTCCACGGATTCCGCGGGCACAACCGGGACGCCCTCGCCCATCAAACCGCCAGCCAGGGCCATCTCGTCCTCGGTGATGGGCAGGTTGGTGGCGCCGGCCACAGAGATCGCGGGATGGACCCCAATGGCGATGGCTACCTCGAGCGGCTTGCCCCGCTCGCTTTGTCGGCGCTGGAAATCCCACAGGTCCCCCCGGGAGTGCAGGCTGGCGCCCAGCGTCCTTTCGCCTTTGACCTGCAGGCGGGTGAAGTTCAGGTTTCCCACACCGGTATCGGGGTCTTTGGCGATCACCACTCCGCCGGTGATGTAGCGGCCGCCGTCAATCTCAAAATGGACCGGGATGGGATAGTCATTCAAGTCAACTTCCTTCCCGAGGCTTTTAACCTCTTTAACGGGTCCATCCTCCACCACCTCGGGCGGGATGCGGTTCGCGGAGCGGGCTTTCCAGCCGGAGATCAGCTGCTTTTCCTCCAGGCCGATCCCGTAGCCAATCCGGCGCCGGCTGGCGAAGGTGTTCACGACCACCGGGATCGAATATCCTTTGACATCATGGAAGAACAGCAGCGGGAATCTGCCCTGCTTCTCCAGCTCCATGACATAGGTGGTCATATCGTATTCCAAGTCGACCTGGCTCTTGACCTCCAGGATCTCCTCTGGCTGCTCCCGGCGCAAGAAATCAAGAAAACTCCGCAGATCTTTGCTCACGAAGTCCTCCTCCGCTGGTGATGATATTGCCTGCTTAATAAGTTATTAGTCATATTCTAACCCTTGAGAGGCTGCCCTCCCCTGGTAAGAGTCCGCAGACCCTTGCTAGCTGGCCATTTCCAGCAAATCAGCTACCCAGCCCAGGTCGAGCTCTTCCAGCTTCTCCCGGGTGGGGCTGGCACTCTGCGGGTCCCAGCCTGCCAGCTGGTAATAGGTGTCAATCGCCGCCGATAACTCATCCCGGTCTACCGCCAATCCCTGGCTGGGACCTTCCGGGAGCGGCTCGAAGAACCTGGGGGGCAGCGGGGGATCAGGACGGCCCATGCCTTCCCTACTATTTAGCGCTTGCATCATATTCACGCGGCGCTCGCCCACCTGGAGCAGTTCATCAAAGCTGATCTCCCAGCCCGTCACAGCCTGGACCGCTTCCACGATCTGCTGCGGACCATAGACCTGCCAGGCCGGACCAAACACAAACTGGCACAAGGTCAGGCTGTCCAGCAGGCTGTAGACCCACTGGGTGCGCAGGGCATAACGGACCTTCTCCTCTCCCAGGGCCAGGACCGGTTGGGGTGAGGTCAAACCCAGCATCGCCATCCTGTCCTTCCAGACCTCAAAGCCATCCCCCTCAGAATAGGCCGGATCATGCTCATGGGATTGGTGGTCGGCGCCGTTGGGATTGAGGGCATAGATCAAGGCCAGGGAGCGCTTGACCCGCGGCATGTGGGCCGGGGCTTCCTGGTTCTTGGCCGTGGTCAGGAAAGCCTCGGACCCGCAGCCGATCTCCGCGGCCGCCCGGGCCGAGCCTTGACCCAGCAGGTGGAAGAAATCCCCTTCTCGCTTGGCAATGCGCTCCACGGCTGTCAGCATGGATCGGGCATTCCCAAATTCCAGCTCGATACCGTCCGTCTCTTCCAGGCCGATCAATCCCTTCTCAAAACACTCCATGGCCCAGGCAATGGTGGCCCCGCAGGAGATAGTGTCCATACCGTACATATTGCAGAGCTGATTGGCCCGGGCCACCGCCTTGAGGTCATCCACGCCGCAGTAGGAGCCAAATCCTGCCAGGGCTTCATATTCCGGTCCTCCATAGGTGGGGTCAACCTCGAACTCGGGATCGTCCACCTCGACCACGCGCTTGCAGCGGATAGGGCAGGCATAGCAGGTATCCCTGTCCTTGAGAATGGTCTCTGTCATAGTCGTGCCAGCAATGGCTTTCGCGCCTTCGAACACCCCGGACTGATAGTTCCTGGTCGGAAAGCCCCCCGCTAACTGCTGCCAATCCACTCCCTCGCCCGTGCCGTGGGTTTGGAGGCCCTGGGGAACATGTTCCGCGCCGTACTTGGCCAGCACCTTGAGAGCATCCCGATCCGCGATCTCTGGTGTAGTCTTCCCGCGGACAGCGATCGCTTTCAAATTCTTGCTGCCCATGACCGCGCCCAGGCCGTTGCGGCCGTTAGCCCGGTTGCAGTGATTGATCATGGCCGAGAACAGCACTCCCTTTTCCCCGGCGGGACCGCACTGGAGGACCTCAATCCTGTTATCCCCCAACTCCTCCCGGAGTGTTCTCTGGACATCCCCGGTGACCAGACCCCAGAGATGGTCCGCAGTGCGAATTTCAGCTTCTCCATCGTGGATCCAAAGGTAAACGGGAGAGGAAGCCTTGCCCTTGATCACCAGCGCATCGTACCCGGTGAACTTGAACTGGGCCGGCCAGAATCCTCCGGCCTGGGAGCTCCCGACACCGCCGGTCAGAGGCGATTTGGCAGCCGCGTCGAAGCGGCTCTGGCCCGCCAGCGGGGTACCGGTCATGACGCTGGTCGAAAGCACCAGCAGATTATCAGGTCCCAACGGATCGATCCCGGGCTTCAATTCCCGCAGCAGGTAATAATTGCCCAGAGCGCTGCCGCCCAAATACTGGCGGTAAAATCCTTCCCCAGGTTCCTCGACAGTCAGGGTCCGGCTAGTCAGATCACAGTGGAGTATTTTTCCGTGGTATCCAAAGGCCATAGAATCATCCTACCTTCATAAACCCTATCATCAAAAAACTAATCGCCCTATCACCAGCCCAGACTCTCTACTGGGAATGCAAGGGCTGAACATCATCGTACTCGAGGTACCACAGTGAGCAATTTCGGGAAAGGACCTGGCTCTACAGGGTCCGGACCAGGGATGTTCGAGACTGCTCGAAGAAGATCAGGCGCCCTCCTGGGAGCAGAATTGCCATCTAGGTGGTGGTACCTACTTTTAAGTGAACCGGGCAGATGTTCAACATCTCGAAATCATCCGCCCCATCGATGATATCCAGCAGCAAGCTGCCCGCTGTGCTTCCCAGCTGTTTGATGTGAACATCCACGGTGGTCAGGTTGGGGACAGGCATCTCAGACCAGCCACCTCCGTAGCCAGCGATGGCAATATCCCCGGGAACGGACAACCCCGAGAATTGGGCATACTGGAGAGCTGAGATGGCCATGGTATCAGTGGCGCAGAAGATGGCGTCCACACCTTCCCGGAGCAGCCTGCTGACGATGCGGTTGATGTTCTCGATCGTGTAGTGCCCCTCCATCACCAGCTCCTCAACGAACTCCAGGCCGTGGGACTGGAGGGCTTTGCGGTAGCCGGCCAATTTCAAGATATCTCCCGGGTGATTCCTGGATCCCAGGATGATGCCGATCTTCTGATAGCCCTGCTCGATCAGGTGCTCGGTCAGCTGAAAAGCCCCGCTTTCCTGGTCGGGGGCGATCTCAACGATGCCAGAGCGGGCGAAGTTGCGCGACACCAGGACCCGGGGAATGCTGGCACTCTCCAGAGCTTCCATCCCCTGGTTGGATTCCTCCCCTTCAAAGGCCTTGCCGACGATGATGATGCCGTCAATCCTGCGGTGGCAGAGCTCCAGGATGGCTTCAGCCTCGCGCTTCCTGCTGTTGCCCGTCATCAGGATCATCAGAGTCTTGCTGGAGGAACAGATGCGTTTGTCGATGCCGGCGATGATACCGCTGATCCCTACCTGGTAGATATCGGGCACCAGCACAGCCACGGTATCGGTCTTGCCCTTGCGAAGGCTGCGCGCCAGCAGGTTCGGCTGGTAGTTCGTCTGACTGATGGCATCCTTGATGCGCGCTTCCGTGGCAGGAGTGACCTTCAGCTCCCCGGAAAGATAGCGCGAAATTGTGGAGACATTGACCTGAGCAATCTTGGCGAGATCGTTGAGAGTGGTCATAAGTGGACCTACCTGCTGAGTTCCAGGCGGACGATGGATATGATCAGCAACAAATACACAACCAGTTGAAAAAGTACAGACTGTGCTATTAAATCTAACACACGAACCTGCGCTGGAGCCATCCAGTTGCTTCCAGCATACAGGTAACTACCGCAGAGTTCGATACTCCGGTCGAGCCCTTCAACCGGGGTCAAGCTGATCAGTATTTGTCTACGAGATCAAAACCATCCAGGGGAGGGAGATCATAGCTCTGCCTGACCCTGGCAACCGCATCCCGAATGCCATCTTCCATGGAGTAGCGGTGTTCAAAACCGATCTCTTCCTTCAGCAGGGTGCTGTCCAGATTCCAGTTGGCGTTGATGGTGCCGGGCTTGATGGTCAATTGGGTACCAGGAATGTTCTTGGTCAGGAAATCAGCCGCTTCCTTGACTCCCCGCAGGTCGCCAGAGACGTTGTAAGCTCGGGTGGGGACAGGGGGCGCCTCCAGGGCAGCCATCACCAGCTGGCCGGCATCCACGGCATAGAACCAATCCACTACAGCGTCCCCGTTGTCCACGTCGCAGGGCTCGCCCAGGGCGGATTTCTCGATCATGGCGGAGGCAAAAGTGCTGGCGCCCCTCATCCTTCCAAAGCCGTATACCAAGCCGAAGCGCAGCCCGATGCTGTCCACTCCCCGGGTGGTGTAAAAATGTCCCGCCATATACTCATTGAGGGTCTTCAAAGCCCCATAGACCGTGTTGGGGGCGTGGAACTCATCATTGGGGAGCAGATCAACATGGTGAGAGTCGGGGGAGCCAAAGACCGCGTTGGAGCTGGCCCACACCAGGCGCTTGACGTCGAACAAGGCAGCCACCTCGAGGGTGTTGTTGAAGCCGATCCCGTTGACCGTGATGGCCTTGGTGGGATTGGCATGGCATCCCGGGATCTGCCAGGCAGCCAGGTGGACGATGCTGTCGATCTGGTGTTCCTTGACAGCCCGAGCCAGAGATGCCAGGTCGGACACATCGCCGTAGACCAGGTCCACCTTATCGATCTCATCCGGACCGCAGACCTTTTGGAGAGCGTTCTTATCGGTCAAAAAATCGAAGATGACCGGATGGTGGCCTTTGGCCAACAAATTCTGCACCACGTAGGATCCGATGAAGCCAGCGCCGCCAATCACCAAACAGTTCATTGCATTCCCTCCTAGATCATTTGCCAAATCTACTCAGCCAGAAATCACCCTCTTTCGCAGTCCTCTACAGCTCCGAGAACTCCAACAGCACACCGTCCGGGTCGCGCCCAAAGGCGATCGGGGGACCATCTGGTCTCTGAAAAGGCGGTTCAGGTTCCATCTTCACCCCCGCCTCCATCAGGTCCTGGTAGGTAGCGGCGATATCTTCGACATGAAGAGCCAAATGCCGCAGTCCCAGGGGAGTGCGCTCCACAGGAACGGTATCCGTGAGATCGGTCTCATCATAGCGGATGAGCTCGATCTTGCTGGCCAGATCATATCCCAGGGAGACCATCACCAGTTTCCGCCCTGGAAAATCCAGCTCCTTGACAACCCGGAATCCCAGGATCCCGGTGTAGAAGTCGATCGACCGGTCCATATCGCTGACGACCAATGCGGTGTGATCCATCCTGTCTATCATGCTTTCCTCTCCCTGCCCCCCTGCTTTTCCTTAATAGAGTATCGGTCATCCCGCAGTTTACTTAGGCGTGGTGGTGGCGTCCGTGATCACTTCCAGGACGACCGGGCGGTTCAGGCTGAGAGCTTTCTTGAGCGCATCAGCGAGTTCTCCCGGCTTTTCCACCTTGATGCCCACGCATCCCAGACCTTCCGCGACCTTGGCAAAATCGATCCGGGACAGGTCCGAGGCGCTGAAGCTGTTCTTGTACCAGGCTTTTTCAGCCCACTTGACCCAGCCGAAAGCCGAATTATTGAGGACAATGTTGACCACCGGCAGGTTGAGCTCGACCTGAGTTGCCAGATCGGCCAGGACATAGCCGAAAGCTCCGTCCCCAGCCAGGGTGACCACCCGGCTCTTGGGGGATCCCAGCTGGGCACCGATGCCCGCCGGCACGGTGAAGCCCAGGCCAGCCAGTCCGCGCGGGAAGGCGCAGCGCCTGCCGGCCGCCTTCTGGTGGAAGTACATCCCACCCCAGGCGCTGGCGAAGCCGGCGTCACAGACCAGGATATCCTCAGGACCCATAACTTCATTCATGGCCGCCATCACCGCGTAGGGCTTGATGGGAACATCATCCGTATCGAAGAGCTTGGCCATCTCATCTTCCCAGCCCGCCTTGAGGCTTTTGATCCGCTCCAGGCGCTGCTCATCCAAAGAGGATTTGCCGGCTTCCTTGAGGGTTTCCAGGATGGCAGCCAGGCCTAGCTTGGCGTCCCCAACCAGCGGGACATCGGTGCGGAAGATCCGGCCGACCTCGATGGGATCGATATCGAGCTGGATGACCTTCTGCTGGGGCGTGGGGACGCTCCAGGCAAAAGTGGAAGATTGGGAATTCTTCATGCCCACCAGGAAGACCAGGTCGGCCGAGCGCAGCAGCTCCTCGCCGCCGGGGGTATTGGCGAAAATGCCCACCACACCCAGGGCCAGGGGATGGTCATCGGGAAGGACGCCCTTGCCGGTGAAAGTGGTCACGACGGGGATGGTCAGCAGTTCCGCCAGTTCCTTGACCTCTTCCAGGGCACCCGAGATCAGGGCGCCGCCGCCTACCAGCATGATCGGGTTCTTGGCCCGGGCCAGGAGATCAGCCGCCTTGGCGACTTTCTCTGGTTCCGGGATCGTCCGGGTGGCGGGGAAGGTGGCGAAATCCCTATCCACATAAAGCTCGAGGTCATCGACCTGGAGAGGTGTCTTGAAGACGTCAGCCGGGATCACCAGCGCTACCGGTCCCGGCCGACCGCTGGTGGCTTCCAGGAAGGCAGCCTTGACCAAGGCAGGCAGGGTCTCGGGGGTTGGCACATAGATGACCTTCTTGCTGACCGCCTTGAGCATGCCGATCTGGTCAATTCCCTGGGAAGCCCGGCCGTGGTCGATATAGTCGATCCAGGGCACCGGGTGTTCGCCGACGATAGCCAGCAACGGGGTGGAGGAATTGAGCGCCTCGCCCAGAGCGGAGGGCAAATTGGTGGCGCCCGGTCCAACGGTGGCGTCGCAGACGCCCACCTTGCCCGTGAAGCGGGAATAAACGCAGGCAGCATGGCCAGCACTGCGCTCGTCGCGCATCATGACATGCTTGATGGTATGACCCTTCTTCTCCGGTTCTACCGCGTCGTAAAGGGGCAGGGTCTGCCCTCCCGGGATGCCGAAGATATATTCCACCCCGTAGGCTTTAAGCAATTCAACTAAGACAAAACCGGCATGTTTTTCAGCCACTGGAAACTCCTTTAACCTGTTGATACGGCAGGTAACTCGATTGGGTTGGGAAACGAATAAAGTGGATTTTGGGATCTCTTTCAGGGATAACAACCAATCCGTTATGTAGCGTAGCACTTACGCAAACGTTTGTCAAGACCCTGCGGGGATTTTCGTTGCGGCCTCCGGCCGCGGCCGGGGACGGAGGACGGAGGACCGGGGGAATGGGAGACAAGGGGACTGGGGGAAGAAGAAGTGAGTAGTAAGTTGTGATCAGTGTCCAGTAATTAGTAAAACAGTTTTTCCCGGTCGTGGGCGAAGCCCACTCCGGCCTTCGGTCCTCGGTCAGGAGCGAAGCGACTCGTTGGAATGAATCTGTCATTGCGAGGAGCCGGGTTCACCCGGCGGCGCGGCAATCCCCTTTTTCCGGGAGGGATCAACCGCTGGATATCGACCCTTCGGACCATGTTCCAGGAGATTGCTTCGCTCCGCTCGCAATGACAGTATATTTGCCCGGAGGTTCACCCCTACGAAGTTATCCGCGGTTCCGGTCGGGCTGCACAGCGGCCCACCGGTCTTCGGTACCTGATCCTCGCCGCAGGCGACACTTTACTGTCCCATTCTTGACAAACGTTTGCGAAGATGCTATATTGATTCTATTGTTTCTCCACTCCTTCCAAGAAGATGTATGATAGAGGGAAGGAATGAGGACAATTTCTGCGCCACTCAAATAATCGCTGTTACCGTGCTGGGTTCTTGGCACGGTTGATGGTCACTTTGATCCGTTGAGCTTTACTGAAGTGGTATGACTCCTAAACATCATTAGTGGTAGATCGGTTTTTCCGGTGGATGAATCACACCTGGCTATCAGGCGAGACGGATATCAGCTTCTCCCCAGGAATTACCCTACACCCTACTTGGCCATGACAAGGTTGCAGGAGGCAGAACAGGATGATGAAAGACTTCAAACCATCGCTCACCGAACTGGCAGTCAAATCCAAGAAAGCCATGATCATGGGGGTTGGCGGCGGTGGAGATGTCATCCTGACAGTCCCCCTGGCGAATTATTTGACACTGGTAGGCACCGAGACCATCTATGTCGGCGGAGTGAGCTCCCAGTGGTGGAACCCTGCCGGCGGAAGCCATCTCGAGAATTTCGTGCTGGCACCCCTGGTCTATGATGTCGCCCAACTGGATAAAGCCGAATTATGGAAACCGATGCTGGCCCATGTCAACCCTGACTCCCGGTTCGAGAACAATCGCCCAGCCGAGGCCGCGGTCAGCGGCGTCGTGCCCTGGGACGTGTTCATTGGCGGGCTGTCCCAGGGCGTGGTCGGATTGCGCGACAGCTTGAACGAGTTCATCGCCCAGGAAGGGATCGACCTGTTCGTGGGCGCGGATATCGGAGCCCACTCCTTCCATGATGGCCAAGAAACCAGCCCCCCCTTCACCACATTGGTGTCCTTGATGTCCCTCAGCGCCATGATCCAGCTGGAGTGCCCGACGGTCTACGGTTTCGCCGGCTACACGGTCGATGCCGAAATGGAGAGCGAGGAGCTGGATGAGCGGGTGGGCCGGATCATGAAGGCAGGCGGTTTCCTGGGAGCCTACGGCCTGACCCAGAAAGATGTCCACGACTATATGAAAGCCAGCGAAGCTTTCCCGGACCCCATCGAGCCCCTGGTGGCCCGAGCGGCCCAGGGAGACCTGGGCTTGAAGCAGGTCCCGGTCATCAGCCCCTGGGGGCGCCGGGCTTATCTGACCCCACTGTCAGCGATCTACCTCTTCCTGGATCCAGTGGTGATGGTGGAGGCTGTCTCCACCTGCGTCAAAGAGCTGATGAACACCACCTCCATCGAAGAGGCCGAAGGGATCTATTACGAAACCATCGGACTATTCCCTGAGACCTGGGCCCCGCGGGTCATCAACTACGTGGGCAAGAGAGGGTCAGGCAAGCTGCAGCAGTAGTCCTGGTTCAGGGATCTTGCTGAAAAAACCCTTTGATCACCCTGGCCATTCAGTACAGGCCAGCATACGGAGGCCGCTGCACCACAAATAAACTAGTACCTCGGATCTGTCCAACGATTTACAGAAGCCATAAATAATTATTCACCCACACAGATGGAGCTAACGCAGATTGCAACGCCCACAGGCGAAGGAGGTGGTATAAGGAACACAAACAGGCAGAATAACAATTTCAGCAACTGTGTTTTAATCCTACTAAGGAGGATAGAATGAAAAAAGCAGCTAAACTAGTACTCTTTTTACTGGTCGCAGTCATGGTCCTGACAGCTTGCCAGCCTGCAGCCACGGAAACACCCGCAGTGGTCGAAGAGGCTCCGGCAGTGGATGCCTCGGGCATGTCCTTTGCGATGGTGACCGATCAGTCCGGGCTGGGAGACCAGGCCTTCAACGACGCCACCTGGGAAGGGTTCACCGCCCTTAACGAGGACTACGGCGTTCAGATCAAGGTCGTTGAGACCAGTGAGCAGGCCCAGTACGTACCCAATCTCAGCACCTTAGCCGAAGAGAACGAGGACCTGATCGTTGGCGTAGGCTTCCTGCTGAAAGACGCCATGAATGAGGTTGCCCCGCTCTATCCGGACACCCACTTTGCCTTGATCGACAACTTCGTGGACCAGCCCAACGTGGCCTGCATCCAGTTCAAGGAAAATGAAGGCGCGTTCCTGATGGGCGCGATCGCGGCCTACATGACCGAGACCGGAAAAGTTGGCTTCGTAGGCGGCATGGAAACCGACGTGGTCAAGAAGTTCGAGATGGGCTACCGGGCAGGTGTGATGACCGTCAATCCTGATGTGGAAGTGCTGGTCTCCTATGCCGGCTCGTTCGCTGACCCGGCCAAGGGCAAGGAACTGGCCCTGGCCCAGTACGAAGAAGGCGCTGATGTGGTCTTCCAGGTAGCTGGCTTCACCGGCACCGGCGTGATCGACGCCGCGGTGGAAGTCGACAAGATGGTGATCGGCGTTGACCGGGACCAGAACTATCTGGCTCCCGACAATGTCATCAGCTCGATGATGAAAGGCCTGGGCGCTGGCGTCTATGACATCGGCCAGATGGTCATCGACGGCACCTTCAAGGGCGGCTCCTACCAGTTCGGTATCAAGGAAGGCGGCATCGACTATGCGCCGACCACTTCCAAGAACGTCCCGGCGGATATCCTGGCCAAGATCGACGAGCTGAAGCAGATGATCGTCGACGGCGAGATCGCTCCGCCAGCGACCCCGGATGAACTGGATGCCTTCACGCCTCCTGATATGGGCGCGGCGCCGATGATGGACGCCTCGGATATGTCCTTTGCGATGGTGACCGACCAGTCCGGCCTGGGAGACCAGGCCTTCAATGACGCCACCTGGGAAGGATTCACTGCCCTGAACGAGGACTACGGCGTTCAGATCAAGGTCGTTGAGACCAGTGAGCAGGCCCAGTACGTACCCAATCTCAGCACCTTAGCCGAAGAGAACGAGGACCTGATCGTTGGCGTAGGCTTCCTGCTGAAAGACGCCATGAATGAGGTTGCCCCGCTCTATCCGGACACCCACTTTGCCTTGATCGACAACTTCGTGGACCAGCCCAACGTGGCCTGCATCCAGTTCAAGGAAAATGAAGGCGCGTTCCTGATGGGCGCGATCGCGGCCTACATGACCGAGACCGGAAAAGTTGGCTTCGTAGGCGGCATGGAAACCGACGTGGTCAAGAAGTTCGAGATGGGCTACCGGGCAGGTGTGATGACCGTCAATCCTGATGTGGAAGTGCTGGTCTCCTATGCCGGCTCGTTCGCTGACCCGGCCAAGGGCAAGGAACTGGCCCTGGCCCAGTACGAAGAAGGCGCTGATGTGGTCTTCCAGGTAGCTGGCTTCACCGGCACCGGCGTGATCGACGCCGCGGTGGAAGTCGACAAGATGGTGATCGGCGTTGACCGGGACCAGAACTATCTGGCTCCCGACAATGTCATCAGCTCGATGATGAAAGGCCTGGGCGCTGGCGTCTATGACATCGGCCAGATGGTCATCGACGGCACCTTCAAGGGCGGCTCCTACCAGTTCGGTATCAAGGAAGGCGGCATCGACTATGCGCCGACCACTTCCAAGAACGTCCCGGCGGATATCCTGGCCAAGATCGACGAGCTGAAGCAGATGATCGTCGACGGCGAGATCGCTCCGCCAGCGACCCCGGATGAACTGGATGCCTTCACGCCTCCAGCGTTCGAGTAAACCAACCACAATCTTCTCAGGTTACTGGATTCCTACTCTCCAGTAACCTGAGAACCTGGCCTTCGTCCAGGGAGCTGCAAGCCCAGAATTCGTTTCCGCGTAAGAAACCACAGAAGTGGAACCCAGCAGAAAGGTTTGAGCACTACAAAGGAGGACCCACCTTGAAACCAGCTGTTGAGATGAGAAATATCGTCAAGCAATTCCCTGGCGTTCTGGCAAACGACCATATTTCTCTCACTGTTGAGAAAGGCGAGATCCACGGCCTGCTGGGGGAAAATGGCGCGGGCAAGACGACCCTGATGAGCATCCTGTCGGGGATGTCGGTTCCGGACGAAGGCGAAATACTCCTCAATGGAAAACCGATCCAATTCGGAAACTGCGAGGACGCGATCAAACAAGGGATCGGCATGGTGCATCAGCACTTCATGCTGGTCCCTGTTTTCACTGTTGCCGAAAATATCGTCTTAGGCAACGAACCCTGCAAAGGGCTCCAGCTGGATATCCGCGAGGCTCGAGCCAGGGTGAACGAACTTTCAGCTGAATACGGGTTGAAAGTGGATCCCGATGCTATCATCCGGGATATATCTGTCGGGACCCAGCAGCGGGTCGAGATCTTAAAGGTGCTATCCCGGGACGCCAAGATCATCATTCTTGACGAACCCACCGCGGTCCTGACCCCCCAGGAAGTCGAGGAATTTTACGAAGTCATGCGTGCCCTGCGTGAGGCAGGGAACACGATCATTTTCATCACTCACAAACTGCAAGAGATCCAGGATATTACCGACAGGACGACGGTCCTGCGGGATGGGAAGGTGGTAGGTACCGTCGAGACCAAGGATATCGATAAGGAAGGGTTGGCCCGCATGATGGTCGGACGGGATGTCGTCCTGCGGGTCAGCAAAGACCAGCATCAGGCTGGAAAGGTCGAACTGAAAGTCGAAAACATATCTGCCAAAGACGCCCGGGGCTTGCCGGCAGTCAAAGATGTTTCCTTTGAAGTGCACGCCGGGGAGATCGTAGGTATCGCCGGTGTGGCAGGAAATGGGCAGAACGAATTAGTGGAAGTCATCGCCGGTTTGAGGAAACAAGACAGCGGAAAGATCTACCTGGGGGATCAGGATATCACTAATTACACAACCCGGGAGCGGATCTACGCCGGCCTGGGCCATATTCCCCAGGACCGGCAGCGACGCGGCCTGGTGATGGACTTTTCCCTGGTCGATAATTTCCTGCTGGGCTACGAGGATTCCCCGCCTTTTATCCAGGGTCCGATGATCAACTATGGGGAAGCGGAACGATTTTCAGAGAAGACCATCAAGATGTTCGACGTCCGCACACCCAGCCCCCAGGTCACAGCGCGCACGCTGTCTGGCGGCAACCAGCAGAAGATGATCGTGGGCCGCGAATTCGAGCGCAATCCCACCCTGATGATCGCAGCCCAGCCCACGCGGGGATTGGACATCGCCGCTACCGAATTCGTCCACAAGGAATTGATCGAACTGCGAGCCCAGGATAAAGCTGTCCTGCTGATCTCGATGGAACTGACAGAGATCCTTGATCTGAGTGATCGGATCCTGGTCATCTACGAAGGGGAAATCGTGGGTTCCATGCCAGCCAGCGAGGCCACGCCTGAGAAGCTGGGCTTGTTAATGGCAGGCGGATAAGCAAAAAATCAACCATTTAGACGCCCCCAAACGTCAAAGCGGAAGAATAGGGAGTGCCAACTATGGCGAATAACAAAGAGGCTGCGGGGAAAAAAGGGAATTCCTTACTGGGGCTGGTCGGTCCGATCCAGTTCATCATGGGGATCCTGCTGGCTTTCATCGGCGGAGCGCTGTTCCTGTGGGCTTTCCGGGAAAACGTCGCTGAGGCTTACGGCGCGCTGTTCAAGGGCGCCTTCGGCTCCAAGCGCTACATCGGCGAGGCGCTGCTTTCCACCACCCCGCTGATCTTCAGCGGGCTGGCCGTAGCCCTCGGTTTCCGCTGCGGACTGTTCAACATGGGCGTGGAAGGGCAGCTGGTGTTCGGAGGCATGGCAGCGGCCTACATCGGCTATGCCTGGGACCTGCCGCGGGTGATCCACCTCCCGCTGGCGATCCTGGGAGGAGCGGTCGTGGCCGGACTGTGGGGGTCGATCTCAGGCTACCTGAAAGCCTATCACAACATTCACGAGGTGATCACCACCCTGTTAATGAACTACATCGCCTTCGCGATCGCTGATTACATGATCGCCGTCGGCGGACCGATGAAAGCCGACAACGAACTGCCGGTCTCTCCCGATGTGCTGGATTCCGCCCGTTTGGTGCGGTTGTGGGAGGGCACCCGGGTAAGTTCGGGGATCCTGATCGCGATCTTCTTCGCGATCGTGGTCTGGTTCTTCATCTACAAGACCCGGATCGGCTACAAGATGCGGGCGGTGGGATTCAACGCAGCCGCGGCCGAGTATGCCGGGATCAGCCCCAAGAAGATGACGGTGCTGGCGATGGCGCTCAGCGGCGCCCTGGGAGGTCTGGCTGGCGCGGTGGAGGTGCTGGGGGTCCACTACAAATTTTACGCGTCGTTCTCACCCGGGTACGGGTGGGACGGGATCGCGGTGGCCCTGTTAGGCCTGCTCAACCCCATTGGCGTGGTGGCGGCTGCTTTCCTATTCGGCGTGCTAAGGAGCGGCTCGATCACCATGCAGGCCATCGCCGGGATCAGCAAGAACGTGGTATCGATCCTGATCGCCTTAGTGATCTTCTTCTCTGCCACCAACAAGACCCTGGAGCCGATCTTGAAGCGCTTCCTGGGAAGATTCGGCTCGAAAGAGGAGCTCGAACTGCAGCCAGAACAAGAAGGTGATTGATGAGAATTCAGACTCATCTCTCAATTTTTCAAAAAGGAAGCCACTCATGGCAAATTGGTCCCAGCTACTAAGCCTCGCTCTGTTTTCCGCCACCATCCGGTCCCTGACCCCGGTGCTCTATCCCGCCCTGGCCGGGATCTTCTCGGAACGCTCCGGGGTGCTGAACATTGGCCTGGAAGGCATGATGCTGATCAGCGCCTTCGCGGCGGTGGTCGGATCCTATTACACTGAAAACGCCTGGATCGGGGTCCTGTGCGCCATCGGCGCCGGCCTGCTGACCAGCCTGATCCACGCCTTCATGTGCATCACTTTGAAAGCGGACCAGGCCATCGTGGGCACGGGGATCAACATCCTGGGTATCGGCCTGCCCAGCTACCTGCTGCTGAAGCTGTTCGGCTCCCAGGGGATCTCCCCCATCGTCACCCGGCTCGACAAATGGCGGATCCCGGTCCTGGCGGACCTGCCGGTGATCGGACCCATCCTGGGAGAGCACAGCCCGCTGGCCTACATTGCCCTGCTGATGGTGCCGGTCAGCTGGTACGTGCTGTTCAAGACCCCCTTCGGACTGCGGCTGCGCTCGGTGGGCGAGAACCCCAGCGCGGCGGACAGCGTGGGCGTCAACGTCTACACCATGCGCTACGTGGCGGTGATGATCAGCGGGGTGCTGGCCTCGCTGGGCGGAGCCTTCCTGTCGATCTCCTACCTGGCCCAATACACGCGGATGATGACGGCCGGCCGAGGCTTCATCGGGCTGGCGGCCATGATCTTCGGCCGCTGGAACCCCTGGGGCGCCCTGCTGGCCTGCGTGATCTTCGGCTTCGCGGATGCCCTGCAGGCCACGGCCCAGGCGGCCAACGTGCCTATCCCGCCCCAGTTCCTGCTGGCGCTGCCCTATATCCTGAGCATCGTCACCCTGATCGGCGCCATGGGCCGGGCCAACCCGCCGGCCTTCGTGGCCAAGCCCTATGAGAAGGCGTAGGGTGCGTAAGTCGTAAATGGTAAATCGTAAGGGCGAGCCTGAGGCTCGCCCTTTTCGTTTGGGTATGGCGGACCTTACCTAACCCCCAGATGAATCTGGGGGCTGGGGAAGTAAGGTGTAAGTAGTAAGTAGTAAGCAGTGAGCAGTGGTCAGTTCTGTGAAATTCCAGATGATCCTATCATTGCGGAGACCTCCAGTCCTCGGTCCCCGGTCGTGGCCGCGGGCCACACCGGTCCGCGCAGCACCGGTCGGTCCCGCAGGGATCCCCGGTCAGTCTGGGCGGCAAGCCGCTCTGATCGTGAGCAATTCAAACTGAGATTACATAATTACAATTTCACAAGTCCAAAAATTCCTTATAATAAGAGCATTCACGCCCCTACCGGGAAATCCTATGGACTCACAAGGACAGAACATGACAGGTTTATATCAGCTGCTGCAGGATCTGCTGCACTTCTTACAGGAATTGGACCGCAAGGGGGCCATCCCGGACGAGAACTACGAGACCTACACCCTGCTGCTCGACCAAGCCAAGCGCCGGGTGCTGGATCACTATCAGCAGGAGCTGGAGAAGGGTGGGGACGATCTCTAATCTTGAAGTTTACGATCAGGGGAAAGGAAAACCGTAAATCGTAAGTCGTAAATCGATCGAATTATTTAGAACGTATGTAGGGGCGAGCCGATGGCTCGCCCTTATTTTTTAGGGAGACGGACTGAAGTCCTCTCTGTTGGCCGCGGTCAATTGTCGACCTGCGTCGACGAAACATAAAAGTTCAGCTCTCTGAGCGGAGACTGAAGGCCGCAGTCGAAGAGGCGGATTCTGACTGGGATCGCCATTTCGACTCCCCCCT
>JBGCVQ010000141.1:0-2289 GCA_045888315.1 Anaerolineales bacterium | reverse complement strand
CCCACGACCTTCTCAATGCCATTGAGACGCGCTCCCAACTGCGCTATGGGCCCAGGTTGATAAGGGCTTATTTTACCCGCTTCTGCAGGCAAAGTCAACCGGAGTGGACCTGGCGGGATTCGAACCCGCGACCTCATCAGTGCGATTGATGCGCGCTCCCAACTGCGCTACAGGCCCATTTTCAGTACCCGGACATTGTAGTGTAGGGAGGGGTTGATGTCAAGGATGGCGGACTCTGAGGTGAGGGGCAGACAATGAGACAAGGCGTGTGGGAGTGGGAGAAAAGGATACTGCTCAGGAGGTTGCTTCGGTCGCTGGGCTCCCTTGCAATGACAGATATAAAAAGATAGTGCAGCTTCTTTGAAGCTGCACTATTTGCACACTATCTATCACAAGGTCAGCGGGGCTGTCCTCCACCCCGGGGCTGATCGCCCATGCCCTTGCCCCCGCCACCGCCCCCGCGCACAGCGGCGTTTGCCAGGAGCTCCTGGAAGGCATCTTCCGAGAGGAATTGGGGCTGGTAATCCTCCCCGCTCTGGCGCTCGTAGTTGCTGACAAAGGACTGCAGATGGTTGATCGATCCATTGAGCAGGTTCTGGTAAACCTCTTTCACAGCGGCGTTGTCCGTTTCCTGCAGGTATTCCTGCAGGTCAAGGATATCGATCTCTTCGATCGCCGCGCCTACCAGCAGAGCCGCTTCCAGGCTTTCCTTCCCGGAGGATGCCAGGTCGTCATACAGCTCCTGCAGGTCGGGGTTGTGGAATTCACCCGCTGCCAGGCCCTGGGCGGGATCTTCCACGCCAGCCAGCTCGATCAGACTCAAGACAGCATCCATATGGGTCTCTTCGCTGCGAGCGATATTGGAGAAGATCTGCAAACCCCAGGCATCAGCCAGCTGGAGGTAGACATCCCTGGCCAGCTTTTCCTCTTCGCGCATGTAGCTGATGCCAGCAAGTTCAGCATCGCTCAGCTCGGTATCCATGAGGTCCGCCAGATTTTCGGCGTGATATTCTCCCTCCGGGCCGACTGCGGGGTCACTGCTGCTTTCCTCCGCCACTGCGGCGCTGTCAATTTGGTTCTCGTTCTCTACTACTGCTGGGGCAGCTGCACAGGACGCCATCAGCAAAGCCACCAACAAGGCACTGATCAAAATTCTATTCATGGGATACTCCTCAGTTAGGTACTGATAAGGTACTGATGAGGAGGATACCCAAGGAGAATGAAGAAATTATTGATGGATCATGAAGGAAATATTAAGCTATGGGAACAGTGCTACCAATCATCCTGCACAGAAAGGGCTTCTCAATCCGAGCTGGTGTATCAGGCAAGAAAAATATCAGCGGCCCCTCGATCCAGGGAAAACCTCCTCCAGGAACTGGATCAGCCTCGGGTTTACCTGATCCGCACCTTCATACTGAGGAAGATGACCAGCATCGCCGACGACAAAGGTTTGGATATTAGGGAGCATCTCCTGGAGGTAAGAGATCTGATCCGCACCGATCGTGGCGTCTTCCTTCCCCCACACCAGCAGGACAGGCAGATCCAGCTCTCCCAAGCGGCGGTATTCAGCAGCAGGGTTCAATGAAATCAGATTCCGGATCGTCGATAATAATGCCCGGCCAGTTCCCCGGTAGTGCAGCTGCACCCGGTACCTGGACTCCCAATCCGGGTAATTTTCAGGGTGAACAAAGTCGCTGGCCTGCAATTTGGGCAGGACCAGCGGTTCCATCACCGCTCTCATCAGGTAATCCCCTACCCACGGCAAATTCAGGGGAAAAACATCCTGAGGCGATGTCTGGCTGACTTCCGGGGCGATCAAGATCACGCCAGCGACCTGGTCAGCATGCTGCGATGCGTAGCTGGCAGCGATCGGACCTCCCATCGATAATCCTGCTATGACCATGGGTCCCTGCAGATCCAGTTCGGAAGTCAGCTCATCCAGCTGGCTAACAAACAGATCCAGATTATATTCAGTCGGGGGGCGGGCAGAATAGCCCCTGCCATAGAGATCGTAACTGAGGACCCGGTAGCCAGCGTCCTCCAGTGCTAACGCAGTGGGTTCCCAGACATATAAAGGAACGGAAAATCCGTGCACGAGAACGACCAGGGGAGCGTCCTCAGCTCCAACCAGGCGGTAGTGGACCACCCCATCACTTAATTTGATCAGCTCACCTGGCGCGGTATCCTCAACACCGCTCTCCAGATCAAGATCTTCCTGGTCCAGTAAAAAATAGACCCCTACCAGGATGACAACCATCCGGTCGAGAAGATACACGCCAACTGCCGCAA
>JBGCVQ010000140.1:0-4627 GCA_045888315.1 Anaerolineales bacterium | reverse complement strand
ACACCGCGACTCCGAACGCCTCGAGCCGGCGCAGCCAGGCGCGCACGTCGCGGCGGGGCAGCGGGACGATCGGGTAGACGACGAGCTGGCCCGGGCCGTGGTACGTGATTCGCCCGCCGCGCTCGATCGGCACGATCTCCGGCGTCAGCTCGTCGGGCGGTGTCGCCCGGCCGGCGGTGAACACGGGCTCGTGTTCGACGGTGCTGTGGGCGATTCCAAGGCTGTCGAGATAGGCGAACACGTGGTTGATCTCGCGGACTCCGGTCGCGAAGAACTCCTCGGGGTCCCAGCGTCCGCCCGCCTTGTCACGGCTCGAGAGGACGGCGAAGAAAGGATCGTCGTCTCCGAAGTCCTCGTAGGTCCTGCGGACGTGGTCGAGCGTCATGGCGCGCCCTCCTCGGGCGCCTGGGTGGGCGAGGTTGTCGCCGGGATATTAGCGGCAGAATTCCAGAGTCTTGATGCCCTGGCAGACGCTTCCCTGGATGACCTGGAGGATATCCCGGGGATCGGACCCAATATCGCCCAGGCGATCCTGGATTGGTTCGATCGGGAAGTGAACAAACGCGTTCTGGCCTCCCTGCGGAACTCTGGTGTCTGGCCAGAAGCGCAAGCACGCCAGCTACCTGGAGATCAGCCCCTAGCGGGGACGGTATTCGTGCTTACTGGAAAGCTGGAGGGCTACACCAGGAACGAGCTGAAGGAGACTCTCCAGGAGCTGGGAGCGAAGGTGACTGGGTCCGTGAGCTCGAAAACGGATTATGTGATCGCAGGTGAAGATCCAGGCTCGAAGCTGGCCAAAGCCCAGGAGCTGAATGTGAAAGTTTTATCGGAAGATGAACTCCAGGAATTGCTCGATTCAGCGGGCAAAGACTAAAGGGGGATACCGGTATCAAAGAACCCAGATTGATCTTAAAACCAGGCAGGGAAAAACCTGTCCTCCAGCGCCATCCCTGGATATTCTCCGGTGCTGTCAAGGATCTGGATGGAAATCCCCAATCTGGGGAGACCATCCTGGTAGCGGACCACAAAGGGAAATTCCTTGCCAGAGGAGCTTACAGCCCCCAATCACAGATCAGGACAAGGATCTGGAGCTGGGAGGAGAGCGAGCAAATCACACCGGATTTTTTCAGGTCCCGCATCGAACGTTCGCTGGCCTACCGGGAAGAGATCGGGTATCACTATCCTCTGCGGCGCTTGGTGCATGCAGAGTCCGATCTGATCCCGGGTTTGATCGTAGACCAGTATGGCGATTACCTGGCCGTGCAGCTGCTCAGCGCTGGAACAGAAGCCTGGAAAGAGGACATCGTCCAGGTGCTTGCTGACCTGACTGGGGCCAAAGGCATTTACGAGAGATCTGATGTTGAAGTCCGCAGCTTGGAGGGATTGGATCAAAGATGCGGCACACTATTCGGCGCGGTTCCCGATGGAACACTCGAGATCCAGGACGGAGATCGCCGGTATTGGATCGATATAAGGAAAGGACACAAGACCGGCTATTACCTTGATCAGCGACTGAATCGGCAGTTGATCGGTAAGCTGTGCGGAGGGAGGAGCGTTCTGGATTGTTTTTGCTACAGCGGCGGATTTTCGCTGGAAGCCCTTGGAAATGGGGCCCGATCGGTCACCCTGGTGGATGAATCTCCAGATGCTCTGTCACTGGCGGAAAAACATCTGGCGGGGAACGATTTTTCAGATCGGGAGATCGAATATCACCAAGGGGACGTGTTCAGTGTCTTGAGAGAGATGCGCGATAGGGGGAGATCCTTTGATGTTGTCATCCTGGATCCACCCAAGTTCGCTCCTACGGCCTCCCTGGCCCAACGAGCAGCGCGGGGATATAAAGATATCAACCTCCTGGGATTCAAGTTATTGAGGCCGGGAGGCCTGCTGGCGACATTTTCTTGCTCAGGCGGGATCAGCAGGGATTTCTTCTTAAAAATTTTGTCAGGAGCGGCCTTGGACGCGGGAGTTAATGCTAGAATACAGCTACATATGGGACAAAGTGCGGACCATTCTGCCAGTTTGAGTTTCCCGGAAGGGACGTATCTCAAGGGTTTTGGCTTACATGTTGCTGAAAAGGAGGTTTGAGATGGTCGAAGAAACCGGTCAGGGATTGGTTGAATATTCCCTGATCCTGTTGCTGATAGCGATAGCCTTGATTATCATCCTGACTGTTTATGGCAAGGATCTGGCTGGTGTATACAGCAACATAATCGATAGCGTACCTTGAAATTCCCCCATCTATATTTATCCTTGAAGAATTATCTTCCTATACATCAAAAAAGCGAGGCATCAGCCTCGCTTTTTTATTTTCAGATTGATCATCACCTGGCTGATTCAGAAGCGGGTGTTTTGCCCGAAGGGTCATAAACGTATACCCGGTCTCCGATATCCGCCCACTCATACAGCCAGTGAGCATCGCCTACAGATAGGTTGACGCAGCCGTGGGATTGGGGGTAGCCCAGGCTGGCTCTCCAGTAAGCTCCATGTAAAGCACGATCCTCGTCGAAATACATCGTCCAGGGAACGCTCTCAAGATTGTAGGCGATCTTAGGGTCTGTCAGCCAGCGCATCCTGGTTTCCTCGTCCTTCTCAAAGATTTGGAAGATACCAGGGTAGGTGTAGAAGGGAGCAGACCCACTGGCGATCAAGGTGGCAAAGACCAGCTGGTTATTATCGTATACTGCCAGGGTTTGTTCGTAGAGATTGACCTCGATCCAGCGGCTCCAGCTCATGCCCTCCGGCGGGCCGGAGCGGGGAACCACTTTAGCTACCGCGGTTTGGATCAACCATTCATCTGGGCCAACCAGATACCAGTTCCAATTGCCTACCTTCTGTACTTCATAGATCTGGACCAGCTGCTGGTGTTCCAGGAAGCGGCCCGTGTAATCGTCATTCTCGTAACCCGGCGTGCGCTTCGTTTCAGCTTTCCCGCCCGGGGAGAACTGGGACAGCACCCATCCGAATGCGTGGCTGGGCGTCTCGGTGAATTCCTCTCCCTGGAAAGTAGGCACATCGGTGATCATCAAGTCATCGGAGGACATCCAGCCCACATCTGTGTAGTGATAATACTTCCCATTACTGTATTCGGTTTTCGAGATGGAGACATAATTGAAGCCAGGTGTGATCCAGCGGACAATCCTTTCCTTGTTATGCTTGACCGCATCGCTGAGCGTGAGATAGATCGGGGCTCGATTGGATGTCACATAGGCATACTTATAATTGAGCTCGATCAACTGCGGGTCTGGCTCTTGAACGGGTAATGGTGTTTCGGGAAAGGTGATACCCTTCTCCGCCATTTCCATCAGGTACGCTGTGGGACCGTAAGGTATGCAGTCCTGGGTGGGATCGTAGAACAGGTCAGGTGGGCAGAGCGGTTTGGAATTCTCTTCTATGCCGTCCGCGAAGGCCTGCGTCGGCAGTGCCAGCAGAGCCATAGCGATCAGCAGCGAAAAGGTCGTCTTGGCGGCGAATTTCATAACGGCGTCAGCTTTCCTTGACTTCTGCAGGTAAATGGTTGACGTCAATGGTTGCTTCATCGCAGAAGATCATTGCCCTTTCTATGACGTTTCGTAACTCGCGTATATTACCAGGCCAGCTGTATTTCTTCATTAATTCCAGCGCAGCAGGGGTCATGGACTCGATATTCAAGCCCATTTTCGGGTTGTTGATCTTGATGAAATGGCCTGCCAGGCCGGGAATATCCTCCGGATGCTCCCGCAGGGGTGGGATCTCGATGTTGATGACTTTCAGGCGATAATAGAGGTCTTCCCTGAAGTCGCCCTTTTCGATCAGCTCTGGCAGATTCTTGTTTGAGGCAGCCAGGATCTGGACATCTACCTTGATCGATGTTGTGCTGCCTACCCGACGGAAGGACCTTTCTTCCAGTGCCCGGAGGATCTTCGCCTGCATATCGGACGACATCGATGAGATCTCGTCTAAGAAGAGGATGCCTTCATCGGCTACTTCCATTAAACCCCGTTTGCGCTTCTCCGCCCCAGTGAACGCTCCGGCTTCGTAGCCGAACAGTTCTGATTCCAGCATGGTGTTCTGGACCGCGGCACAGTTGATGTCGATGAAGGGCTTGTCATCCCTGGGACCCATGCGGTGAATGGCCCGGGCCAGGACTTCCTTGCCTGTCCCGGTTTCCCCGGAGATCAGGATCGAGGTCGAGCGTTTCGCCGCCCGCTGGGCTTCCATGAATACACCTTTCATCACCTCGGAATTGATGACGATCGAGTCCAGGACTTCCCGCTGGGACCTGCGGAAGTGATTGAGTTCCTCGCGCATTTCAACGATGTCTTGGGCGCGCTTGATGCTTTGTTCCAGTCGGTCGAACTTGACGGGCTTCTGGATGAAGTCATGGGCCCCGTTGCGCATGGCTTCCACAGCCATGTCGATCTTCCCGTGGGCGGTGATCATGATGATCGGTGGGCGGAAGGGGAGCTGGGCTGTTTCTGCCAGCAGGTCCGGTCCGTATCCATCTGGCAGCTCTACGTCCAGCAGAACGATATCCGCCTCTTGAGCGGCTACATGTTTCCGGGCAGTTTCCAGATCGGCGGCCAGCAGGACTTCATAGCCTTCTGATTCCAAATAACTGCCAATATTATTGCGGGCGTTCTTTTCG
>JBGCVQ010000139.1:0-11467 GCA_045888315.1 Anaerolineales bacterium | reverse complement strand
AGTTTGCCCCGGCCATCCACCTCGCTGAAGCAGAAATCGACGATCTCCTCTTCCGATGCATCCGCGAAAATTACCAAGTCCTTGCCGGAAATCGCTTCCGCATCCTCGATATTCAGTTGATAGTTGTTCTCAAACTGGACCCCATCCAGTCCCTGTTGGCTTGCCCACTCTTCCAATTTATCCACCAGGGCGATCCCCAACCCATCATCCTGCCGGCCGGGATTCCCATAACCGTACACCAGCACCTGCATCAAAGACTCAGGTCCTCTTCCTGTCGATCAGGCGATCCTCTGCATCATAGAGGGAGATCTCCAGCGGCATCTGGCCCAAGGCATGGGTCGCACAGCTTAAGCAGGGATCATAAGCCCGGATAGCCACTTCAACGGCATTCATCATCGGTTCTGTGATCTCGGCTTTGCCATCCATCCAGGAATGGGCCACATAGTTGACCGCTTGATTCATGGGCTCATTGTTATTGGTGGTGGACACGATCAAGTTCGCCAGCACGATCTGATCATCGTCATTGATCTCGTAGTGATGGAAAAGGGTTCCCCGGGGAGCTTCCAGCAGGCCCACGCCGCGGCTGGACTTCTTGCCTTTGACGACCAGTTCACCTTCCATCAGGTCCGGATCGTTGAGCAGCTCTTTCATCATCTCGGCTGAATGGAGCAGTTCGATCAGCCTGGCATAGTGGTAATGCAGGCAGTTATTGTTGGGTTTACCTTTGGTGATAGCCTTGTATTCCTCGAATTCAGCCTGGGCCAGCGGCGTGGGGATGAACTCGCAGGTGTTCAAGCGCGCCAGGGGTCCCACCCGGTACCAGCCCTTATCCTTGCCCAAAGATTTGATATAAGGGAATTTCATGTAGCTCCAGGAGCGGACCTCTTCCTCGATGTAGTCGTTATACTGCTGGTAGTCCACATCATCGATGATCCTCTTCCCTTCTGAATCCACTGCCCGCAGCACGCCGTGATACAAGTCCAGGGCGCCATCTTTCCTGACCAGGCTGAGGTGATTGGATGGGAAAGTCGTGAAACCGTCTATGAAGCTCTTGTTCTTCTGGTAGTAGTCCTTGAAGAACTCCAGGACGCCGACTGACCATTCCAGCATCTTGTCGATATTCATGGGATCGGGTCCGTTCAAGAAGAATTCCTTGTCCTCCGGGCTGAGATGCTTATTGATCCCACCCGGGATCGCCCCTGTGCCGTGGATCTTCTTGCCCGCGGTGGCCCGAATGACCTCCTGGCCGTACTTGCGCATCATCACGCCTTGCACAGCCAGGTCCTTATACTCCAGGGCCACACCGATCACATTCCGAATGGCAGGATCCGCGTCAATACCGAACAGCAGATCGGGCGAGACCAGGTGGAAGAAATGCAGGGCATGGGACTGGAACATCTGCCCGTAATGCATTAACCGCCTCATCTTCTCACCAGTGGGTGTCAGTCCGTCCCCGGTGCCGGCCCCGACAATGACGTCCAGGGCTTTGGCGGCAGCTAGGTGGTGGCTGACAGGACAGATGCCGCACAGCCTTTGAACCAGCACAGGCGCCTCCCAATAAGGCCTCCCCTGCACAAAGCGCTCGAAGCCCCTGAATTCAACAATATGCAGCCTGGATTGTGCTACTTGATTCTTATCATCAAGGTGAATGGTCACCTTGCCATGACCTTCTACTCTGGTTACCGGTTCAATCGTTATTTTTTGTGACATATCGGTTTCCTTTATCAGTCAAATTTAACTACTTCGTAAGGCAAGCTCATCTCATCGCCAGTGACCAAAGCAACCAGCGCATTCCAGATCAGGTCGGCCCTGGGAGGACAGCCAGGAAGATAATAATCGATCTTGACGATCTCATGGCAGGGATAGACCCTATCCAGGATCATCGGCAGCTCATCGTCACAGGGCATGATATTCTCGGTGTTCAATCCCACTGTGGGCCCGTTCAAGTACGCTTCCTGGAGGCATTCCTTGACAGGAATACCATTCCTGAGCGCGGGCAGGCCGCCCATGATGGCACACTCACCGAGGGACACAAGGATCTTGCAGTTTTCCCGGAAGGATTTCAAGACCTCGATATTCTCGCTGTTGCAAGCACCGCCTTCGATCAATCCAATATCACAGGGTTTTGTGAAGGTCTTGATATCATCGATGGGCGATTTATTGAATTCGACCAGATTGATCAATTCTAGGATTCTTTCGTCAATATCCAGGAAGGACATATGGCAGCCAAAGCATCCTGCAAGTGAAGTTGTAGCTATAACTGGTTTACTCATGGTGTTCTGTCCTAGTTTAAGTTATTTGTTTTCAATATCGCTGCCAATGGGTACCTTATCGTACTTCCGCTCACCGATCGGCACAACATAACCCTGTTCCTTCTTGAGAATCGCGCCTACCGGGCAGATTTCCATGGCTTCCTGGGCTTCTGCCTCCGACAGCTGGGAGGCTAACTCGTCATCCATCACCACATGAAGATGCTCCCCTCCCCGGCCGTTGAAAGCAAACACATGCTTCCCATCCTTGGTGATGGTCCGGATGCAGCGCTTGCAGAGAATGCAGCGATTGCGATCGTGAAAGATATGATCAGCGCTGGCATCCACTCCCCTGATCGGGAACTCGTACTGGAATCTCGGCACCATCATCTGGTAGCGGTAAGCCAGAGCCTGCAGTTCGCAATTGCCGCTCTTCTCGCAGGACGGGCAAAAATGGTTGCCGGATACAAACAGGACCTCGATGATGGTCTTTCTCATCTCGTTCAGCTCAGTCGTGTTATTCTCAACCACCATGCCGTCAGCAACCGGGGTGGTGCAGGCTGTCATGTTCCGCCCGTTGACCTTGACATTGCAGATCCTGCAAGATCCAGCGGGCTTGATCCCTTCCAGATGGCACAAAGAGGGGATGAAAACGCCATTTGCCTTGGCGGCATCGATCAGCGACTGGCCGGGTTCAGCGAAACATTCCTTTCCGTCAATTTCGAATTTCAATTTTCCAGAGGTATTCATAGCGACTCTTCTTTATCCCTTGATGGATTAATGGGCGTGGATCTTGGGCTCGCGACCTACCACATCACAAGACTCAGCGACAGCTTGCTCCATGTCGAACGTGGAGAGGTACTCTGCGTCGGTCTTGATCAAGTCTTTATAGAGACCCTTGAAATTGTCGATAGTCGTGATGATCGGATTTGCAGCAGTCTGGCCCAGTCCACAGCGGTTGACTGCCTTGCCAAGCAGCGACCAGGTATACAGCTCATCCAGGTCGATCCGGGTTCCACCACCCTCCAGGATCTTAAGCAGTTTATTTCGTAAAATGACGTTCATATTGCGGCAGGGTCCGCAGGAACCGCAGGATTCCTCAATGAAGAAATCCATGAAATTGACCACAAAATCACGCAGGAGGTCCCGCTCCTTGCCGATGATGATGAACGACCCCCCTGTAGCCAGGTCCTCAAAAGCCACACTGCGGCTGAACTGGGAGGGATCGATACAGGTCCCGGACGGGCCGCCAACCTGCACTGCCTGGACGGAGGCAGCGCCTGCTATCTTCAATAGATCGCGGACGCTCGTTCCCCATTCCACTTCGTAAACGCCAGGTTTCTCACAGTCCCCGGATATGCTCAAGAGCTTTGTACCGGCTGATTCGTTGGTGCCCAGGGATTTGAACCAGTCCGCCCCATTGAGCATGATCTTGACCACGCTGCAGAGGGTTTCCACGTTGTTAACCACAGTGGGTTTGTCCAGGTAGCCTTTCTCGACCGGGAACGGCGGGCGGTTCCTGGGCTCACCGCGTTTGCCTTCCAGGGATTCGATCAAACCGGACTCCTCGCCGCAGACATATGCGCCTGCGCCCAGCTGGATCCTGATATCATAATCAAATCCGGAACCAGCGATGTCCTTTCCCAGCAAACCTTGGTCGCGCATTTCCTGGAGGACCTTTTCCAGGTACGCTTTCATATAGCGGTATTCGTAGCGCAAGTAAAGGATGCCCAGGCTGGCATCGATCGCGTAGCCGGCGATAGCCATCCCCTCAAAAAGCAGTTTAGGGAGCTTGGTGAGGATTACCCTCTCCTTGAAAGTCCCTGGTTCACCCTCGTCCGCGTTGCAGACCAGATAGACCTCATCGCCGCCGGATTTGCGGCAGAACTCCCATTTCAAGCCAGCCGGGAACCCCGCTCCACCGCGGCCGCGCAAATTGGACGCTTTGACCTCCTCAACGACCTCCTCCGGACTGCGGGATACCGCATCCTTGAGCGCCTGCCCGATCTGGTAATCAGAAAACAGCACAGCTCCTTCCAGGCGGAGATTGTCCTTGACCATGGTGCGCAACTCGGCCGGACCGCTGACCTCATCCCCGATCTGTTCCACCAGATCCTGGATCTCAGCACCCTTCTTGAACCCCGCGACCAGATTCTTGACCTTGGCAGGGGTCAGCTCGGTGAATACAGCCCCGTTGATGATCGCGGCAGGTTCCTGGTCGTTCATCCCGATGTCAGCGGTGTCCCAGAGGCCGATCAAGCCGTCTTCCGTGACACTATTGAAGGGAATGCCAAGCTCCTTCTCAAAAGCTTCCTTGACCTCTGCCCGACCATGGATGTTGGCCACCGCGCTGTCATTCAGGTAGACCGCATATTTTCCGGCAGGTTGGCGGGTGAAGAAATGATAGAAACTGAGGGTTTGCTCAACCTCCACACTGGATAAATCCAGCCCTTCGGCCAGGGTCTCTACAGCCTGGTCCGGGATATAGTTGAACTGGTCCTGGATCTCAAGCAGGATGTCCATCAACCTGCCCTGATCCGCGCCATACTTCGTAAGAATACTTTGGATTTTCTCTTTCATAGATGAACACCTTTGCGGGACCTTGAACCCATTCTAAATGAACAGAATCTCATTGACAGCCCATCCACAGCCCACCGATAAGAAAGAGAGACGGTTAAAGAGAGATTGAGAACTATTTCACATTATATAGTATTATATTGACTTTTTTCATTTTAGCGGCGCAGGTCAGGAAGTGGGGTGAAGCCAATGTGATGTTTTGCGTAAATGTATATTATTAACTTCTTAACTTCGGGATGAATCTGGCACCACTGCAAGCAGCTCCAAAAAAGAGGGGGCCGCCGGAATTCCTGTTTCTCCACATTTTGGAGCTGCCGAAAATCAAAAAAGCCCGGCAGCTATGAGTCTCCGGGCTTTATTCAGCCGCGACAAAGATGATTTTCAACTATCCAGCAGGGCTTGAAGCAGATAAGGCACCAAGGCGATCAAGCCCAGCAGGGGATGGGCTTTGCGGGTGCTGTTGCGTGAGTCCCAGCTGAACAGCAGGACTGCTAGCCCCAGCGCCAGGAAACCTCCCCCAAACAGGGTGGCCAGCGACGCCCAGGGAGAAAAATCCGGGCTTCGCCCCATGGCCAAGCCCTGGAAGGCGTTTATCGCCTGGGTGGCAGGCAGGAGGCGGGAGATCCGCTGGACGGAGTCGGGAAGCAAGCTGTAAGGGATCATCAACCCGCCTAAAAGCATGGATGGCAGATAGACCAGCTGGGACCAGAGGACTGTCATCCGGGAGGTCTTAGAGATGACGCCGATCAAGACGCTCAATCCCGTCATAGCTACCGCGGCAGCCAGGAATGCCAGCAAATACCCTCCCCAATTCTCCGGCAGGGGTGCCTTGAAGAGCGGCTCCGCGGTTGCGGTGATGATGGCCGTGACCACCATGAGGTGGATGATCGTGGTAATTGCCGGTATCAACAGCACAGAGATGGACGGCACGCCATTGATCTTGTAGCTTCGGAAGATCCCCTGTTCCCGGGCGTTCACCAAAGGATCCGGGATCCCCAACAGTGCCGCCGACAGGATCCCAAAAATCACCATGGCGGGCACCATATTATCCAGGAACAGGGGGTTGATCTCCACCATCACAAATCCCATCATCAGGTAGAAGCCCAAGGGCAGCAAGTAGGTTAAAAGGAGCAGGTTGCGGTTGCGGATCCCTGTGAGAAATTCGAAGGAAAAGTGGGCGAAAAACGCTTTCATGCTTGCTCTCCTGTACCAGTGATTTCCAAGAAGCGGTCCTCCAGGGAAGGCCGCTCGACCCTGAGGTCTACCAGCGTGTCCCCGGATGCCTCGATGTGGTTGATCAAAGCGCTGACTGTCGATCCGATATCCGTGCTGAAATAAACCTGGTACTCCTCCCGGGCCACCACATGGGCTACAGCCGGGAAGGCCTCTACGGTGAGGGGCAGCGAGCTGGACTCGGTCCGGACAGAGATCTTTGTCAAACCTGCCCCAGCAGCTGTGATCTCCAGCGGGGTCCCGATTTTCTCTACCCTTCCCTTGAGGAGGATAGCCACCCGGTCAGATAATTCCTCTGCTTCTGCCATATCATGGGTGGCCAGAATGATGGTCGTTCCTTCCGCCTGGAGCTCTTTCATCATCTGGTGCAGCACTGACCGGGTCGCCACATCCAAACCTGCAGTTGGCTCATCCAGGAAAAGTACCTGGGGCTGGTGCATCACCGCCAAGGCCAGGGACAAGCGGCGCTGCTGCCCCGTGGAAAGCTCAAAGAATTGGGATGATCTTTTCTCTGCCAAGCCCAACCGATCCAATAATTCGTACCGCGGCTCCACTCCGTGATAGGCGCTGAAAAGCCTGACCGCTTCCTGGGGGGTGATGTTCTCAGGCAGAGCGGAGGACTGAAGTTGGACGCCGATGACATTCTTGAGTTTTGGGAACTCGGAGGAGGGCACCAAACCAGCCACCCGCAGACTGCCCCCTGAGGGAGTCCGGAGCCCTTCCAGGCATTCCAGCGTACTGGTCTTGCCTGCCCCGTTGGGGCCCAGGAGACCAAAGATCTCCCCTTCCCAGACCTCAAAGCTGATCGTATCCACGGCTACGAAATCCTTGTAGGTCTTTGTGAAATCCTTAACCTCGATCACTGAGTTCTGTCTGTTCATCATGCTCCTTTGCCTGGATCTCTAGATCCGCATGGGGCCACACTCAACTCCCATTTGCAGTGGTTGGCGTTGCAAAACCATCTCAAAGAACCTTTTTCATAGGCTGGATGGGGATACCGTGCCCTTGAAAACTCCATCCCCGACGCACCCCGGTTGACTTCTTATAACCCATTTCCAGGTAGAATGGCACCGCGTACTGGGTAGCAGCGACCCGGATCACCTGGCCGCCTTGCTTCCGGACAGCCGCCTCGAAGTGCTTCACCAGGGCAGTGCCAATTCCCCGGTGGTGGTATTGCTTGGCTACAAATAGAGAACCCAACCGATTCAGCCGGCCCCGCAGCACTCCAGCGATCTGTCCGTCCACATCCGCCACCAAAACCATTTCAGACAAGATCACCGCGTGGATATCCGCCAATCGTCCCGGATCCTCTTGACCGGCAAACGCAAAAGGCCCTAGGAAGGCAGGAAGGTCCTCCGCAGGCAGGAAATCAAGGTTGAACTCACTGTAGGTGTCCTTGATCAGCAGACCAACCGCGCGGGCATCACTTTCCTTGTAATCTCTGATGGTGATCATACCTCTCCTGGGTGCCAGGGATCTTTGGGCTAGGAGGGGGTCTTCCGATTCAGAATACCGTATGCGGAAAAAAGATACAGAAATCCGGGAAGGATGATGAGCAGGAAGGTCCCTCCCTGCGGAAAGGAGCCTGAAGAAAGAAAATCAAGCAGGTAAAAAGCCGCCATACCTCCCACCACCAGCCAGCCTCCCAGGGCTTCCCGGATCCAACCGAGGATCAGGCCCAAGAAAGCGATGGAAAAAGCCGCCATCATCAGCCGCTCCCTCAGGGTCAGGACAGATAGCGGACCCAGCCCATCGGCGAGGGCTTCTCCAAGAAAGATGATCAGGATCAAGGCTGCCATAAGGGCGGCCAGGATGCGGGCGGTCCAGCGGATGATCTTTGTGGTTTTCGCCTTCATGATCGGAATCTCCTATGAAAAAAAATTCGAAAATAACCTTTCCGCAATCGTTATTAAAAAGAGGCCCGCAGATCTCCAGGGCAAACCCAACCGAGAGTTCTACCGCTACAGGGATCTATTACTCGGATTCAGATGCCTCTTTTTCCCTTCGCTGGAACAAATATCCGTAATTGCGGATGTCATCAGCGTAGATGTCTGCCACCAAGTTGATCTCCGAATCGCTGTAATATTCCGAGTAATGGCGGCGGTTGGAGACATTCAAGAAGGGAAGAACTTGCCTGGGCAAGCCGATCTGGTCAAATACCAGGTTCATATCCGACTGCAGCGATTCAACCCTGCAGATCATATCCACAAATAAATCTTGATCGTTGTGGGTATAGATCGACTGGGGAAGCGCATGGGACCGGATCGGTTCTTGGCGGGTCAGCTTCTGGTGATTCTTTAAAAATTCCTTCAAGGGCAGATCAAAATAGCGTGAGATGGATACAGCCCGGTCCCAGGGATTTCTTACCACCGAGAAAACGAAATAGGTCTCCAGTTCCCGATCATCGATCTGGTCCAGCCAGGCAGCAAACTCCCGGGGATGGTCTTTCTGATGGATGATGCCTTGTATCTGCTTTTCCAACAAACCGCGCAGGATGCTTGAACCAGCGGTTTTCGCGCTTTTCATGTAAATGAACTTGCGCTCAGGGCAGACGATGATTCCCCGCTGATGGGGATGCTTCCGAAAATAATCTGTAAGGCCCTGGCGCTTGCTGTCCTGGTCTCGAAAATGGATCATGATCAATCCTTGCCCGATCGCTGGCCATGCTAACCAGCAGGGCTTCACAATCATAACATATTTAGGTACTCACAGATTCCTGCCAGATCCAGAGCCCGATACGAATCCGAATCGACCAGGGTCTCAAATCTATTCCCCTCTCGCCTTGAGCCACACCGCGCAAGCCCTCCAGGCAATCCCACCCGGGCAGGTCTCGTTAAATGAACACTTCTCACACTGGGTCGGCATAAAGACCGCTAAGTGGGCAAAGATCAGCAATGAGTATACGGGCACCAGCCACCAGGCGGTCTTGCCTACCCAGTAGACCGGGAACAGCGCGGTGACCAGCACCATCACCTCGCCAGCAGAGGCATTCCTGTTGAAAAATCCCTCATCAAATTCACGATCCGGGTAAAGGACTCCTGATAGCAGGTTGCCGAGATAGATCCCGAACAGGGCTGGGCAGTATCTTCCCCGGTACGGGCAGCCTATGCAGCATCCCGCTTGAAAGACACAGGTCAGCAGGTACAGGGAGACCAGGATCACCGTCAGCCAGACCGAATAACTCGCTAGCAAAACAGCCGCCCCCAAGAAAACCACCAGGAAAGGCACCAGGGACAGGGCGTAAAGCCATTTATCTCGGGCTGTCCAGTGGTAGATTGCAGGTTCGTGATTCATGCGTCCTCCTTCATTGAGGGACGGGCGAGAGGCAGTTTAGGCAGCAGCCGGCCGGTACGGTTTTCCAGCTCCTGGTATTGCTCGCCAAATTCCTGGCGCATGAGTTCTTCTTCCCTGGGTATGCGGTCAAGGATCATCAAGCTGAAGAAGAACAATGGGGCAAAGGTCAGCACCAGGTTGGAAGCCAGCAGACCACCCCCCAGGTAGCTCAGCAAATAAGCGCTGTAGATCGGATGGCGGACCCAGCGATACGGGCCGGAAGTGACCAGCTGGTGGCCTTGCTTTGAGACCACAAAGGAATGGAAGCTTTTCCCAAGGTAGTGGTGAGCCGCAGCCAGGAGCCAGATTCCTCCGGCCAGGAATCCTGCGCCCAGCCAGCGCAGCCAGTCCGGGTAGACCAAGGGATAAGTGAAGGGAAAAGCTCCCCGGAAAAAGATATACTCAGCACCAAAGATCAGGCTGGTCAAAGCCGCTACAGCGCCGGAAACCAGACTGAGCACATTCTCCCGGACTTGGATACGCCTCTCCTCATGCAAGACTTTACGCTGGTAATGGACCCGGATCGCAAACAGCGCGATAAAAGCCAGGAACATCAGCAACCTGTATACGATTTCCGGGGTCATCGCTATCCCTCCCAAGCTGGATTTTAAACCGATTTGCCAATCTGCTTTTATTGTAGCCTGAAACCCCTGGAAACAAAAAGCCTGCCATCGATCTGGCAGGCTTTTGATCATTTCATCTGTGTCCCCCTATAACAGAGGCGCTATATAAAGTCCCACGGCCAGCAGGACTGGCGTAGCAAGGTTCACCAAGACATTCTGGCCCAGGACAGGGACGAGGTTCTCCATATCCTCTGCATGAGCGAGGACTCCTTTAAAAATGGGTACAACCAGGACCAATCCCAGCAAGCCTACCAAACCTGTGAGCGGGAAGAGCCCAGACGCCACCCCCAGGAGAATGACCACAAAAGGCATGACCAGGAACGCCAGATAAATCCGGCTGCTATTGGTCCTGCCGATCTGGATCGGATAATGCATCCGGCCTATGCTGCGGTCCGCCTCGACATCAGGGAATTGGTTCAGCAGCAGGAGATTGCTGACCAGGAAGAAGGGGATCAAGGACGCAGCAAAAGAGGTCCAGCTGTAAGAGCCCGTCAGCGCGAAATCAGTGCCCATGACCATCAATGTGCCAAAGCCCAGACCGGGAGCGATCAGGCACAGCAGGGGAAAGCGGGTGATCCAGGTGGTGTAAAAATAGATGATCAGCAAACCCAGCAAACCCAGCGGTAAAATGGCTGGGCTGACAACCACGGCAAAGTAGATCCCGATACCGCCGATCAAGGCCACAAAAGCCCAGGCCATGATCAGGGTGGGGCGGGCCATCTCCGGGGACTGCTGCAGCCGTCCGCTTCCTCCGCTGAAAGGTGTGCGTTCGGTAAGCTCATCCAGCCCACTCTGGTAATCGAAATATTCATTGAAAGCGTTCACGCTGATATGGGACGCCAGGGCGCCGATCAATGCCAGGATGAAGTGAAACCAGTTCACGGAACCCACTGTCCACAAAGCTGTTCCCAACCCCAGCAGAACGCATGCTGGCGTCAGGATCAGGAAAGGCAAGCGCATAGGGTCCAATAGGAATTTCAACTTATCCATAGAATATCGATCTCCCGAAATGTTCCTCACACCAGTAACTAAATGCCCCTACCATGCAGGCAGTTTGAGTAGAGACGTGGCATATAAAAAACAAACCCACAATTATCCAAGCCCGTCAATCTTATCACAGACAGGAATAATGTGGGTATAAAGGAGCCTGAAAGTATAGACAGTCTTGATGAAAACGCTACAAGTTCAGTAACACCTATTTAGCGAACATCGATTGTTGCATGATAGATAGGAATAGCGCCTGCATCCTGCTCACAAAGGATTTTTTCTGCCTCCAAGTAGAGAAGCTGCCGCTGGATAGGATCCGCGATCTCTGCCGCTTGCTGGACCAGCTCATCAAATTCCGGGTTGGAGAAATTCCCGAAGTTAGACTCTGAACCAGTCTGGAACAGAGTCCGCAGGAAATTATCCGGGTCGTTGAAATCCGCGGCCCAATATACCCTGATCATCTCA
>JBGCVQ010000138.1:0-4090 GCA_045888315.1 Anaerolineales bacterium | reverse complement strand
GGTCCTGAACGATCAGCCCACGCATTACCCGCTGAGTATCCAATTCCTGAAATAGCGTGAACAGCAGGATGGAAGGCACTGTCTGATGGTCGAGTTGGGTCAAACGACCTTGTCGTCAGTTCCAGCGGCCTGGCGGAGCAGTTCGGTCTGTCCCAAGTGGTAGCAGTCGTGATAGAACAGGAACAGCAGCCAGGCTGCCAGGGTGCGCTCCGGCCGGCCGCTGTAGCTGGCTTGGCGCTGCAGTGATTCCGGGGTCTCCCTGGACAGGGCAGCTTCCAATTGCTTCTGAGTGGTCTCCAGGTGGCCCAGCAGTTCGCTGAGCACCAGCACGCCCGGTCCTGGACCGAGGATGGGTTCACTCTCCTTGTAATACAGAGACAGGTCGACGTCCGGCAGGACCTGCTCTATTCCCAGCATTTTAAGGACATTGATCCGGTTGGTGAGAATGTGGCCCACCACCCAATTTAGGCAGTTGGCCCGAAAGGGCAGCTGCAGCAAACTGTCCTCCTGGGACAGGCCAATCGTCTGCCTTTTCAAGACATCCAGATTATGTTCGTAGGCGTCCAGCAGTTCTTGGATGGAGATCATCGTTGTCTTCCTCCTGGTGTTCTTCAGCTTTTTTTCGCTTTTCGGGGTGAGACCTCACCCGTGGCCTGAATGAAATCTTCCATATCCAGAGCACCGATGCTTTCGGCGATCAGCTCCAGGGGCAGGTCCTCCAGTTTCCGGAAGCGCACGCAGGATTTGCCCACGTCGTAGCGCTTCCCGGTGGCGCGGTATTTGACTTCGAACTCCTGTTGAAGTCCTTCGTCCATATAAATACCGGTCAGGTAGACTGCCATGTGATTTTTCTGGTTGGCCAGGGCAGCATACATCAAGGGCTTCTTATTATAGGTATCGGGGTGGATTTCCAGGGGAACCTGGTAGGTGATCATGCCCCAGTTCATGACCTCCTCATATCCGGAAGGCAGGTTGGCAAGAATGGTTTGGCGGACTGCTGCAATGGCTTCCCTTCGATCGGGGGGCAGTTCCGCCAGGTAGTCTTTTACAGTGCTTGCCTGGGATCTCATATATGCTCCTCAACGGATAAAAATAGTGGAAACGATTCTGTCGTTTCCACTATTATACCTAGTTGAGGATAGAAATCTCAGCCGGAGCGGTATTCCCTGAAGTAGCGCATGGTGAATGATGAAAAGGAGGTAATGGACAGGAATAGAAGCAGCGGGAGCCAGAGCGCTTCCCAGGATTCTCGAGACAGAGAAGAGAGCTGAAAACCAAAAAAGACGATCATCACCGGAAGGGTGATAATCAGCGTCCAGAGGCTGGACGTGGAAAGATCCTGGAGCTGCTTCTCATCCAGGCTGGGCTTGACGCTGCTGAGGATTCCCCTCAGAAGCCAGATCACCAATAATACCAGGAAAGGAGAGAGGATGATGATGGACAGCATGGGTGCGATTCGCTGCATCATCCACAGAGGAATATCAGCAGCCAAAGCGCCCGTTACACCCACCAAACCCAGCCAGCCAGAGATGATCCCCGTTGAGATCAGGGACAGGAACAGGACCTCATCTTTCAGGACTTGTTCTTGATCTCTGGGGACCTGGTTGAGGTTGCGGATCAGCGCCAGGAGGCCCAGGACCAGGCTGGCAAGGTGCAGGGCATAGCTGGCAAACAGGATCAGCCACTCTCCCCGGGTCTGAAAGCCGGCTTGATATTCATTGCCAATGTCGGAGAGCAGGCTGATATCGCCCAGGATCATGATGCCGGATATTACCCCACTGGCGATTGCGGCAGTAACTAGAGTCGAGGTCTTCTTGTGTTTGATGAGGTGAGACAGCAGGGCGATCACGCAAAATAGCTGGAAGAAGGCGATGACCATAATGTTGATCGCCGCCACCACTCCATATGTCTCCCAGTTGGGCTTTTCCGCCAGCAGTTGAGTCACCTGAGGATAGAGGATAGAGAAGACCACCAGATTGAAGATGACAGCCACGGCAGCCAGGAATCCAAAGCTGAGAGCGGTCAGGTGGAGGGTTTTCAAGAAACGCGACATAGGGTGCTCCTGGATAAGGCTGGTTATTCACCCGCGATGAAGAAGACCTGTTCGAGATTGAGGTCAAAGAAGCGGGCGATTTTCAACGCCAGTAATGTGGAGGGATTGAATTTGCCATTCTCGATGGAGTGGATGGTCAGGCGGGTGACACCGACCGCGTTGGCCAGCGCCTGCTGGGAGATATTATCGTGTTCGAAGCGCAGCTTTTTGAGGTTATTGCCAAGTTCCACCAGCCCCTCCCGCTAAAAAGTATATAATACTATACATAATATATAGAAAACTATACATTTTGTCAAGAGGGAATTGCGGGTCTCAGCAAGTGATGTGGAACAGGCCGATCAACTTTCCCTGGCCTTCGTTCCAGGTCTGGAGGGCTTTAGGTGTGGGCTGGATGGTCACCGGGCAGTTCTTTTCTTTGAAGAAGGCGTCCGCTTCGGGAGAGAGGCCCACCCGGCCGAACTGGCCTCCGCCTACCAGCAGTCCTTCAGCCCCTTCCTGGTAGATATAGTCCGCTTCGGCTTCAGAGATGATATGGGAAGTGCCGTAGAGCTCCTTGGAGAGCTTCTTCTTGCGCTTGCGAACTTCCCCATCGAGGCAGATGAGGATGTCATGCGTGATCCGCTCTCCCTCGATCTCGATCCAACCAAATCCGGTGCCTATCAGTCTGGGTTTCATGACTCACTTCCTGTCTGACTATCAGCGGTAATCATCTCTAGCGGGCTGGAAGGCGTCCAGTAAGCGGCAGGCGGTCAGCGCCCGTCCGCTGTGGGGCACATTACCGGGAATCAAGGCGACCTGGCCGGGAACCAGCACCCGGGACTTGCCATCCACGGTGAGCTCGAATTCCCCTTCCAGGACATTGGCGATCTGATCCTGGGGGTGGGCGTGTTCGGGAAGCTCAGCTCCGGGCTCGACATCCCAGTAAGCCAGAGTCATATTCTCGGCATGCACAAAGCGGGCCCGGTAGCCGGGCACGATCTCCCGGGATGCGGTCTTTGAGAGGTCGATAAAGGCCATATTTCACTCCTCATTCTCCTGTGAATTTGCGGGGAAATATCCGCCCGGTCTGCTCCATATAATCAGCGTACTCCTCTCCGAAGGAATCCAGCAGCATTTCCTCTTCAGCCCCGACCCGCAGCAGGTACTGCGGCAGGGCGACCACCAGGAAAGAGAACCCGGCGATCCAGTTGTGGAGCAGCATGGGCTGGGAGATGGCCCACATCAAGTGGGCGGCGTACATGGGATGGCGGACGTACTTGAAGACCCCTCTGGTGACCAGCTGGTGGTCTTTCCGCAGCCCCAGGGTGGGGGTCCAGCTGGGGCCCAGCGCCTGGTGAGTGATCCAGAGCAGAACACCTGCCCCGGCGAAGAGGGCAGCGCCCAGCCAGCCGACCCAGTTGGGCAGGGTGTAGTTGGCAAAATCCAGCCAATCCGTGAAGATGTAAAAGATGGGCAGGATCATGCCCAGACCGGAAAGGAACAGGAAGGACAGGTCCAGACGGGTGGTGCGGTCTTCTCCGGTCTCAAGCTGGCGGTATTTGGTCGTTGACAGGCTGCGGATGATGCTGATGATCACTAATTCGATGAAATAGACCAGTTTGAAAACGGACCGACCCATAGAACCCTCCTTCTTCCATGCCTGAATTATAGAACAGTTTTCAGCAGTCCTCCACCAGCCTGGACCAGGAAAAAGATTCCCAGGCCGACCAGCAGCAGGGCAGACAGCAGGCTGAGGGTTTTTCGGGCTCCCGGGCCAATCAGCAGCGCCTGGCCCATGAAGTAGATGATCACCAGCGAGGTGCAGATCATGGTGATGTAGAAGGTCAGGAGCAAGGCGGCTGCCAGCCAGGGACCTTCCTGCCAGGCAGAGATCACCGTGGGTCCCATCACCAGGCTCCAACCCAGGTAGGGAGCAGGATTGAAGAGATTGATCAGGGCAGCCTGGCCGATGGTCTTCGGCGTGGATCCGGGTTCTCGCTCAGCGGCTGGCAGGTCCTGGCGCCAATTCCGGAAGGCCGACCAGGCGAAATAGATCAG
>JBGCVQ010000137.1:0-13479 GCA_045888315.1 Anaerolineales bacterium | reverse complement strand
GCAGACCCTGGTAAGGCCTCTGGACGAAATGGTCATGGTCCGCATCCCTGCCGGCAGCTTCCGGATGGGCAGCACACCACAGGAGATCGAGGAAGGCCTGGCCCTCTGCCGGGAGCATTACAGCATCTGCAACAGCTGGTACTACGAAAGGGAAGGCCCCGCCCATAGCACCTCACTGGATGGGTTTTGGATCGATCAGACTGAAGTCAGCAATGCCCAATACCAATTGTGCGTGGAAGCTGGAAGCTGCCTTGAGCCGCTGACTTGCCAGAAAGGAGAGCCCTCATTTAGCGATCCCGCACTGGCTGACCACCCGGTGGTGTGCGTCAGCTGGTCTGACGCGAGAGCCTACTGCGAGTGGGCGGGGGGCCGCCTACCCAGCGAGGCCGAGTGGGAGTACGCCTACCGGGGTCCTGAGCGCCTGGTCTACCCCTGGGGGAACGAGTTCAGCGGCAGCAAGCTGAACTACTGCGACCAGAACTGCAGCCAACCCCACGCCGATGAGCGCTTTGATGACGGCTTTTCCCGCAGCGCACTAGTTGGCAGCTTTACGGATGGCGCCAGCTGGAGCGGGATCCTCAACTTAGCCGGCAATGTCTCCGAGTGGGTCGGGGATTGGTTCGGTGAGTACCCAACCGGGGAAACATCCAATCCCATCGGGCCTGCCGAGGGGGACCAGAAAATCCTCCGGGGCGGGAGCTGGTTCGGCCACCCCACCTACTGCCGGGGCGCGATCCGTCCAGCGGCTCCTCCGGAGACCCGGTTCGATTACCTGGGTTTCCGCTGCGCCGCTTCAGAGGAAATCGGGAATTAGGGAGGACCAATCTCGACAAAATCAGTGAATTGCCCAAAACTTGTCATGAAAGGAAGTTACCTTGGATAGTCTCAACCAACACGATCCGAAGAGCAGAAAAGGCGGAGGGTCCGTCAAGCTGGCGGAGCTGGCTGGTACTCTGGTACTGGCGTTGGCCCTGGCATCCTTGCTAAGCGGGTGCGTAGCCAAGCCGGAGATCGCCACACCCACCCCCCAGGAGCTGGAGGTGACCAGGCTCAGTTTGACTGCTGCAGATGGTAAAAAACTGGACGGGATGCTGTTCAGCGGTGATAAGGACAAGGGAATCGGGGTCGTGCTGGCGCACATGGGCGCTCACAGTGCCGATCAAACCAGCTGGATCTCCTTTGCCAGGTCCGCCGCCGAGGAGGGATTCGAGGCGCTGACCTTCAATTTCCGGGATGACCGGTCCCAGCTGGACCTGGATGTCCGGGCAGCCATCGCCTACCTGCGAAGCCAGGGCTGCCAGAAGATTGTCTGCATCGGAGCCAGCATGGGAGGAACCGCCTGCCTCAAGGCTGCCGGGGAGGAAGACCTGGCCGGGCTGGTAGTGATCTCCAGCCTGTGGACTACCGGAAGCGGCCCCACCGGTGGAGCCCTGGTCGCCAGCAGCGCTGACGTGACCAAGCTCACGCTTCCCAAGCTTTTTATTACCACTGAAGATGATGGGAACGGCGTGCCAGCCACCATGGAAGCCATTTATGCGCTCGCACCCGAGCCCAAGACTTTCGTATCGTTTCCTGGGGCAGTACACGGAACCGATATCTTCTTCTCTTCCCAGGCGGACGAGTTCCGGGACCTGCTGCTACAATTCCTGGAGGACCTGCGCTAGGGCCGCAGCACTCCGGATGGGATGCCCATCCAGGGTTCCCGGAGGGTCAAAGACCCGAGGATGCCTCGGTAGAAAGATGGGAAGGAGAAATGATCTAAAATCTGTTTACTGATCACTGCTAACTGCTTGCTATTAATTGACCCACGGAGGTCATTCCTATGCCAGAACATGATTCTCTCCACAAGCTGGACCCCGCTTCCCTTAAGCCCTACCACGGCTACCAGTCCTCCTTCCTGCCCCTGGACAGCGGGCATTACCTCTACCTGGCCAGCTGGGACAGCACCCCCACACCATATGAGAAGTTCTCCAACCTGTGGCTGATCACACCCGAGGACAAGCGCATCCTGTTTGCGGACCCTGCAGGGTCAAGCGCTGTTGTCACCCTTTACCACGAGTTCCAGGAGATCCTGGGGGCTTCAATCGGAATGAAATGGACAGGAGCGGACCAGATCCGGATCCAGTGTGAATCCGACGGTTCCTATTATCAACTGAGCGCCACTCTGCTGGTCAAGGAGACCAGGAAATCCCGCCTGCTGCTGAAATTGGGAGCCGGTCCACCCAGCCGCTTCCGGATGTCCAAACCGGTCATCCGCATCTCCAATTTCCTGCTGGACAGTCTGGTCGCCAGGGGAGGCGCCTGCCTGCTGGGGCGGACCGAGACCGGCCAGCCCTTCTACCACGGGGAGACTGAGCACCTCTACCTGGTGACTGGCGGCGCTGTTACCCTCAATGGTCGGGACCTGGGCAGCTTTTCGGTCCCCACCTGGCCCGTGGAGTTCGGCGACGCGGTTCCTTTCACCCAGCCGGTACTCAAGATCGGGACGCTGTATATCCCGTTCGGGGGACCGGATGAGGATTGACCGATTGCCAAATAGTGTTTACTGAGTTATCGAATAAAAAAGACCGCCCAGATTATCCTGAGCGGTCTTTGGTGTTTGCAGTCAACCGGCTTACTCTTCCGCGACAGCCGCCAGCTTGGCCTCTTTCCGGGCCTTGAAGAATTCGTAGATGGGGGGAATGAAGGAGATGGCGATAATGGCAAAGATCACCAGCTCGAAGTTCTTTTTGACGAAGGGAATGTTGCCGAAGAAGTAGCCCAGGGAGAGGAACAAGGCTACCCAGGCGATCCCTCCGATGATGTTATAAGAAATGAATCGGACGTAGCGCATCTTCCCCACCCCGGCCACAAAAGGCGCGAAGGTGCGGATGATGGGGATGAAGCGGGCCAGGATGATGGTCTTGCCGCCGTGTTTCTCATAGAATTCCTGGGTGCGGTCAAGGTGCTCCTTCTTGAGGAACTTGACGGTGCCGCTGAAAGCCCGCTCGCCGATGAAATGCCCGATGGAATAGTTGATGGTATCGCCCAACACCGCCGCAACGCCCAGCAATCCGAATAAGAAGATCGGGTTAAGGGACCCCAGGGCAGCAAAAGTCCCGGCAGCGAATAAGAGAGAATCTCCCGGCAGAAAGGGTGTGACCACAAAACCGGTCTCCATGAAGATCACAAAAAAGAGGATGCCGTAGGTCCAGGCCCCATAGTTGGAGATGATCTCATTCAGGTGCACATCCATATGGAGGATAAAATCGATCAGAAAATTGATTACATCCATTAAACCTCGCTTGGTAAATTTTCCTGCGCCATTATAGCACGGCGCACCCTAGAATTCGCCCTCAGCAGCCCTACAAAACAGCCAGCTCCTAAAAGCACCAATCCCGCCGGCGCAAAAGCAGCCAGGCTGGTTCCGAAGCTTCCCAGCAGCGACCGCACAGCAGGGAACTCGCCCAGGGTGGAAAGGACATTCAAACCGTTCCAGGTTCCATGCAGGAACACGGCAGCCAGGTAGGCTCCGATCAGCCTTCCGTAGCGCTTCTCTGTGAAAGCTGAGGCCAGCCCCCAGCCGACCAGGCCGGAAGCCAGAATGTGCACCGCGGCCGTCCCCAGGCGGGAGACCATCACCAGGGTCCAGATATCCGCCGCCGAACCAACGGTGAGATTCTCGAACAGGGCATAGCCGGCACCAGCGGTGGCGCCAATGCTGAAGCCCTCCCAGGGCTGGAGTTTGCGGCCCAGCAGGAGCCAGACCGCGAGAGGCTTGAAGAGTTCTTCGATGATCGGGATCAGCACGGCCATGTAGACGAACAGGGTAGCCATCACACCAGGACGGGCCGCAAAGCGTCCCACCGCCCGCTGCAGAATCTGGGGATCAACCGGGGTTTGCTGCAGGCGTGATGCCAGGTTGAGGAGATCTTGCCTGAAATCAGGCTGGGTCTGCAGCAGGACTACCCAGATCAATCCGATGCCGATCAGCAGGAGGATCTCAAGCGTGAAGGTGATCAGGGGAGTCAGCCCCAGGCCGCTGACCAGGGATCCCCACACCCTCCGGGCGCTTTCCGGAGGCAGATGCCTGCGGGCAGCGTCCAGCAGCCACAGCAGCCCGAAACCATTGGCCAGGATGTGGACGATCGGGAACAGGGCTTTGCTCCAGGCCGGGCCGTTCTGGATCGCAAATCCCAACAGGATGGGGATGGGGAAGAGGTAGCTCAGCCAGCGCAGCCGATCCCAGTGGAGGACCGCCTGGGAGCTTTTCCCAAACAGCTTTTTTCCAGAATACAAAGCCGAGGGGACCATCAAGGCGCCCGCAAATCCCAGGCCGGCCGCGAACAAGTAAGGGGAGAGATCTGGGGAAGCGGGAGCTCCCGGGAGGGACAAGTTATCCCGCAGCAGCATCACGCCGGTACTGACCAGGAAAGCAGCCAGCAGCAATACCGCCCCCAGGGTACTGAAAATGAACTGGCCCAGGTTGAGCCAGTCCGTCTTAACAGGAACCAGAGCCTGGCCTTTCGGAGCTTCCGGAAGGATGGTCACAGGCTCTGGCGGAGATATCTGGTTACTGTCGTTCAATGGATATAGAGATGATCTTGTCTCCGGCAGGGAGGTCTTCTCCTGTCTGGGGGTTGCGGGGCGTCAGGTTCTCCACCACGTCCATGCCCTCAACGACCTCGCCGAAGATCGTGTAGCTTCCGTTCAGGTCCGGGGCGGCATCGTAGGTGATGAAGAACTGGCTGCCGTTGCTCTCCGGTCCTGCATTGGCCATGGCTACCAGGCCGGCGCGGTCGAAGATCAGGTCAGAGGAGACCTCGTTGCTGAAACGGTAGCCTGGCCCTCCGTAGCCAGTCCCGGTGGGATCCCCGGTCTGGGCTACAAAGCCCGGAATGACGCGGTGGAAGGTGATCCCGTCGAACCAGCCATTCTCAGCCAGGTAGATGAAGGAGTTCACCGCCAGGGGAGCGATATCGGGATAAAGTTCTATGACAAAGCTGCCCTTATCGGTCTCGATCGTGGCCCGGTAGGTCACTGAGGGATCAAGGGTCATGGGCGGACAGGACGTGTACTGCTGATCCTCGAGCTTGATGAGCTCGACATAAGCGGTCAGGGTGTTGGCATCAGCTTGCGCGTCATAAAGGCTGTTGACCTTCAGATAAGGCGTGCCCGGCAGACCCAGGTTCTGACCGTCGATCCAGGCAGCTTCTCCCTTGGCTATGATATCGTCACTGTTGTAATCCGCTTCAAATTGAACGGTATCGAGGCCCAGCTCACCGGCTTTCTCGACCACAAAGCTGTCAAAATCTTCCAGGCTGAACTCGGACCATTCGGCTTGGGTCTCGTACAGCAGGTCATGCATCGCCCAGAAGGCATCTGCGCCTTGCAGGCCAGCCGCTTCAGCGGCCCGGGTGGCCGAGATGGCCTTGTCATGGATGCTGGCCAGCGGGAAGTGGCGGTAAACGAAACGAACGTCATCCGGATACTTCTCCAGCAGAGCTTTCAGGTTTTGGTGCGCCAGAGAGCAGTAAGGACACTGGAAATCGGCATACTCGACAATGGTGATCGGCGCGTCCTCGGGACCCAGGATCCAGTCATGCTCTGGATCGGGAGTGAAGACCGCCAGGTCCTCCTCACTGGGCGTGGGTGCCGGGGGATTGGGTATGCAGGTAGGCTCACCCTGGGTGGGTTGGAGATCCGCGGTGGGTACCTGGCTGGTGTCAGTAGGCGCCAGGGTAGCTTCTGGTTGAGAGGCAGGAGCGCAGGCAGCCAGCAAGCTGCCCAGCAGGACTACCACTAATAGTGATTTGATTATTTTCACGCTTCCTCCTTAAATAGGATGTCCCCAAATTGTACCAAGTTTCAACCCGGCAAATGACAATTTCGTTTTTCTAATAAAGCTCTTAACAAGTCCGAGATTGATCACTCTACCTGGTTGAAGAGGGCTTGGAACTGGTCCAGGCGCCATTTCCAGGCAACCTGGCGCATGAAAGCTCGATAAGACGGCGCCCGGGATCGCAAGTCGCGCAGCTCGGCACCCAAGTCAACCCCTTCCTGGCCGGCTGCCCCTCCCGGCTCAGCGGCATAGGAGCCGTGAAAGGCGAAATAAGCCTGGTTCAAGCGCCGGATCTGGTAGCCGTTATCCCAGAAGAAGATCCGGCGCTGGTCCATGTAGGCTTCAGCCTCCGCGATCCTGCCCTCAGCCAGCAGACGATCGACCTCCAGCCGGGTGATGTGCATCTGCTCTCGGAAATCGAAAGGGGGCGGCCCAGCCTCTTCTGGCTCTGGCTGACTTTCGGATGCCGCCGGCTCCGTTTTGGTTTCTTCGGACGGCGGCGGAGGTTCAGGTGGGAGATATTCCGGATAATAGAGCTGGAAGGTCATGGCCTGGATGGCGTCCGCCGAGAGGTCAGCGATGGTCTCATTGATGGTGGTCAGGTCAGGGCTGCTGCTGTAAGCCAATCCCAGCGGCCGCAAGGTCAGGAAATTGTGGGTCCATTCATGGGCAGTGACGTGGATCAGCCAGTCCAGGTTGCCGGATTCAATGATCATCGAAGGATAGAGGCCCACCCCGCCGATCCCCACCACCAGGGCAGACAGATCCAGGGAATCCTCAATGGAACTTTCCAGGTCTGTGATCTGGTCCAGGGTCAGGCCGCGCACCAGCATGATATTAGCCTCCTGGCGGATCTCGTCCCTGGGGGAAACGATCAGGGCGTAGGAATTAGGTTCAGAGCGGAAGAGCACCGGAGGAACCAGCTGGCCGCCCAGGGACATATCCAGATCAGCCAGGGCATTGTCCAATTGGCTCTGCATCGCCTGCTCCATGAAAGGCGCCAGGGTATCCCTCTCGGAATCCACCCTCTCCAGCTCCTGGCGGACAGCGGTCTCACGCTCCTGCCGGTCGGTCTGGTCTGGATCCGAGATCACCCAGGTCAACTGGCTCTCCAGCTGGTAGGCCTGGTTCTTGAGATCCAGATAGCGGTAGACCAGATCCCGCTGCTCCTCTGTGGAAAGGTAATCCTCCACATCGAGGCTGGACTGGGCCAGCTTCCTGGCCAGAGCCGAGATGGTCCAGGATAGCGAGTCGAACTCATAAGGGCGGGAAAAAGCCCGGATGGGCTCCTGGCCTCCAGTCGGATCGACCACGGAACCACTCAGCAAAGCCAGCAGGAGTATGCTGATCCAGATCAAATTAAAGAGGTGTCCCGGCTTAACGATCGCGTTCATTAGAATTCATCCAGGAGGCAGAGTGTACGGCAGGCGGGCATGATCTGTACTCCCAGATCACTCCACAGAAACCAGGGAAAAGGGTTTTGGTGAATTGGCCTTGATTTTACCATGGGGTCGTTAACGATCTATCTGAATACGGTGGGAGCTGATCAGCTGGAAAGCCTGGAAGCCGGCGCCCGCTTAGGCTGGATTCCCAGGGCTCCATCAAGCTGATCATTCAGGATCATCTCACCCAGCCGGTCGCCAAATTCCGTCAGAGCAGGGATGTTCTCCGGGGCATCCATGGGGTAGGGTCGGTCGAGGTCGACCTGGAAGCGCCGGAAATCCAGCTCCGGGAAGAAGGTCTTCACAAGGTGGACCTGCTGATCGTCCGCCGACTCCTGGAAAGCGCCCAGAACCGGACCGATCCAGTGCCAGGGCCAGAAATTCGCGATCTGCTCCGGCTGGAGGTTGTAGGGGTCGCGGCCGGTTCCCAGGCTGATCAGGGTGGTCTCAGCCGGATCCCAGCCCAACACGTAACGCGCCTCATAGGCCGCCACGTAGCAGGGATTGTGGTAGGAACCCACCCCACCGTCCACATAGCGGTTATCGACCGGTGGGAAATAGGAGGGCACGGCAGAGGATGCCAGGACAGCCTTGACCACAGGCCAGGGCTCTTCGCTGCCAGCCTCTTTGAAGGGCTTGATGAACAGAGTGTCATTCTCAACCAGGTCAAAGGCGGTGATCACCAGGTCAAGGGGATGATCCGCAGCCCAGAAATCGGCCATGGTCTTGGAGCCCAGCTGATCCTCGAGGGCCTGGCGGAGAGGCTCCAGCGGATAGCGGTAGCGGGTCAGGGGCCAGAGAGTAGAGCGCAAGGTCCGTTTGAAGATCTTCGGTCCAAATTCGGTGTACAGCCGATGGATCTCTTCCCCGAACAATCCAGTGGCGATCCCGGCAGTGATGATCGATCCCGTGGATGTGCCTGCCAGCAGCCCAAAGACCTCGTAGGCGGGCTGCTGGAGAGCCTTTTCCAGCACGGCCAGGGCCCGAGAGGCGATCACGCCCTTGATACCGCCCCCATCGACTGCCAGCGCCACATGCTTGCGGAACGGGTTCATGCCTTCCTCCCTGGTCGATCTGGAGATCTGTTGCCCTTGTCTTGCTGCCTTCCTATTATATACCTAGGTGAGGAGGTGGGTGAGGGGGAGACCAGGAGAAAGGGAGACTGGGAGTCAGGTCTGGATAGGGATTGTAGAGTCGAGCCAGCGGATCGCTCAATATGAATATTTAGTATTTGCGAGCGGACGCTGAGGGAAGCCGAAGCGGGAGCGCGGCAATCTATCCCACGCCGGAGCGATCATCAGCCTGTTTTCAATCCCTCAATGGACCTCAGCCGGAGAGGATTTCCAGCAGCGCCAGGCTGGCATCCCGGGAGACTTCAGCTCCAGGCAGATCCGGCGCCCAGGAGGAAAGCGACACGGCGGTGATCCTCCCCGTGTCCGCCAGGTGCTGAAAGACCCGACCGAGCTCATCCGGGGAAAGCCCACCAGGGGCAGTGTAGTTCTGGGCAGGAACATAGGCGGGATCGACCACGTCTGTATCAAAGTGGACCCACAGCGGTCTATCAGGCAGGGTTTGGCTCAGCAGGGCACGGGGATCCTGCAGATGGGTCAGCAAGGAAGATTCCACCAATTCCCGCTCTCCAGGGTCGAGATCCCTGGCGTCAGTGAGAATGATCTGCTCCTGAGGCAGAGGATCGATCTCCAAGACCTCGAGGATGGTCTGTTCGCCCAGGCCGGCCAGCATGGCCAGCGGCATTCCTCCCAGGAAGCCGCTGGGAGAAGTCTCCCAGGTATTGAAATCTCCATGGGCGTCGAACCAGATCAGCTGGGGGTCAATTCCTGAACGATGCAGTCCGGCATAGACACCCAGAGCAGCGCAGCAATCACCGGCAATCGAGACCGGTCTGCTCCCTTGACGGATAACCTCTTCCACATGGCCCGCTAATTCACCATGGATGACTCCCAGGCGCTCCATCTGGGTTGCGCCTGAGAGAGCGGGTGTGTTCAGGGCCCACCCGGGGCGCTCCAGTTCCGCCAACCCTGCCAGCGGTTCGTCCAGGAAATAGGGAGTGAGAATATATTTACTCGGCACGATTGATCCTCCTTTGTTCCAGCACTTCCAGGATCCGCTCCGGCTGGCGGGTCGTGAAAGAAATCCCCTGTACCAAACCCTGCTTTTTCCAAAAGACGACCAGCACCCGGGGATGTTCCAGGAAATTGTAAAACGCCCTGTAGATTCCTCCAACCTGGGCGAAATGGACCCCGGCGCCGCCGTACTTGATCCAGAGGGGGGGATCATCCAGCTGGCAGGAGCGGATGTTTTCCAGATCGGATGTCCAGTTCACCAATCCAAATTGGAGCCGCAGAGCCTGATGGGTGATCCGAATCCTCAGGATCCGGTAATTGATGAGGTAGAAAAGGAAAAATATCGCCAGAAAAAGGAATAAACCTGGCGTGAACTTCCAGCCCACAGCTGAATAACGCCAGGCGAACAGGACCAGGAAGATCACAGCAAAACCAGCGAACAGAGCGCTGGTCCGGGTGGACCGGACCTCCTCGGTGTAAATGGGTTCTTCCATCACTCCTCCTCCTGTGTAGGAACCTCTCTGGCCGGTTTCCAAAGCTTCAAACAGACGAAGATCGGAATATCCAACAGGGATGTCTCTTCCACAGCACTATGTGCTCCAAATCTGGATATTCGTATCAAAGCCTCGAATTCCTCTTATCTGTAAAGTTACAAGCCGACCCGTGCTCCGCGAGTGAGAGCGAAAGCGTTCATTCACACAGCTCCCCAGCGCAGTAGAGGACCCCGGTCTGCCATGTTCTCACGGATGCTGTCAAACGCGCCCTGGATATCGATGTCTCGGTGGGGTTCAAAGAGCAGGGCCTGGCCGCCCGGTTTGAGGATCCGGTAGAGCTCATCCAGGCACACCCGGGGTTCATCCCAGTAAGACAGGCTGGCGTTGCAGGTTATGACATCAAAAAAATCCGCCTGGTAGTCTGTGCAGGCAATAGAGCCCACCCGCAGGTCCACCGACAGGTCTCCCAGCGCTTTCTGGGCCAGCTCGATCGCCAAGGGGGACAGATCCAGGCCAAAGAGTATTGCCCGGGAATTGCAGTCATGGACTGCCCGCAGCTGCAGTCCGGTCCCGGTGCCAATATCCCGGACCCGAGGGGTGTTCTCCAGCGGCAGACGGCTGGCGATCTCCCGGTCGAGGCCGCTAGCCTCCCGCCGATATGAGATGATCTTTTGCAGCCGGGCAGCTAAATTACTCTTGGGAAATCTTGACATATGACCTCTTCGAGAGCAAGAAAAACCAAGGACCAGGGAGATTGACTTTATCCATCTAATATGCTATGATTACGGTCGTTAAGATGAAGTAGGTAATGGCAATACGTATAAAACTGCCCGGACTTGCGGAACCTGGGTGGTTTTTTTGTTCTAATTGCACTGCTTCAATTCTATCAAAAGGTACAAGGAGTAACAAAAGTGTCCGAAAGAGAAACTGGAACCGTGAAATGGTTCAACGATGCCAAGGGCTACGGCTTTATTTCCCGCCAGAGCGGCGATGATGTCTTCGTACATCACACTGCCATTCAAATGGATGGATTTAAATCCTTAAGCGAAGAACAGCAGGTTGAGTTCTCAGTAGAGCAGGGACAGAAAGGCCTTCAGGCCGTTGACGTCAAACCTATCTAATCTGAACCAGCCCACCTGGATGCATCAAGCAATTGAAGCAGTAAGGTAAAAAGTAAACCGCCCGCTCATCCGCAGAGCCGGGCGGTTTTTTTTAATCGATCGGTGTTTGGAGAATTAGGCTTAGTGCTCACCGATCCCAGACCCTTTCAGCGGTGTGACAGCTCTCCAGAAGCCCAGGAAGAGGATCACTGCTCCCAGCAGTTCGCTGATATATAAAGCCCCGGGGATGCCCATTCTGCTGAAGGTGCCGCCAAATGCCGGGAGAAGCGCGCCCGCGGCGATCAGGACATTTCCGATGGTGCGGTGCAGCAGCACCTTTTTCCGCCAGAAGATGAAAGCCGAATAGGCTGCCCCGCCGACCAGCGCCAGGGTGCCGTAGATGTTGAAGAGCGGTGTTAGGCTCCGAACGCCGGGGGAAATGATGGCGTGGCCGCTCATTTCGCTGCCAGTATGCTGGCTGGCGATCATCAGGCTTGGATCCAGCTCAGCACCAAAGACTTTGAAAGCGCTGTAGATCGAAGCCAGGACCAGGATCACCATCAGGAGGTTAGCCCACTTATCCTTGACCAGCAGGTACACCGTGCCTTGGCCCAGCCAAGCAGCGACCAGGATGGCTCCAAACAGGTACCACAACCGAAAGATCACGGGATTCCAACCCCACACCCCATAATAACCTTCTGAAAAGCCCCCGATACCGTAGAAGATCATCCCAATGCCCCACAACAGCAGATGGGTGCCGCGCCTCTTGGAATAGCGCTTCAGAACGAAAAAAGCGAATACAAAACTGACCAGGCTGGAAATGAATGGCAGTACAGCATAGATCACACTCATCACGAACTCCTCTTGCAGGTTTAATCAAGCGATGTGGAAGCGGGATCGTCCTAAGCGAGTCAGCCCAGGATCACAGTCAGGGCGACCAGGATCAATCCAAGAATGGCCAGGGCGATGAAGGCCAGGAAAACGGGGATGAATTTCTCCCAGAAAGGGGGATATCTTCGGGTGTCATTGTCAGGACCATTCATTTCAGGAACTACCGATATTCTATTTCAAGCAAGGAGCCATTCTACCGCACTTTCCTCAGAATCGCAAAAACGGATCTCCTTACCCCGGTTGCACTCACCAGCCCATTCCCGGAACCGCTGGCTGGGGATCGCATCCAGACTGACCACAAAGGCTGCTTTGACCCGGTAGGTGGAAAGCTTCAGTGCAAGTTCTCCCGCCAATCCGGAGCTCAGATCGAAAAAAACCTCCACCAGGCTGCCTCGGGGAAAAAGCAGCCTGTCCGTTCCGGCTTCACCGCAGAGACCGATCAACTCCAGCAGATCCGCCTGTTTGGAAACGACCTCCGGTTCTGGGGTGACATATATTCCTGATCCTGTTCTGATGATCATGCCCATTGGCAATACTCCAAATCCGGATCAAATCATACCTGGATATCCTCTTCCTTGATCCAGCCAGCAAAAATGCTCAAACAGGTCAAGCTCATCATGGCAGAAAAAAAACCGGGCAGGATCTTCTTCTTCCCAAAGGACAGGCTGCTGAACAATCCCAGGAATAGAGCCAGCGGCCCATTGACCTTCCTGACGACTTCATCCGCCTCTTGGACAGTGCGTCCCTTCTCAACCAGGGTCCATTTCAAGATCGGACCGCCGTCGATCCCAGGGATGGGCATCAGGGAGACCAGAGATAGGAACAGGTTGGTATGCAGGGCAGTCCGGGCAGTTCTGCCAGCAATAGTTTCCTTCTTGTTGGACATGCTGGCAGCCACTGCAAAGGGCAAGACCAACAGGTTGAAGATCGGTCCGCCCAAGGCGCGGATGATATGCTGGCGGGGCGTGACAGTCGTGTCATTGATCTGGCGGTAGACACAGCGGGGCATCCCCAGCTGGATCCGGAATTCGTCCATCGGTTTGCCGATCCAGTGGGAAGCCGCCAGGTGGGCCAGATTGTGACCCCATTCCGATCCCAGGGCAACCAGCATCTGGGTAAAACCTTCCACGCCCGCTCGCAGCCAGGATCGGCCTGGGTTCCTTTGCTTGGAAGCTTGGGAAAACAGGGACCAGGCGAGAAACTGCGCGACAGGAAACCAGGCCCCTCCCTGGACGGTGACCGGCGTATTTCCCAACCTGCTGATCCTGACCTCATCTACCACAAGTTCCTCGGGATAGTTTCTGCCCACATCCATAACTGCCTCCCAGGAGATCAGCCTCCTCAATAATCAGTTCTCTTTGATTATACCGACCTTTTCAGTCCCATGTTCCCATCTGCTTGATAGAGCGGTCAGCTGATGATTTTAACGACACCCGATCCCGGATCGGTGGTTCGTTTTTTGAGATGGATATATAATAAGAGCCTTGTATCAGGAGTGGAGACCATGGTGGAAATCAAAGCAGAGGACCAGGAACAAAACCGCAAATGGGCTGGCCCATTTTTCACCATCTGGACCGGACAGGCGATCTCCCTGCTGGGCAGCCAAATGGTCCAATTCGGCTTGATCTGGTGGCTGACAAAAACCAC
>JBGCVQ010000136.1:15366-52551 GCA_045888315.1 Anaerolineales bacterium | reverse complement strand
AGCGCCTTCTGATGAAGAGGAGCCAGCTCCCGAAGAAGAGGATGAAGAGGAAGAATCTCCTCCCAGTGAAGAGGAGTAAACTCACACAACAAAGCGCATCCACTTCGATGCGCTTTTTTGTTTTTTAGGGGAAATATTATAAATATTACATTAATTTAATGAGGAGCCAAATAATTAAGGGGTGTTTTTGGTAGAATGTCCTTACAAAATGAAGTGGGGAGTGGGTTTGACATTTAATTTTGGTGATATCCGGATCCAACCGGATCATTATTGGAGGTAGTCTCTTGGCTAGCATGGAAAGGTTTACCCAACGAGCAAGGCGGGTTCTGAGTTTAGCTCATAAAGAAGCTGAACGGATGAAACACGCCCAGATCGGGACCGAACACCTGCTGTTAGGTTTGCTTCTCGACCAGGGAGGCATTGCCGGTCAGGTCCTGAGGGACTTGGGTGTCGACATTGACAGTGTGCTGACCATCACGGAAAACATTACTGGTTACGGGGAATATAGTGGAGATGCTTTAGCGCTTTCCCGCGGCACCCAGCGTGTATTGGAATTAGCAGTAGAGGAAGCCCGAAATCTCAGCCACCATTATATTGGTGTGGAGCACATCCTGCTGGGCCTGGTTGCCTATGGAAAAGGCGTAGCCAATGATGTGTTGAGCCAGTTGGGTTTGACTGGAGAACAGATCAGGCGCCACACGCTGCGCGTGATGGAGGAATCCCAGGAGTCCAATAAGCTCCAGCGCGAACGGCGGCAGACAGGCAAAACCAGGCGCGTGAAACCGAAGAGCGCAACCCCAATGGTGGATCAGCTGGCAGTCAATCTCACCGACCTGGCTGAGGAAGGCAAGCTTGATCCAGTGATCGGCAGGGAAACAGAGATCGAGCGGGTGGTGCAGATCCTAGCCAGGCGCACGAAGAATAACCCGGCCTTGATCGGTGAGCCCGGTGTAGGAAAAACAGCTATCGTGGAAGGCCTGACCCAGCGTATCGCAGATGGCGATGTGCCTGCTCCCCTGCTTGGGAAGCGGGTGCTGCAGCTTGACCTGGGATCCGTTGTGGCCGGCACGATGTATCGAGGCCAGTTCGAAGAGCGCCTGAAAAGGGTGATCTCCGAACTGAAGCAATCTGATGCCATCCTGTTCATAGACGAGGTCCACATGCTGGTTGGCGCCGGATCTGCTGGATCGGCCATGGACGCTGCCAATATCCTCAAGCCTGCCCTCTCTCGAGGCGAACTGCAGGTAGTTGGCGCCACCACGTTGGATGAGTACCGCAAGCATATCGAAAGTGATGCGGCCCTGGAGCGACGTTTCCAACCCATCACCGTTGATGAGCCCAGCCAGGCAGAAACGATCGAGATCCTCCAGGGCATCCGCCCTGCTTATGAGGACCACCATCAGCTGCAGATCTCTGACGAAGCTTTGGTAGCCGCTACTGATCTGTCAGCCCGCTACGTTTCCGACCGCTTCCTGCCCGATAAAGCGATCGACCTGATCGATGAAGCTTCTTCGCGGGTGAGGATGTACAAGAACCCTATCGGGGAGGACGCCAAAGACGTTGTCCAGAAGCTGCGATCCGTTCGCCAGGAGCTCAAGCAAGCGGAAGAGGAACATGTTCCATCCGACGACCTGGAAGAACTAGAAAGCTCCCTGGAAGACCAGCTGGATGATTTGAAAGCAGCTTGGGACCGGGACAGCAGCCCCACGGTCACCGTGGCAGATATCGCCGAGATCGTTTCCATGTGGACCGGTATCCCGGTGACTGAACTGGCGGAAGAGGAATCTGACCGCTTGCTGCATATGGAAGATGAGCTCCATAAGCACATCATCGGCCAGGAAGAGGCTATTGAAAAGATCGCCAAAGCGGTCCGCCGTTCCCGAGCGGGGCTGAAAGACCCCAAGCGGCCGGTAGGGTCCTTTATTTTCCTGGGACCGACAGGTGTAGGAAAGACAGAATTGACCAAGGCGCTGGCCAAATTCATGTTTGGCAGCGAGGATGCCCTGATTCACCTGGATATGTCCGAGTTCATGGAGCGCCACAGCGTCAGTCGACTGGTTGGTGCGCCTCCTGGATATATCGGCTATGACGATGCTGGCCAGCTGACCGAGGCCATCCGCAGGCGGCCCTACTCGATTGTGGTCTTTGATGAGATCGAGAAAGCCCACCAGGAAGCCCACAACATGCTGCTGCAGATCATGGAAGAAGGCCATATCACCGATGCCCGGGGTAGGAAAGTCGATTTCCGCAACGCGATGGTGATCATGACCTCCAATATCGGCGCTGACCTGATTCAGAAAAATGCCTCGATTGGTTTCAATCTGGCGAATGACGAAGAGGCAACCCGGAAACGCGATTATGAGGATATGCGCCGGAAACTGCTGAAATCCCTCAAGGGGACTTTCCGCCCAGAATTCATCAACCGGGTGGACTCGGTTGTGGTGTTCCATGCGCTCAGTAAGGAAAATATCCGCGATATCGTTGCCCTGGAATTGAACAAGGTTCGCGAGCGCCTGGTTGAAAAACACCTCAAGCTGGAGATCACGCCTGAGGGCGTGGATCTGCTGGTGAAGCTGGGCTACAATCCCGAAATGGGTGCCAGGCCGCTGCGCCGGGTGATCCAGGAGAAGATCGAGAACCAGCTCTCCGATGCTGTGCTCTCAGGCAAATTCGCCTCGGGAGACATAGTCCTGGTCGGTGCAGAAGAGCCTGCTGATGAAGGGGAAGGCGAGATCACCCTCACCAAAGGTGACCCGGAGATCTACGGCAAGGAATTCCATCCAGATGAAGAGGATGAGCCGATCGCGGTAGGCTAAGGGTACTGAGATAGAATAGAGAGACTTCCGAAGCATTTGCTTCGGAAGTCTTTTTGTTTAATCGATCAGGGCCAGGACTTCAGCGCTGTGGTCCGCGGGGGATACATTTATGAAGACATGCTGGATATTTCCCTGGGGATCGATCAGGTAGGTAGTGCGGTGCACACCATCATATTCCTTTCCAAAGCTTTTCTTTGGCCCCCAGACCTGATATAGCTCACAAATCGCGTGATCCTCATCCGCCAGTAAAGTGAAGGGAAGATGGTATTTCTCTTTGAACTTGAGATGGGAGGCGGGGGAGTCCGGGCTGACACCCAGGATGGTTACCTGGGCGTCTCGGTATTGACTGTAATCGTCACGGAAATTACAGGCTTCGGTGGTGCATCCTGGAGTGTCATCCTTGGGATAGAAGTACAGGAGCACATATCCGCCCCGGTAATCGCTCAGTTTATGCTCCTGACCCGTTTCGTCCGGGAGGGTGAAGTCTGGCGCGGTAGTGCCTTCCGATAAATACATAGCTGCTCCTTGGGTTAGTCTGTTATCTGAATCTCATTATATTCCCTGTAGCTGAAAATATCATGAGCGCTGATTGCCTGGATCTCATTCCCATGGAAGTCCAGCAGCGCTCGCAGGCGGCTGATATGGCCCCCCAGGATGCGGCTGGCCAATCCGTCAGGTATGAACTCCAGCAGATAGGCGTCCTTACTGCGGTGGTGCAGGTCACTCCCGGGATGAAAGGGAGAAACGGCATCACCGCAGTGAAGCAGCCAGTTTCCCGGTTTGCCAATGGCGACACCGCAATGCCCCCGGGTGTGTCCCGGGAGGGGAATGAACAGGAAATCCGCTTCAGGAGTCTCCAATATTGGCAGGGCTTGAAAACCGTACCAATCCAGCACCGGTTGGCGATGGAGGACCCAGTTGGGCTGGTGGGACCATTGGGCCCGATCATAGGCAAACTCCATCAAGCCCCGGGGGTGCTGGATGGAGTTGAATTCCAGGTCAGAGAGGTGGACATCTGCCCAAGGAAAATCTGCCAGACCGCCGGCGTGGTCGATATGCATATGGGTCTGGATGATATGACGGACCTGGTCGGGCTGGAATCCCAATTTCCGGACTTGATAGATTGCGGTCTCTTCTATCAGGCGGGGCACGTTCATATAGGACATGAAGAACTTCATCTTCCGCGAGGGCTGGCGGTAGTCCCTGGTGCCGAAGCCGGTATCAACCAATACCGGCCCCAGGCTGGTTTCTACCAGCAGGCAGTATACGATAGCCGGGACATCTATCAAGGGTGGATTGATGGAACCGCAGTTCAAATGATGGATTTTCATGAGTTCACCCGGTCTCCAGGAGAGACGTCCCGTTGGGCATAAGTTTGGGCCCGCTGGATCCTTTTCCGGAGGGCGGGATGAGAATGGAGGACAAATTCCACCCAGGGAGCTGGATCGACCTCTGCTAGATTCTGGTTGCTCAAACGAGTGAGCGCAGAGGCATACGCCAATCCATCCCCGGTCAGTTCCAGGGCATACCGGTCTGCCAATTCCTCCCTCCAGCGGCTGAACCCATTGCTGAGGGGCATGGTCAGCAGACCGTAAAAACCCAGAGATAGCCCGAAAAGCGGAAGGGCTGCCAGGTCCGCGACCCCGTCCAATCCCAGGAGAGCCGCACCCTGGGCCAGCACCAGGGAGGTCAGGTACAGCCCCCCCAGCGTGATAGTGGATTGGACCAGGATTCCCAGGGGGATATCATGGTGGCGGTGGTGTCCCAGCTCATGGGCGAGGACAGTCTCGATCTCTTCAGGAGGGAACTCGTCCAGGAGCGTATCGCCCAGCAGGATCCTCCTGGTATTTCCAATACCGGTTAGGGCAGCATTGGCTCCCTTGGTGCGGCGGCTGATATCAAAACGGTATACGCCCATCACCGGCGCACCGGCTTTATCGGCCAGCGCCAGCAAGCGTTCTTCCAGCTCCTGGTCACTTTCATCCAGCGCCGAGAATTTGTAGAATATAGGGAAGAGCAGCACGGGTGCCAGATTGGCCAGCAAGACATTGAACAGCAGCAGAAACCCGCCCACCCACAACCACCAGCTGTCCGGGGCAGCGCGCAGCAGCAAATAGATGATTTCCAGGATCAGGCCTCCCAGCACGGTTGACAGCAGCAGGCCCTTCAGGAGATCGCTGATCCAGCCTGATAAGGTCTGGTTGGATTGCTCGAAGCGGTGGGGCAGGACATAGCCGGTGTAAAAGGAAAGCGGCAGGTCCAGCAGGGTGAACACAGCCCCAAAGATCCCCCCGAACGCGGCTACGGCTATCCAGGGATTCCCGGTCCATTCCATGATCCAGTTACGGAGGATGGTTGACCAGCCTGTCAACAGCCAGGCCAGGAGGAGCGCCGTGCCCAGAGCCATCTCCAGGAGCAAAAAACGGCGCTGAATGCGGGCATACAGCCTGGCTTTTTCTTGGCGATCGGGATCCAGCACAACGCTAAGTGGTGAATGGTTTTCAAGGTCTTTTTTCATCGTGGTCGAAGCAGCTCAGTAAGGATTTCAGAGAGGGTATTCCACAGAATTAATTATAGTTGATTCGACTGGCTGCCTGGAGTTCTTTGCTCGGGGAGGACCAGGGGAATACTCGGGGATCGAAAAGGACGTTCTCAGACCTGAAAAAGGCGTATATAATAGAACTCGATGGCTGGAGAGAAGATAACACTATATGCCCTGGACTGCGGTACAGTGAACTGGCGGCTGTACCGGATGGAATACCATTACGATGGGGAAAAAGCGCGCCATGTCACCAGCCCTCTGTCCTCTCCCCTGGCAAATTTCTCGGATCGTCGGCTGCCTGCGGTCCTGCTGCTGACGCCTGATGGTATCGCCGAGGAGGCAATCGGTGAAACCGCGCTGGGCTACCTGGAGGATCCAGTGGCCAGAAAGAGGATCAGGGAGTTCTTCAAGCCATCCATAGGCTCCCACGTCATCAAGGATCCGAAACCCCATCAGCTCCGCTACAGCCATTTTGACGCGCTCTTTTTCACGCGGCTGCTGCTGCGCTCATTGATCGACCAGATCAGGATCGAGAAGTACAGCGCAGGCTCTTTCGATGACCAGGTTCATTTTTCCATTGCATATCCGGATCGCTGGCTGGCAGAGCATGACGGGAAGATCTTTGAGGATTTCTATCACGTCACCCTGGAGTGTTTCCCTCCCGAGCTGTGCGACCGGGTCCATTTTGTGCCTGAGTCGGAGGGGGTCATTCTCGGTCTTCGAGATCAGGATTTGCTGGACAGCTTCCATCCCGAGGATGTCAACCTGATCATTGATGTCGGCGGCAGCACAACCACCCTGTATGCCAGAAAATTCAATCTCAGGACCGGTGAGCTGGATCACGTCAGCCGTTATGAAGAATCCTTTGGCGGGGGCTTGTATGATGCGCTGTTGGCCCAGTACCTTTCCAAGCAGCTTGAGATTCCGGGCCAGGCGCTCTCGGAAGATACCTCAGCCTTCATGGTCCTCCGCTTACACAGCCAGATGATCAAGGAAGCATTATCCCAACAGGCTGTCAGGGGCGTGGAAATGCTGGATCCGCTGTCCGGGTTGAATTCCCTGACATTGGTGACGAGCAATGGCCAGGTCTACCGTGAGAACATTGAGATCAGCCTGGGAGATTTTACCCAGCTTTGCCAGCCGCTGGACCAATCCTTCCAGGAAGTGCTCAGCCATGGTTTAGAGAGCATGAAGATCGACGAGGAAGCGATTGGCAAGGTGATCCTGCTGGGTGGGGGTGTAAATATCCCGGGTTTGTTGAACGGCATCCGCGAGCGATTTGGCACACAAAAGGTGATCTTCCCTGAAAGTCCTCAGGAAATGCTGGTCCGCGGAATTGGATTGGCATTTACCGATTCCCGTCCGGAAAGGGAAGATGAGGAAAGGCAGCACATCCCCGAGAAGAAATCCGGCTGGACGCTAACGCAGGAGGATGGCTCGGTTGTGGATATCAACAAGGAGATCATGATCGCCGGGCGCAGCTCGCAATCTGATATCGTGCTGGAAAGTTCCAAGTGTTCCCGAACCCATGGCCTGATCCGGCTGGAAGGCAACGCTTTGGTCCTGCTTGACCTGCGAAGCAAGAATGGGACTTTTATCAACGATCAACGCCTGCAGCCCAATGCTGCCGTTCGTCTCCGTGCGGGAGATGAGATCCGTTTTGGGGATGTAAAATTCTCATTGCAGTAAATCACCCCCTACAACAAACCCCGGTACTTACAGCCCGGGGTTTGTGTTATTTAATATATGGTTCGTCTGCCGGTAAAGAGCACCAGCCCGGCAGTCACCTGTTCCCGGATTGCGAACTATCAGGGGGCGCTGAGTATGTAATCAACCAGTGCATTGATCTCTTCGGCAGATAGGCGGCTGCCCCAGGCTGGCATAGGGCCGGAGCCGTTGGTGATGATGGCGACGTACGCTGAAGGATCTTTGGTGAGTCTTTCTGGAAGCAGTGCTGGGCCATTCCGGCCGGATCGATCGGCGCCGTGACAGCCGGCACAGCGAGACGCGAAAATGCCAGCAGCGTCGATCTCAGGAGCGGCAGTATCTTGTTGGACAGCCGGACCTGCCCCATTGTCAGCTGGGATCGCGGTTGCGGAGGACCCAGAGCAGGCGGCTAAGAATAGCAGCAAAGTTGCTATCAGAATCCACTTGAACCAAGGTTTTACCATTTCCATCTCCTTTGATACCCATAAACGGTACTATCTACAGCTTATTTTATCAGGCTGTAATGAGAAATGGTTGGGCATTGCCCGCACTAATTTTCAGGCCCCGGCTTTTCATGTACAATGGACAAAGCAGACAACCCTGACCGGTTGATGGGATTTCAAGGATCGATTACCATGCGCCGCTTATCATCCACGAAGGAAACCAGGATCCAGGCTCTGCGGGAGAACCGCTATTTGCAAGGCCTGGAGGAACGGATCCTGGCTGAACTAGCAGACCACACCAGGCTGCTTTCATATGAGGGAGAAGAGATCATCTTCCTGGAGGGCCAACCCTGTCAGGGTTTGTATATCCTGGATACCGGACGGGTGAAGATCTTTAAATATTCACCGGCGGGCCGGGAGATGATCATCAATGTGCTGGACGAGGGGGATACCTTTAATGAGGTGCCGGTTTTCGACAGGGCTGATAATCCAGTGAATGTAGCGGCTGTCCTGGATACCAGGGTGTGGTTGATCGAAGCGGAAGCGCTGAGAGGAGTGATTGCCCAGCATGCCCAAGCAGCCCAGCAGATCATCATCAATCTCTCTCAGAATCTGCGCATGCTGGTGGGCAAGGTGGCTGAACTTTCTTTTTACCCGGTGACTGTCCGCTTGGCCCGCCTGCTGCGAGAGCTTCCCCCCGGCCAGCTGGCTGGCAGCGGATCAGAACGGATCACCCAGGATGACCTGGCGTCCAGGGTTGGAACGGTGCGGGAGGTGGTCGCCCGCTCCCTGAAAGAGCTTGAGAACTGCGGCGCGATCGAAGTCGAGCGAGGCAGGATCCGGATCCTGGACGAGGCGAAATTGATCGATTGGGAATGCGGCTGACCCCAGGAGGACCCCCCTCTTCATGGACCAAAACAAGGCCGCTGATCCAATCTCCAGCGGCCTTGCTGTTCTTGTGCCCTGCACATTCAGCGCTGAAGACGAAAGGAGGGCGCGGTTCTTCCTGGCAGATGAGACCTGGCTATTTGCCAGGATCCCAGCAGGACGGCGCAGCTTCCCACGGCTGCCAGCGCCTGATGGAATGCATCGGCATAATTGACACCATCCATCAGGTGGGTCGGTCCGGCCCAGTACTGTACGCCCAGCACCAGAAGCCCGATGACAATGGCAGTAATTCCTCCTGCCTTGTCCCCTGTGTCCGGGCTGTCTTTCTCGAACAAAGCCATACCTTTGACCTTCGGCAGCTCAAAAAGCAGGAAGACCACCAGGGTAAGGACGGTGATATATACCACTCCGTCAACAGGCATGGAGGATCCCCGCAAGGCTCGGGAAGTAGCCATGTGAATACCGCCGACCACTACCCCGCCGATCAAAACCAGCAGGGCGGATTTTTCTCCACCGGCTTTTCCCTTGGCGAGCCAGATCGTGGCCCGGATCCCCAATACTCCCAGGGCAACGCCAATCAATACATAGAGGATGTACAGCCACTGGAGAGAAGCAATCGCCTTCATGCTCTCATAATTCGTTGGATTGAGAGCGACACAGGTGGTGCCTACTCCGCCCAACAATGTCACCGCGGCGGTGATACCCATCATTAGAATGCCGATCAAGCGGAAAAATTTTCTCATAGTTCATATCTCCTGGGATGGGAAAGAAGATGATTCCCGACTGAGCAATCTGTTGGTTAGCGAATCCAAGGATCAAGGACGTCGAATTCAGAGGGGTGGATCCCAGAAAAGGGGTATAAGCTGTACTCCGAGTGCAAGGAGGGCAGTGAAACAAACCCTTTTGAAAAGATCAGGGCTGCTGATCAGAACCCCGCTAACAGCATCAAGAGCATGGCGCTCATCATGTACAGTGAGGCGTACTTGAACAACCCAAAAGTGGTCTTATCGGAGGGAGCGACCAGGCTTTTTATTGCAAGGAACAGCAGACCCACCGAGAGAACAGCCAGCAGCCGCAGGAAACCCCAGGTGAGTCCCACACCGTAAGCGGCTATTCCCAGGGAAAGGGCAGCCAGCACACTGGAGGCAGCGATGATCACCCGGGTCTTGTGGAAGCCGTAGAAAATCGGGAAGGTGGGCACACCGGCAGCCTGGTAATCCTCATGGTGGCGGATACTGAAGGTGAGGATGTGGGTCGGGATCCAGAACAAGACCCCGGCCGCAAGGGTGATGCCGACCCAATCAATCTGGCCGGTCGCCAAGACGCGGCCTGCCAGGACGGGCATCCCGCCAGAGATCCCTCCCCAAAGAATGGACCAGGGAGTGCGTCTTTTCAGCCACATGGTATAGACCACGACATCTAAAAAGAAACCAGCGAAGACGATCAAACCGTAGAAGGGATCCAGGTATACTGCCCAGCCAGTTCCCAGCGTGGTGAGAATGATTCCGAAAACCAGGGCTTCCTGCGGTTTGGTCTCTCCCGTGCTGAGAGGGCGGTTGCAGGTGCGGGGCATGACAGCGTCGATATCGCGGTCAAACCACATATTAAGGACAGTGCTTCCGCTGATGGACAGGAACAGGCTGCCTGCTAAGCCCAACAGCGTGGCAACATGGAGGACCGGACATTGGGCGCTCATGAAGCCAGCCAGCCCGGTCAGCAGCAACAGGCCGGTCTGGAGGGATTTGATCAGCGGGAAGAATTTCCTCTTATAGTTTACAAGCCTAGAATTTGACATATCAGAGTCCCTCAACATGGGACAGTGGTTATCTCATTGTACACTTTTTAGGGATTTTTGAATAAATTACGAATGTCATGAAATCACTTGCTCCTGGCGCAGCGGAAACCGACATCCGGCGCAAAATAGGTCGGCCCAGCACTGTTCCTCTTCCAGACCCGTAAGTCGACCTCATAGGAGTAAAAACTCCCTCCTCTCAGGTAGCGGTAATGCTGATCTGGATAAACATCCCCAGTCCACTGCCAGACATTTCCAGCCATATCATAAAGGCCGTAGGGACTGGCCTGATCAAGGGTCTGGTAGCCGTCATAGGATCGACCATTATAGAATCCAACCGGCGTGGTGCTGCCCAGTTTCCCGTAGATCTTCTCAAACAGGTCAAAAGAGGAGTAATAGTTTGCCTGGTTGCGCTGGATTTCCCACCCCCAGGGGAATGCCCTACCGTGCCCATTGCTGTCCAGCTCCGTTCCCCTGGCAGCCTTTTCCCATTCCAACTCGGAAGGCAGGTGCCACCCAAAGTATTCACAGTAAGCCTGGGCGCCGAACCAGCTTACCATGGTCAGCGGATGATTGGCCAGCCCAGGAGCAGTGCTGAAAGTCTCCCCATCAAAAGCGATACTCTCGCCCCTGCCTTCCAGGGGATAATGGAGCTTATTTCCTGCCCGAATGGGGTCTTCGTGCTTAGAGCCGTCAAATGGATCGCCAGGGTAGGGCCCAAAGACACCGTAGTGGGTCGTGCTGTTCTCATTTTCGATGACTTCGACCTGGCCCACCTGGATGTCACCAGATGCCAGGGCCTGAGTGAGGTAATCAGCATATTGCTGATTGGTGACATCGGTGACCATGATCTGGTACTCGTAATCCAGGTCGAACTGATGATCGGACTGACCGCTGGGGAAAAAGCCGGCAGGAATACTGGCCCAGCTATCCGGGTCCACCCCGGTTTCCAGGATCTGGTTATCTGCCAGCTGGAAATCTTGGGAAGCTGGCGCGCAGCCGCTGGTGATCAGAGCGAGTATCAGGATCAAAAGCCAGGTTGGTTTCATTATCCGATCTCCTCTAATTTCTCTTCCATGTCCTTGAGTGATTGCTTCTCCTGTTCGATCCTGGCCTTGAGGCTGGCAATGTCGTCGCGCTCCAGCTCCTGAGCCCAACGGCCGTTCTTGAGGAATAGATCGTACAACCGCGACAGCATGAACAGGGCCAGTACGACCAGTACCGCGGCTAGACCGATGTCCGTCAGCAGCATGGTGGTATTGACCACGCCCTGCTGGGCGGATTGATCGACGAAGAGGCGCTTCATCGAGAACACGGTCACGGCGCCAAATGCCAGATCAGAGCCGATCAAGATCAGCCAACCGAACCACTGGCGGATCTTGCCTTTCAACCCGGACATATCTGCGAAGTAGAACAGAATAATGGTGGCGACCAGGCCGGATAGAATGTGCCAGTGGCCGGTAAGGATGATACGTTCCTCGCGATGGGGCCAGACCCGGAAGATCTCATCCAGTTTGACAGCCATGAAGATACCGATCCCGCTGACAGTGAAATTCATGAACACCATCTGCCATCCTGTGCCGAACTTGAGGGGATCATGAACCAGAGCCTTGATCTTTTGGAAGGCGGTGGGCTTTTCAAGCCCCAGCTCAGCTGTCCGATCCTTGATCAACTTATCCCAGGAGTAGATCACATACATCAGGGCTGCCAGCAGAATGAACGTCGATCCCACATAGATGGTGGTATGCGCCCATTCCAGCCAGGTCACGGATAAGGCGCCAATGGTGGTTACTATGGTCCCGAAAATCATCAGCGGCATGGCGATCTTATGATAGATGCCCTTGAACTTCATCCAGCGTCCAACTATAAGGGTAATAGCCACGGCGATCAGGGTGAGCATGATGTGAAGGTGGCCAATGATCGCCCGCTGCAGGATCGTTTTATCAGGTATGCGGATCAAGTCTTCCGCCAGGAAAGTCTCATGGCCATTGCCCCAGTAGGACCCAGTTATGGCTCCGAAAGTGGAGGAAACCAGAGTGCAGACAGCCATGGTAAAAAAGGCTACCCGCTCCAGATCCACCCCTTGTTTGGTTTTAGACCGGGGAGAGTCCTCAGGCAGTCGGTATTCCTGCCTCCAGGGCCAGAGTGCGGCTGCCAGGAGGATGCCGGCAAAGAACACCAGCGATTGGCCTAGCAAGAAAATCCCGTGGAAAACGAAATTATGGCCAAAATAGCCGAAGACCAGCCCAAAGATCAGACTCAGCAGATAGCCGACCGTGATGGTGGCATTGATGGTGGTCTGCTGGTAGCTTTTCATGGGCAGGATCTCGGTCATGAAATAGACCTCCACCGCTATCACCGTCATGGCGATCGTGTGGTACAGCATGATGATCCGGCCCTCACGCTCGGCCTGGATCAGCTTCATACCCAGGGCTTTGATAGTGATATCCCTGATCCCCCACTCCACCATAGGCCCTGAGAGCGTGCCCCAGATGGCTGTGACCAGGGAGATGGCGGCAATGCCCACCAGTGCCAACCCCCGCGTGGAAGTGAAGAGATAGGTGAACCTTTTCTTCAACGCTTGCATATTGATGCCTCCTGGATTCAGCAGGGAATCCTCGGTTACTTCCTGCTGGAAATAACATATCACACTCTGGGCGGGCAGTCTTTATTAAAAGGCAAATTCAAGCCCTCAGCTGGAGCCCAATTTGAAAGCCAGGGCCATCTAGAACAGGAGCGGTGCCAGAACTACCTGCCCAAACCAGCGCAGAAGAACAATTGGGCCTTCCCGGAGAACCGGCCGGCAACTTCGTGGAAGAGATGGACAGCCAGCCTTTTTAGGCAGGTTGTTTGCTGACTCTGAGATTAACAATTGCTTCATGATCCCTTCATGAAATCTTAGCAACTCGCCGGTAACATAACGGAAACTGTGCCTTTCGATGGGACTTTTCAAGACACAGTTAGGAGAACCCATGGTTACAAAAGATAAAACAAGAGTGTTTTCGGTCCAAACCAGGAACAACATCGTGTTGGATATGTCCATGTTGATCGCTGCCCTGGCATCGATCCTGTCGGGGATCTACTTCCTTTTCCTGCCAGTGGGCGGCTTCCAGGGAGGTAGGAATTCCCTTTACGGGGTGGTGATCTTCTTTGAACGCCACACCTGGAGCGATATCCATACCTGGGCGAGCGTGATCATCATCAGCTTGGCTGCGCTGCACATCCCTCTCCACTGGAGCTGGATCACCAAGATGACCCGCAGCGGTCTGCGCAGCCTGTCTGGCCAAGGAGGCTTGAACAAATTCAGCCAGTTCAACCTGGCGGTCAATATCCTGATCGGACTCAGCGGAATGATCTGTACCGTAAGCGGTCTATATTTCCTTTTTGAGCCGGTCCTGGTGGGCGGCGCTCAAGCAAGCTGGATCTTCTCCCGGTCGGTCTGGGACCTGATCCACACCTGGAGCGGTGTAGCCCTCACTGCTGCAGCCATCCTGCACTTTGCCATTCACTGGCGCTGGGTGGTGAAAGTCCTCGGAAAATACTGGCAGGCTTTCCTGGATGGGATTTTCCGGGCAGGGAAAACCGTTCAGGTGGAAGCTGTCCAGGTGCAGACGAAAGATTGATAGTGAAAATATTAAAAGTAGAGAAGAGGTAAAAAATGGTAAAGAAAATTGCTTTATGGGTAGTGTTTGCCGGTGTGGTGGGACTGCTGGTTTTTGGGGCAGTCAACCGAACATCAGCGAAAGCTGGCGGGGAGGAACCGCAGGGCAAAGCCAGAGTAGAGGAAGCGAATTCCGGACAGAACGGTCGGGGGGGATCTGGAAAGAACGATCCTGAAAGGCAGGAAGCGGATGACCTGCATTTGGCCGCGAATGAAGACCATGACTGGGTTGAGATATCTGGATCTGTGGCTGCAATTGACGCGGACAGCTTGATTGTAGAAGCAGATGATGAAAGCTCGCTAGAGATCAGCGGCCGCGTTTGGCGCTTCGTCCAGGAAGAAGGATTCGTGATCTCGATCGGCGACCAGGTCACTCTGAAAGGCTTTTATGAAAATGGTGAATTCGAAGTTTCCGAAATCAACGATTTGACTTCTGGGGAGGTACTTCCGATCCGGGATGAGTTCGGGACTCCGCTGTGGAGTGGAAGAGGACACTAAGAAATGAAATAAGAAGAAACCGGAGCCGACTAGGCTCCGGTTTTTTTTTGTTCACCTCGGGGTTTGATCCTGTGGTCAGGCAGCTTTTGAATACCGGGACTAGTGTTTCAGTCAAGCGGGGTACGCCAGCCTTGCCCGAAGTTTTAGGTAGATTGGATCATTCTGCCCAGGCCTCGATTTTTCCCCAGATCGAGGGGATGACGAAGAGGATGACCAGGGCCAAGGAGGAGATAGGCGCCAGCGAGAAAAGCGAGAAACGGCCTAGCTGCTGGGCTGTGACCACGGCCAGCGGAAAACCGACAACGATCTCAATCGTCCCTGCGGTCAGGGCAACAACTCTCATCCATTCTTTGGGTTTGATCAGGATACCCACTGTAGCGGTTCCCCATCCCAACATTGCGAACCAGTGCAAGCGCTGTACAAAAGTGAAGAAGGGCATTCCAATGGTGATGATCCTGCTCAAGCTGGCGATACCATTCATCAAGCAGAAGACCCAGGCCATCCCGAGCAGCAATCCGAGCAGGGTATGGACCAGGCTCCTCTTGCCGACAGCCATGCTGATCAAGAAGTAAAGGATCAGATAGGGCCAGAAGAGGATGAAGTAAACCGGCGGCAACCCGGCAGCCATGAAGGGCACGTTGACGAACCACGCTCCTTGGAGGGCCAAGACGATCCCGATCACGGACAGGAGATACGCCCAGTTCTTCTTCGTGAAAAACCCGTAAGCGCTGACCAGGAAGAGGGCGCTGGCCAGCATCCCGAAATCGGACATAGCGGGATGGATATATTTCAACAGGATCTCACAACCCGGCTCCGCCGATTCGGCGTGCAAGCCGATGACATACCACTTCATGAATATCGCTGTATGGCCAATGATACCCATCAAGCCCCCGATGATTCCCAGTATCCCACCTAGCTTTCTGTTCTCTTTCATCTCTGACTCTCCTCTCTGTTGGTCGGTTTGTTTCGAATATAATACAGTCAAGGAAGGTTGTCTTTGCGTTAACGCAAATCCAGAAGTAGGGAGAAGCTTTAGGAAGGAACAGGACTAGTATCGTTATGCTGAACGAGTTGCTGAAGGAAAACCCGGTCTTTGGCTGTCTAGACGCGAACGATCTCAATCTGGTAGGGCGGCTTGCCAACCCCCAGAACTATCCAAAGGGTCACTGGATAACTCATCTGGGGGCAAACTGGCCCTTTATTTTCTTGGTAAAGGAAGGAGTCGTCCAGGCGATCAAAGAATCGCCTGGTGGAAGGAGTCTGATCGTGACCGAGATCACTCCGGGAGATCTGTTCTGGGGGATCAGCTTCTTCATAGCAGATGCACCGATGCCGGTAGCTCTGGTTGCCAAACAAGCAGCCAGCCTGATCCTTTGGTCTCAAGAAGACCTGCGTCCAATCATCCTGCAGAATGGCTGTATGTCCTGGGAACTCACCCGGCTGATGATTGAAAAGATGCAGTTTGCCAGCGAAATGCTGAACGAGTTCGCTTTCCAGCCCACCACCGGCCGCCTGGCCTGGATGCTGCTGGAGGCTTACGGGGATAAAGCGGGAGATTTCGTGGCAAGGGATATGACTTTGGATGAGATGGCAGCCAGGATCGGGTCGACCCGAGAAATGGTCTGCCGGCACCTGTACCAGTTTGCTGATCGCGGTGCTATACAGATCAACAGGACTGAGTTCAAGATCCTTGATGAGGAATTACTGCGGGAGCTGGCTGGGAGAGAAAACCGGTAATCAATCCGAATATTTACCGGGTTTGAAACTACGGACCGTCTTATAAGGTTTTACCTGATCGCCCACGTTATTCTTAAGGACCTGGCCGGAGACATGCATGAGGGTGTCGTGATCGAAGTGGGGCAGTTTAACCATGCTGGCCAGGCAGGGATAGTGATGGTGCAGCAGTCCGGCTTTTTCTTCAGCCTCGTTTACGGATAAGCCAACCAGCCCCTCAGCAACAAACCTGGCACAGCCGCAGACTGCATCCCGTTTGACATGGGCGGCTGTGATCTTTCCCTGATCGGGATCGATCTCCAGATCCAATTCCGGACGCCCGAAATGACGGGCGAACTCCGCGATCTCAGGACTGTTGTAGGCTGCATGCTCCCGGCGAGTGACTCCGTAGGTGGTCTCTGTCAGGGAGCAGAGTGGCTTTGGGGTGGCGCAGGCAATCCCCATGTCTGCCAGCCAGGCATGCAGCTGGCGGTCCAGGCCCCGGGGAAGCCAACTTTCGTCATCCACGGCAACCAGGACAGCGCGCGCGCCTGTCATCCGGGCAACAGTGGGGAGCAGTTCAGCGACACCTTTATGTTCTGCGAAGGACAGGATCAGGTCCGCCGGGGCAAAGGAGTCAGGCAGGAAGTCTTCCGGATAATCGATGAATGGCGGGAAGACAGCCGGTGCGTTCCAGGAAGCCACTTCCCAATTCTGCGGGCCGTGGGCAGCGATGTTGCGCAGGTGGCGGCTGCCGTATTCGCCGCTGATCAAGGCCAGGATCTTCACGAATCTCCCTCCCCACTGCGGATCAAGGTCAGCAGCATCAAGGTCTCTTGGGAAGCGTGGATGCTGTGGGGCAAACTGGCCGGAATGTGGATCCAGGTCCCCGCTTGTGCTTGGTGATGCTCATTTCCCAGAATTACCTCAGCCTCTCCCTGGAGAAAATGCAGCACTGCTGGGACCGAGGCAGTGTGCTCGGATAATTCCTGACCGGATTGGAAGCCAAATAGCACGGTCTTGATGGTCTGATCCTGATAAATGGTCCGGCTGAGAATGCTGTCTGGGGGCAGGGCTTCCAGGAGCATCCCCAGGTCCTGAATGAAGTGAGGTTTATTGTCCATAAGCTTTTTTATGTCTGGAGTAAATCGATGGTGGCCTTCCGACTGCCGGGCACAAGCACTTTCATTCTACCCCACTCCGTAAATTACTGATGTGACTTATGTTACACCGCTCTGGGAAGGGTCTTGGACTGTGAAATCCCCTGTTCTTGATTTTACATCCCCGATTTTGTACAATGAAATAGCACAAATGAATAACCATTGACCAAGGTTGGCCTACGTTTTCCCCCAGGGAGCTTGTCATGGATACCGACAATGTAGAGATCATCAAGGTTTCAGCGACGTCCCGGACCTCAGCCGTAGCGGGGGCAATTGCCGGCATTTTTCGCGAGAGGCAGTATGTCAATGTTCAGGCAATCGGTGCCAGTGCAGTCAATCAGGCTGTCAAAGCCCTGGCACTGGCTCGCGCTTACCTGGCTGAGGATGGTTATGATGTTGTCAGCATTCCTGAGTTCGTTGACGTTGAAATTGACGGCAATGTCAGGACGGCTATTCGGCTTAACGTGGTTCCCCGTTGACCATTCGGCCTTGTGCTGGCGGTTATTTTCCCTGCTCCGAGTATAAATCCGAAGGGAGTCATTAGGCTTGAGGATCGAGCCGGCCTAAATGTCTTTTTTTCATTAATCCGGTTTCGGAAATTTGCCTGCCATTAACCCACGTGGTAGAATCAAAATGCAGTTGAGAGGCCTGAAAACATCCAATGAAAGGATGGATTTGGATGGGTTTTGGCACGGGTCATGGGTCTGCAGAAAGCGGCAGCTGATGCGGACTCACAGGTAGGAGGTTGGGAGATCATGGAATCACAGGTAAGTACATTCAAAACTAAAAAGGGCTTGGCCCAGATGTTGAAAGGCGGCGTGATCATGGATGTGGTCACTGCTGACCAGGCAAAAATAGCTGAAGACGCAGGCGCCGTGGCAGTGATGGCCCTGGAACGTGTTCCAGCCGATATCCGCGCGGACGGGGGAGTGGCCCGGATGAGCGATCCCGAGTTGATCATCCAGATCATGGAAGCCGTGTCCATCCCAGTGATGGCGAAAGCGCGCATAGGTCATTTTGTGGAAGCCCAGATCCTGGAAGCCTTGGAAGTCGACTACATCGACGAATCGGAAGTGCTCACACCGGCTGACGAGGCGTACCACATCAATAAGCATGCTTTCAAGACCCCTTTTGTCTGCGGCTGCAGGAATCTAGGTGAAGCGCTGAGGCGGATCGGGGAAGGGGCTGCCATGATCCGAACCAAGGGCGAAGCCGGTACAGGCGATGTAGTGGAAGCTGTCCGCCACGCCCGCACCGTCCTGGGTGAGGTCAGACGGCTGGTGAACATGCCAGAAGAGGAGTTGATGACCTATGCCAAAAGCATTGGCGCCCCCTATGAGCTGGTTGTTGAAACCCGGGAGTTGGGCCAGCTGCCTGTCGTGAATTTTGCGGCGGGAGGAATCGCCACCCCGGCGGACGCAGCCCTGATGATGCAGCTGGGTGTGGATGGCGTTTTTGTCGGTTCCGGGATCTTCAAATCCGGCGACCCGGCAAAACGAGCGGCAGCGATCGTCAAAGCAGTTGCCCACTACGACAATCCGCAGATCTTGGCGGAGGTCAGCCGGAATCTGGGAGAACCCATGGTAGGCCGCAATGTCTTTGAGTTGGAGGAGAATGAGCGTCTGGCCGAGCGCGGTTGGTAAGCGGTCTGGCCGGGATTAATCACTGAATGGACAAACTAGAACCCCGACAGATAGAGACCCCTGGCCAGATCAAGGTGGGTGTGTTGGCTTTGCAGGGCTCCTACCATGAACATCATGACATGCTCAAGAGGATCGGGGTAGAAGCGCGAGAAGTCCGGCTTCCTGAACAATTGAAAGATCTGGATGGCTTGATCATACCCGGAGGCGAATCGACCACGATCGGTAAACTGGCCGTCGATTTCGGTTTATTGGAGCCTCTGCGGGAATTCGGCAGGAACAAGGTCATTTGGGGGACCTGCGCTGGAGCAATCCTGCTGTCCAAAGATGCCCACCGGGACCAGCCGCTGCTGGAACTGATGGATATCACGGTCGATCGCAATGCTTATGGCAGACAGATTGCCAGCTTTGAGACCGAGCTTGACATTCCCGCTCTCAAGGAGGTCTCAAGTGAGGATAAGCCCTTTCCAGGAGTGTTCATCCGGGCACCACTGATCAGCTCTGTACAGGGGGATGCCCAAAGCCTGGCGTCACTTCCAGACGGGAGGATCGTAGCTGCCCGCCAGGGCCATCTATTGGCTACTGCATTCCACCCAGAGCTGACGGAGGATGACCGGGTTCACAGATATTTCATCCATCTGATCAAGGACGAGCTGTCGGACTGGTAGAGGAAATGGCAAGGAAAATCGCCTGGCAGGATTTGACCGTTTTACATCGCTATCAGGACAAGAAAATGGTCCTGGATAATTCCCTGCGGCTGGTTCACAACCCCGGCTTATTTTCAAGTTCACTGCTTTCCCTGCTCTTACCTTCCAGTGAGTTCTATGCGGCTGTCGAGTCTGGTGAAGGAGATCAAGGACATTTGCTGTTCGGCCAGATCTGCATGCCTGGAAAGGATCTCACTGCCCGTATGGCTGTGATAGCTCCAGTGCAAGACGAGACAGACCAGGATTTTACCTCCTTGATATCCCACCTGGCAGGCGCGGCAGCTGAGCGGGGCGCAATCCAGGTCTTGGGGGAGGTACCCCGTGATTCCACCGCTGAGGAGATCCTATCCCGCGCCGGATTCCGCGCTTATGCGGAACAACAGGTCTGGAAACTTCCCCGGCAGGTTCCCTATGGATCAGGTAAAAGGGCCTGGATCCCGGGATCCAGGGGGGATAACGAACGAGTTCTAGCACTTTACCAGCGGGTCCTGCCCGGCCAGATCCAGCATGTCGAATCTCCCCCGGCATTCCCAGAGGACAGCGGCATGGTCAGCTGGCAGGAGGGCCGTTTGGTTGGGGTTGCTCTGACCCAATTTGGCCCCAGGGGCATCCTGCTGGACCTTGTTCTGGACCCAACGGTCGATGCCACCGATGAATATTTAGGGGCCCTGATGTTCCACCTGCCATACCGGGCTACCAGGGATGTCTATCTCCGGGTCAGGAGTTATCAGCAAAGCCTGTGTTCTGCCCTGGAAAGAATTGGGGCTTTCCCGGGAGAAGAACAGCGTGCCATGGTGAAAAAGATGGCAGTCCACTATAATGCAAAGCAGACCTTTGCAGTACAGAATTTTGAAAAACAACCGGATATCACTACCCCGATATCACGGACGAAGATCAAGAATTAACAGATATGTCCAATCATAGAATTACAGATAATCTCGATTCTCTCTTCGAGGTCCTTCCCCCGGATATCAGTCAGGCGATCACAGCGCAGGGACGGAACTCGGATTTGATCGAGATCATACTCGACCTGGGGCGGGTCCCAACCGCGCGATTTGCGGACAAAGAGATTGAACTCTCCGATGCCGAGGTCACCCAGAATGAGATCAAATACGTTGTTGACCGTATCGGGAAGTTCGATGGGGACAATCGGGCAGGATTAGCCCGGACCCTGCATCGGATTGCCGCCATCAGGAACCGTATGGGCGCCATTGTAGGCCTTACCTGCCGGGTAGGTAGGGCGGTCTACGGCACGACCGATATCGTCAAGGACCTGATCGAGAGCGGCAGAAGTCTGCTGATCCTGGGGCGGCCGGGAGTGGGGAAAACCACCATGCTCCGGGAAGCTGCCCGCATCCTGGCAGAAAATAAACGGGTGGTCATCGTCGATACTTCCAATGAAATCGCTGGAGATGGCGATGTGCCCCACCCGGCCATCGGTAAAGCCCGCCGGATGCAGGTGGCGGAGCCTTCCCTGCAGCATGAGGTGATGATCGAAGCGGTTGAAAATCACAATCCGGAAGTGATCGTGATCGATGAGATCGGCCGCACCCTGGAAGCACTGGCTGCCAGGACGATCGCTGAGCGCGGCGTCCAGCTCATTGGCACCGCCCATGGGAATACCCTGGAGAACCTGCTCATCAATCCCACCCTGGCAGACCTGGTTGGCGGGATCGAATCCGTGACCCTGTCCGACGAGGAAGCCAAAAGGCGGGGGACCCAGAAAACCGTCCTGGAGCGGCGCTCAAATCCCACATTCCACGTCTTGATCGAGATCCAAACCAGGGATAGCCTGGCCATCCACCAGGATGTGGCAACGGCAGTGGACTCCTTGCTGCGGGGAGAGACCCTGCTGCCAGAGATCAGAGCCCGGTCAGAGGACGGAAAGATCACCATCAAGAAGAAACCCAGCAAGCCGGTGCTGCAGAGCATCGGTTCTGACCCCCGTCCAGAGGGCGAGTTCAGTGTCCGCAGCCAAAACTTGCAGATGGACCGTGAGACCCTGGAATCACTGCCGATCTTCACCTATGGTGTGGCCAGGGACCGCATGCTGAGAGCTGCCAGGAACTTGAATGTCCCGGTAACGATCGAAAAGCAGGTCAGCGACGCCAAGATCGCAGTCACATTGAAGCACCACTACCGGGATAATCCCAAGTCGATCGCAGAGGCGGAAGAGCTGGGTTTGCCTATCTATGTGCTGCGCTCCAATACCATCAACCGCATGGAGCACTTATTAAAGGATATCTTCAACCTCAAGAACGGAACCCTGTCGAAGAGCGATGAGCTGGCCTTGCAGCAGACCCAGGGAGCGATCCAAGCGGTCTTGAATGGAGAACGCTGGGTGGAGCTTCCCCCAGCCGATTCCACCATCCGACGCTTGCAGCACCAAATGGTATCCCAGGCGAACCTGGTCTCCCATTCCTACGGCAAGGATCCCAACCGCCGGGTGAGAATTTTCCGGGAAGAGCCTCGATGAGAGGGGATTTCCTGGGAAGGATCGATCCATCATGACCCGTGATAGTGGCAGATTCATCACCTTTGAAGGTCCCGATGGCAGTGGGAAGACCGGCCAGCTGGATCTGCTGGCGGAAGAACTGATCCAGGCTGGCTACCCGATCCTGACCACCCGCGAGCCGGGAGGTACATGCATCGGAGACCAGATCCGGGCGACCCTGCTGGATCTCAAGAACACAGACATGGTCGACCGTACAGAAGCCCTGCTGTACCAGGCTGCTCGTGCCCAGCTGGTGGATGAGGTCATCAAGCCCCAGCTGGCTTCGGGAGGTGTGGTCCTCTGCGATCGCTATGCGGATTCCACCCTGGCATACCAGGGCTACGGGCATCAGAATACCCTGGAATCTCTGCGGGGCATCATCCATTATGCGACAGGAGGATTGATCCCCGACCTGACGATCCTGATGGATCTGGCCCCCGAAGTGGGACTGCAGAGGCGCGTGGATGCGGGAGGAGTGAACCGGCTGGATGCCTACGATATCGAGTTTCACCGTCGGGTCAGGGATGGATACCTGGAAATGGCCCACGATCAACCGGAGCGCTGGGTGATTGTGAACGCTGATCGTCCCTTTGAGACAGTGCAAGCCGAGATCCGTTCCATCTTACTGGATCGCCTGGGCTCCTGGGGCTATTAGTATATAGGAATCTGGACTGGTTCTAGTCCTTAGAGGTCAAGGTCTGGTCCGGGGACACCGCCATCCGCTCCCAGATCCGGCAGGTCGCGTTCGATCTCTTCTGGAGTCTGTCCTTTTTCCAAACGATCCACGACCTCGTCAAAATCCGCCCCCATATCCTCGCCTAATTCGTTGCTCATCTGGCGCATCATCCTGCCGAGGGTTTGCGGATCATCATCCAAACCATCCAGCAGGGAGGGGTCAGACAGGTCATCCAGGCGGCTGCCCTCAGTCCGGGCGATGCGAACCGGACGGATGATCCGTTCTGGATTGGAATGACCGCAGACCGGGCATTTCACCGCGGCTTGTTCATATTCCTGGTAGGTTAGGAATATTTCGAATTTATGGTTACAATCTATACACCGGTATTCATAGTTTGGCATAAGACATCCTGCTGCCGGTAAATGGACTTTGGGACAATTATACTGGAAAAGGATTTCCATTCATGAACTCTGAACAAAGCCCCGAACCGTTCTTGGTGGATAAACCCAACCCGCTGTTGATCGTCATCTCGGGTCCTTCCGGCGTGGGCAAGGACACGGTCCTGGAGGAGATGAAAGCCCGGGGACTGCCGTTCCATTTTGTGATCACAGCCACGACCCGTTCTCCCCGGCCGGACGAGGAACACGGGGTGGATTATTTTTTCCTATCCCAGGACGAGTTTGCCAGGATGATCGATGAGGGGGAACTGCTCGAATACGCGGTAGTCTACCAGGATTATAAAGGCATCCCTAAATCGCAGGTCCGGGAAGCCCTGGCCAGCGGAAAGAACGTGATCATGCGGGTTGATGTCCAGGGGGCCGAGACCGTCAGGGCATTGATCCAGGATGCGCTGCTGATCTTCCTCACCCCGCAGAATGAAGAGGAATTGATCAACCGCTTGAAAAAACGAGCAACCGAGACCCAGGACAGCCTGAAACTGCGCATTGCCACCACCAGGCAGGAATATAAGAAGATCCATCTCTTTGATTACATCGTTGTCAATAAGGATGATCACCTGGCAGAGACTGTGGATACCATTGAAGCCATAATCACTGCCGAGCAGCATCGAGTCAACCAGCGAGTGGTAAAACTATGACCGAACCCCCTTTACCGGTTTCCCCATCTTCCTCAGAGATCACTGAACAGATCGCAGCCAGGATATTATCCGAGATCCAGGAGCAGTATGGTCTGGACCTGTCCACGGATCCAGCAGCCATGCAAAGGATCAGGGAAGCTGCTGAAAAAGCGCTGCTGGATCTGGGCGTGAGCAATCAGGCTGTCATCAACCTTCCCTATATCTCGGCAAACAGCGCTGGTCCGATCCACTTCCGGGGCCGGCTCAGCCGGGATGAGCTGGAACGGGTTCCAGAGACTTCGCCCCGGGGGCCTTCCAGCGAATCTCCCAGGCAAAAGGTCCGGGTACAGCTCCCGGACAGGAAGCCGGTGGTCACGATCACTCTCATGGTGATCATGGGGGTGATGTATCTGCTGCAGATGCTGACAACCTTTTTCTTTAAGCAGGACCTGCCGGCCGCTCTGGGCATGAAGATCAATGAAGCGATCCTGGCTGGCCAGTACTGGCGATTGGTGACACCGATGTTCTTGCATGGATCGCTGCTGCATCTGGGGTTCAACGTCTATGCCCTGTATATCCTTGGCCGGCCGGTTGAGCGCTACTTCGGCCGCTGGCGCTATCTGGGCTTGTTTGTCCTCTCTGGTATCACCGGGAATTTATTCTCTTTCGTGTTCACTTCCTCTCCGTCGCTGGGCTCCTCTACCGCGATATTCGGCCTGCTGGCGGCTGAGGGGGTTTTCATCTATCAAAACAAGAAGCTTTTTGGTGATAGGTTTGGCACAGCCCTGCGGCAGATCATCCAGGTGGCAGTGATCAACTTGCTGATCGGCTTGTCTCCAGGTATCGATAACTGGGGCCACCTGGGAGGCCTGCTGGGGGGGATCGCATTTGCCTGGTTTGCAGGCCCGTTATTCCAGTTAGACCGCTCGGCTCCCGTGCTGGAACTGTCTGATCGACGGCCGAAATCCAGGGCTGGCTTGGTCTTCCTGACGGAACTGGTCATCCTGGCTGGACTGGCTGCCTGGGTGATCATCTCCCGGAGCTAAGAGCGCTGGTCAGGGTTTCTGCCAGGGGCTGGAAGTATCCTGCGCCCGGATGCGGCTTATTGACCTCCACCCTCCCATCTGGTAAAATCTTCCGGCATCTCTAGCGTTGTACCCTTCGCAGGGGATGCAGTCAAACCACTTATAAGGAGAAAGGGTTAGTCACTATGAAAGTATTACTTCTCGAAGATGTCTATAAATTGGGACGTGCCGGGGATGTGAAGAGAGTTGCCCCTGGATATGCCCGCAACTACCTGATGCCTCAGGGACTGGCTGTCCTGGCTACACCTGGCGCGATGAAGCATGCTGATCGCATAAAGAAGACGGGTGAGGTCAAGAGAGCAAAGGTCAACCAGGAATTGGGCGGCGTTGCCGAACAGCTGGAAGGAAAGCGCTTCACTTTTGCTGCCAAAGCCAGCGAAACGCGCAGGCTCTATGGGTCGATCAACACCCAGATGATCGCTGAGGCGGTCAGCAAGGAAATTGGTGTTGACGTACAGGCGAAACAGATCGAATCCCAACCGCTGCGCATGCTGGGTAGGCACTCTGTCGCTGTCCGCCTGACAGTCGATCTCATTCCAGAGATCGAGATTGTTGTCCACCGCGAAGGTGAGACCCCCGAATCAGCCCTGGAAGCGGAAGCGATGGAAGCTCTCATGGCGGAAGAGGAGGAGGCACTGGCTGAAATCCTGGAAGATGAAGCCGAGATGGAACAGGAAGAAGCCAGCGACGAGGATGAGCAGACCGCTGAAGTTGAATTTTTGGATGAGTCTGGGGAAGATGCTGAAGAAGACGAAGCAGCCTGAACCTGATATCAAGCAGTAAAGTCTATTGCACCGGTCTGGGATCAGCCAAAAAGCTGGCCAGACCGGTCTTTGTATTGACACATGGCAGAATCCATTTCCTCCATCGGCGCCCTATTGAAGAAAACCCGCCAGGATAAAGAACTTACCCTGGAGGAGATCTCTCAGCTTACCAGGATCCGTGAGAAATACCTGGTCGCTATCGAGGCGGATAACTGGGACGCCCTGCCTTCCAGCGTGCAGCAAAAAGGCTTTGTGCGTTCCTACGCTCGGGCTTTGGAGCTGGATCCTGGACCACTGCTCCTGGAACTGCGCTCGATCCTCCAGGAGGATGACCTCGAGGTAGACCTGGAAGAAAGCCAGGAACCGGACCAGAGATCCGATGGGGAGGTAAGCGTTTCAGCTGCGCCGTCCCTGATGAAGGAGATCGGTCAGGTTTTGAAAGACCAGCGCAAGAAGCTGGGCTTTACGATTTCAAATGTTGCGGAACAGATCTATATCCCAGAACGCTACCTGGAAGCCATTGAGGCAGGTCATTTAGAGGAGCTGCCTTCCACAGTACAGGGCAAGGGCATGGTGAAGAATTATGCCGAATTCCTTGGTCTGGACCCTGAACCGCTGCTCCTGAGCTATGCTGATGTGCTCCAAAGCCGGCTGGAGGCCAGGAGGGAAGGGATTCCCGAGACACCTGACCGATCCCCGATAGCCATCTGGTTCAGACGCTTCCTTGCCAGCCCGACCCTATTGTGGGCAGGGATTGTGGTGCTGATCGGAACTGTTTCACTGTGGGCTGGACTGCTGATCTTTGGAGGCGCAGGAGCCGGATCCCAGGCTACGGCTACCATTCCGGGTGTGGCGGATATCCTGCTGCCAACCTCTTCCCCCACCAACACACAGGCAGCACCGGTCACAACCCCTGGTGATATCGAGGTGGCAATATCTCCCACAGTTGAAGAACTTCCCGAAGGCGAAGTGGATCTCGCGACCACCCCCACTCCTGGATTGACTGGTAATGAGAAGATCCAGGTCCAATTGGTGATCCTGCAGCGGACCTATGTGCGAGTCATTGTAGATAACATCCTGGCCTTTGAGGGCCGACTGCTGCCTGGCAGCGTTAAGCTTTTCGGGGGAGAGTTGAGTATTGAAGTGATCACGGGGAATGCTGCCGGAGTAGAAGTGATCTACAACCAGCAAGCTCTTGGCGTGATGGGTCTTTTTGGTGAAGCGGTGGATCGGGTTTTCACAGCAGAGGGTATTGCGACACCTACACCCACCATCACGCTGACCCCCACGCCTAGCGACACTCCAGAGGCTTCACGCACTCCCACACCAACACAAGCTGATGGGGCGGAGTGATCCTCCCGACCTTGGGAACCTTATGGATGAAAGGACCTTTCACCTTGTTTCATTGGGCTGTGCGAAGAACACCGTGGATTCCAATACCATGGCTCAATTGCTGCAGCGAGATGGCTATCGATCTGTTATCGATCCAAACCAGGCAGATGTGATCCTGGTAAATACCTGCGGGTTCATTGAACCCGCCAGGGAAGAATCCTACTCAATCTTGAGTGAGTTAGCCGCGAACAAAGCTGAAGGACAACTGCTGATCGCTGCTGGCTGCCTGACCCAGCGCTATGGCCGGGAGGTAGTGGAGAGAGTTCCCGGCATTGATGGTCTGCTGGGAACTCGACGGTGGATGGATATTGTCCAGGTCCTCAAGGAGCTGCGGGAAGGGGGATCTCCCCAGCCGCTCTATCATCTCCCCCAAGTACCGGTTGTCGGCCAGACACCGCCCAGCACGATAGGGGCTCATCTTGAGGGGGGAAGCTCCTACCTGAAAATCGCCGACGGCTGCCGGAGGCCCTGCGCATTTTGTGCTATTCCGGGTATCAAAGGTAGTTTAGTTAGCCGGCCTGCTGCCTCGATCCTGGAGGATGCCCGCTACCTGCAATCCCAGGGTGTGAAGGAGATCAACTTGATCGCCCAGGATACCACCGATTACGGTCATGACCTGGGTCTCAAGGATGGATTAGCGTCCTTACTGAGCTCATTGGTCAAAGAGGTTCCTGAGGTGGACTGGTTCAGGATCCTGTATGCTTATCCAGGGTATATCACAGACCGATTGATCGATGTCATGGCTGAAAACAAACAGATCCTGCCTTACATTGACATGCCTTTACAGCATGCTGATCCGGAAATATTGAGAAGCATGCGCCGCCCGTCCAATCTGGATTGGGTTTACCAGACAGTGGATAAGCTCCGCGCGAGGATGCCTGATCTGGCCCTGCGCACTACCTTTATCGTTGGTTATCCTGGTGAGACGGAGAAGTCCTTCCAGACGCTTGTGGACTTTATCAGGGAGATCGAGTTCGACCGGGTGGGGGTTTTTAAATTCTCATATGAGCCTGGAACTGCCTCGCAGGAGCTTGGTGACCCGATCCCGGCGGATGTTAAGGAGCACAGACAGGAAACCTTGATGCTGGCTCAGCAGGAGATCTCCCTCAAGAAGAACCAGCTGCAGATCGGCAGAAAGCTGGATGTGCTCGTTGAAGGGCTGGGAGAGGTCGAAGGAAGCGCTGAATTGATCTCACTCGGGCGCAGCTACCGAGATGCCCCGGAGATCGACGGGATGGTGATCGTGGAAGGAGAGCTGCCGGTAGGGAAGATTGCCCCGGTGCAGATCACAGGCGCGTTGGTGTACGACCTGACAGGCATACCTTCCTGACGTTATCAAATTGAATATGGAACAGGTGAATCGGATGAACTGGAAAGAACCCCGCGTAAAATTTGCTCTTGAAGCCGTTCAGCAGGCTGCAACCTTGGCGGCAGCTATCCAGAATGAAATGGTTACCGAAGCACTTACCAAGGATGATCGGTCTCCGGTCACGGTGGCTGATTTCGCTGCTCAGGCCGTGGTTGGCAGTCTGCTGGAAGGGGCTTTCCCGGGAGAACTCCTCGTGGGAGAGGAACGTGCAGAGGTCCTGCGATCCCCCCAAGAGCGGAGGACACTGGAGCAGACCACAACCTTCGTCAGCCGGGTGATCTCAGGGATCACACCTGAGGAGGTCTGTGATTCTATTGATCGAGGGGTCGATGAGCCAGGGGAGAATTACTGGACACTAGACCCTATCGACGGTACCAAGGGTTTTCTGAGGCGAGCCCAATACGCTACGGCGTTCGCCTATGTTGAAAGTGGGCGGGTCATGCTGGGAGTACTGGGATGCCCCAATCTCAATCACGATTTGCAGGAATCTCGTGGAGGAAACGGCTGCTTGGTGATTGCCAGCAGAGGAGCAGGAAGTTGGATCGCTCCCCTGGATGCGGAGCTGGATGGAAGCATCTTCAAGCAGCTAAAGGTATCCAGCCGATCCGATCCAGGAGAAGCTCGCCTGCTGCGTTCTTACGAGTCCGGCCATACTGACGCGGATTTGATCGATATCTTCCAGGCGGAATTAGGAGGGAGGGCTGATCCGGTCAGGATGGATAGCCAAACCAAGTATGCCCTATTGGCTTCTGGAAAGGGAGAGATCTACCTGCGGCTGTTATCCCCTGCTAAACCGGATTACCGGGAGAAGATCTGGGATCAAGCCGCGGGTTCGATCATCGTGGAGGAAGCTGGGGGTAAGGTCACAGATTTGGACGGCAGACAGCTGGATTTTTCGCAGGGAAGGACTTTAAAGAAGAACCGCGGTATCTGCGCCACCAATGGTATTTTTCATGAGCGCGCGCTGAAAGCCTTGAAGGCAGTTCGAGCCTGATGCGTTCTATCTGGGATAGGCTTGCTGGACTGCTGTGCCTGTCCGTGGTCCTGGCAGCTTTCTTGGTAGGGAAGCTGGTGTACGAGAACCTGCCCCATTTAGAAGATGAGTTTGCCTATCTCTGGCAAGCGCGAGTCATGGCTGATGGAGAGCTCACGCTTCCCAGCCCTGATTTCCCAAAGAGCTTTGTGATCCCGTTCGTTGTGGATCACCAGGGACTTCGTTTTGCCAAGTATCCGCCCGGCTGGCCCGCGGCTCTCTCGCTGGGAGTGCGGGTGGGCTTGTCCTCCTGGGTCAATCCCTTGCTGGCTGGTTTGGCGGTCTGGTTGACCTATCAGCTTGGTAAACGAACCTTAGACGAGGTGGCTGGCTTCCTGGGTGCGCTGCTGCTGGGAACATCCCCGATGTTCCTGATCCAGTCCGGATCCCTGCTTTCTCATATTTGGAGCCTGGTCTTGACAGTATCTTTCGCCCTGTTCTGGATCGACAGTCTGGGAGGGCAGGAAGGAAGGGGCGTGAAAGCCCCGACGGTCTTAGCGGGCTTGTGTTTGGGATTATTAGGACTGACCAGGCCGCTGACAGCTCTGGCAGTCTGCCTTCCCTTTGCACTGGAAGGCTCTGTGGTCCTGATAAAAGGCCCGAAATGGAAGCGCCAGCGGGTGCTGGTAACGGGCGGGATCAGCGTACTCCTCCTGGGCTTGTACCCGATCTGGCAGCAGGCAGTCACCGGTAGTTTTCAAACCAATCCTTACACCCTGTGGTGGTCCTATGACCGCTATGGTTTTGGTCCTGGCTTTGGGGTCACTGAGGCTGGGCACAGCCTACTCCAGGGTTGGCGAAATACTCGCTACAGCCTGAGAGTGGCGGCCAGTGATTTATTTGGCTGGCCGAAAACCTCCTGGCTATTCCTGCCTGTTGGGATCTGGGCCAGCCGTAGATCACGCCTGACCCTCTATTCCCTGGGGATCACTATCTGCCTGATAGGGCTCTACCTGGGTTACTGGGTCGGGTCCTGGCTCCTCGGTCCCCGCTATTATATTGAAGCCCTGCCCGGCTTGGCTTTGCTTTCTGGGGCTGGGATCGCCTGGCTGGGGCAGTGGCAGGCTCCGGCATCTTCCAGGGTCAGGGAGGGAACCGCCGTGTTCCGTCTCCGCCCCGCACTGGTCGCCGCTGGATTAGGACTGCTGCTTTTCGCAAACCTGTATCTTTATCTGCCATCCCGCCTCAGCGGTTTATTCGGTTTGTATGGCATCGAGAAACAGGATCTGGTTCCTTTCGAAACCCCGGCAGTGCAAGCGTATCAGCCTGCCCTGGTGATCGTCGATTCCGAACGATGGATGCCCTACGGGAGCACATTGGTCCTGGAATCGCCGGAATTGGATTCGCCTTTCATCTTTGCCTGGGGTATGGGAGAGCGGACTGATGAGCTCCTGGCGGAACGCTACCGTGAGGAACGGAATGTCCTGTATTATTATCCTGATCGCGATCCGTACACGCTGTTCACTTATCCGCAGCCAGGTTCTTTGATAGAATAAGCACACTCATTCGTCATAATTGACTCGGTCCCGCAGTTCTCCCTGAAATCCAGGCAGGATGGGGGCAAGGAAAGGAGCAGCCCATGTCAGATATCAAGGTCCCCCGCAGACTCTTCATTCGCTCGCTGCTTAAAGGCCTAATCTCAGCGGCCCTGCATACCTTTTCGGATTTCGAGGTGATTGGCCGCGAGAATTTACCTGAGAAAGGACCGCTGATTGTGACCGGCAATCACTTCAGCTTTGCTGATTCGATCGCCATGCTGCATATCTCACCGCCGTCGATTGAAATGTTCTCGGGGGCAAATCCAGCATTCACCCCGGGTTGGGCCAAACTGCTGCCCCGCTTATGGGGTGTGCTGTATGTGTACCGAGGAACCGGTTCCCGTGAGGCAATTCGCGATGCACAGAGCGTCCTGGAGCAGGGGGGCTATTTCGGGATCTTTCCTGAAGGGGGTGCCTGGGCGGAGATGATCCGACCTGCCAGGCCTGGCGCTGCTTACCTGGCTGCCCGCACAGGGGCTCCCATTCTCCCGGTGGGTTTCACAGGGTTCAACACAGTGCTGCCGCTGCGGCTAAAGGACCAAAGCAAGGTCACCATCCGGATCGGGATACCCTATTCGCCTGAGCCTGTTACTGGCCGGGGAAGAGAACGCCGCCAGCAGCTTGACGAACTGGGGGAGAGGATCATGAAGGAGATTGCCCTGTTACTGCCCGATCATCTGCGAGGTAAATTCTCCAGCGATCCCCAGGTCAGGGAACGGGCTCTGGATGTAGCGGCTTATCCCTGGGAAAAGGCGTCCTGGGATGAGGTCTGAATAGCTGCTCTGGAGGGGGATCACCTTAGAAATGGAGCTGCGATAGATAATAGATGGCTGTGAGCCCTGCAAAGCTGAGTATCGAGGTCAGGCTGACGATGCCCGCAGTTTCTGTGACCCGGTATTCATATCGCTCGGCGAACACCACCAGGGCGATGGCGGCAGGCATTCCGTTTTCCAGCAGAAGAAAGGTGCTGATATCCCCTACGCCCGGAAGAAAGACGCGGATCGCCAGCCAGGCGATCAGCGGGAGGGTGATCATCCGGAATAAAGAGTAAGGCAAAGCGTGTTTGAGGGCATCCAGAGAGAAACGATCATTGATGAACATCCCCAGAACGAAGATCGCCATGGCGCTGGCCGTTTGACCAACCAGGTTCAAGGCATTGCTCAGGAAATCCAGCCGGATCCCAATGAGGGAACTGAGACCGCCCAGCAGGATTGAGAGGATCAGTGGATTGGTGAAGATCTTTTTCAGAAAGCTTCCGCGCTGGTTTTTTTGATTGGCATATTCAAGCAAGCTCAAGGTGCTGACGATGCCCAGCACGCCGAGCAGGGAGGCAGCAATGATGGACGTCTCCAGCCACCTGCCGTCCTGGAAAGTCTCAAAAAAGGCTACCCCGAAGAACGCGTAACTTCCAAGACTGACAGAAAGACTTAGCAAAATATAAGTATCTCTCTTGAGGACTTTGACCCAGAAGAGGACCATCAGGCCAACCAGCGTAACAATAGTGGGGAGAGTCGTGCCCAGGACCATCTGAGGGTCCAGGGATAAGAGGTCCAGATGAGAGATCTTGTCAAAGAACAAAGCTGGAAGGCCAAAATAGTATACAAAGGACGACAGCGTCTTGGCGTGCTCGGCCTTGAAGATGCCTGATCTTCTGCTGAATATACCCAGCAGGACAATGATCAAAATCGTGAATAAACTCGCTAATACTTCCATAATTGTTCTTTAATCATACAATAGTGTGTCAACTCTACCATGGTGCCAACCTGCAATTATAACGGGGCGCAGCAGTGGTTGGCAGGGAATCTCAACACTCTAATGCGATATTAAGAATACCCGGATCGTCCTATTGTGCAGCTGAACGCCCCGCCCCAATTGGCGTACTGCATTTCATGTATAATGGTTTCATGTCAGATTTCAATTTTTTCTGTCCCATAGACGTTCGCTATGGGGATCTGGATCCCCAGGGCCATGTCAACAACGCAGCCTTTATCACCTACCTGGAACAAGCCAGGGTGGCGTACATCCGCCATCTCGGCCTCTGGGATGGCAAATCCTTTCTGCAAATCGGATTCATCCTGGCCAGGGTGGAATTGGATTACAAGGCGCCCATCCAGCTGACTGACCGCGTAGAAGTCGGGGTGCGAACTTCCCGCCTGGGCAATAAAAGCCTGGACATGGAGTATTTGATCCAGGAACTGTCCGGCGAACGGGTGTATGGGGAGGGCAGAACCGTCCAGGTTGCCTACGATTACCAGCGGGGGATCACCATTCCCCTCCAGGACTCTTGGAGGGATATCATCGGGTCTTATGAGGGAATCCATTGAAGTGAAGGCGAATATAATGAAAAAACTCCCCAATGTCGACGAGAAATACCTGCTTGAACAGCTTCGGAACTTGCTGCTCATTCCCAGCCCTACCGGCTATACTGAGAAAGCCATCACCTATTTGGAAGAACAGCTGGGCGACCTGACTGGTATCAGCTATCACCGTACCAGCAAAGGTGCCTTGGTAGCCAACTGGGAGGGAGATCTGAAGACCTCTCCCCGGGCCCTAACCGTCCATATTGATACACTGGGAGCAATGGTCAAGGAGATCAAAAGCAGCGGCCGCCTCAAACTCACCCAGCTGGGCGGCTATAGCTGGAACACGGTTGAGGGGGAAGGATGTACTGTGCTTACCAGCCAGGGTGAATCCATCCGAGGGAGCATCCTGCTCCACAGCGCTTCTGCGCATGTGTACGGAAAAGAGGTCAGCAATACAGAGAGGAATGCTGACACCCTGGAAGTCCGATTGGACCTGATGACTTCCTCGGCAGACGAGACGCGCCAAGCCGGGATCGAAGTTGGGAATTTTGTGTTCCTTGATACCCGCCTGGAAATCAATCAGGGATATATCCGCTCCCGGCACCTGGATGATAAAGCCTGTGCAGCCTGCCTGCTGGCGGCTTTACAAGCCCTGCAAAGCGCCGATCTCCAACCAGCCCAAGATACCCTGTTCCATTTCAGTAATTACGAAGAGGTGGGACACGGCGCCGCTGCCGGGATACCGGATGGGATTCGGGAGCTGGTTGCTGTGGATATGGCTGCGGTTGGTGATGGTCAAGCGTCTGATGAACATCATGCCACCCTGTGCGTGAAGGATTCCGGGGGACCTTATCATCATGGTCTCAGCCAGAGACTGCGGTCACTGGCTGAGGAATATCAGATCCCCTTTGTAACGGATATCTATCCCTACTACGGATCGGATGGTGAGGCGTTTTGGCGGGCTGGTGGTGACGTCGCTGTAGCTCTGATCGGCCCGGGCGTGGATGCCTCCCATAATTACGAGCGCACTCATGTCGATGCGCTGTTGGCCACCACTGAGTGGATCATGGCCTATTTATTGAACTGAGCTGTTAACCTCAAGGTGTTCTGTGAGTCGGATCAATTATGAAGCCGCCCGCAGGCGAATGGTAGAGGGCCAGATCGTTGCCCGGGGGATTACCTCCCCACGGGTCCTGGAAGCCTTCCTTGACGTGCCCCGGCACCTGTTTGTTCCAGCTAATCAGCAGGTTTACGCATACCAGGACGGACCCCTGCCAATTGGATTGGGACAGACCATATCCCAACCCTATATCGTTGCCTATATGACTGATAAGCTCGCTCTGAAAGGGGATGAGAGAGTGCTTGAGATTGGCACCGGGTCGGGGTACCAATCGGCCATTCTAAGCCAGCTGGCGGGAGAGATCCACAGTATTGAACGACATCCGCAGTTAGCTGACCTCGCCCAGAAACTGCTGCGGGACCTGGGTTGTGATAACGTCACCGTGCATGTGGGGGACGGCACTCATGGACTCGTGGACTATGCTCCCTATCAGGCGGTGATCGTCACTGCTGCCGGACCAGAAGTGCCCTCTCCTTTACTGGATCAGCTGGATGAAGGAGGGCGCTTGATCATGCCAGTAGGGGGTAGGGGAGGGCAGCTTCTAAAGCTCTTCCGGCGTGTCGAGGGAGAGATCCAGCACGAAGATCTCAGTCCAGTAGCGTTCGTTCCTTTGATTGGTGATCATGGATGGTCCGGGGATTGAAAAGGAAAAAGGGCGGTCATTTGACCGCCCTTTGCTCTTATCTTGAGTGACTGGACTATTCTAGATCCAGGTCAAGGCCGCCAGCACCACAGGTCGTTTTTTGGTTTTGCTGTATAGGAAAGCGCGAATGGACTGCACAAGTTCATTGTGCAGATCGCCCTGGGTCTTATCCACAATTTCCATTACCTTCTGGCGGGTTTCCTCGATGATATCATCCTCGTCGTGCTTGTATACAAAACCGCGCGAGATGACTTCTGGCTCTTCATGGAGTTTGCCTTTCCGGTCCAGCACCAGGCTGACCAGTACCACGCCGTCCTGGGAGAGCTGTTCCCGTTCCCGGACGACCGAGGGTCCGATCTCGCCCACCCTGGACCCATCGACGAAGACATAGCTTCCCGGGATGCGTTCCTTGATGACCAGTTCGCCATCCTCAAACTCGATCACCTGACCATTCTCGATCACCAGGATATTCTCTCCTGGAAATCCCGTTTCCTGGGCTAGAATAGCGTGCTGCTTAAGGTGGCGGAGTTCGCCGTGGATCGGGATCAGATACCGGGGGCTGACCATGTTGAGCATCAGCTTCATTTCATCCTGGTTGGCATGTCCAGATACGTGTACACCTCCTGCCAGTGGTTCGTAAACCACATTGGCTCCTCTGCGGAAGAGCGAGTTGATGGTTTTGAAGACCGATTCCTCATTGCCCGGAATAGCATGGGAGGAAAGCACGATAGTGTCGTCCTTGATCAACTCGAACTGCTTGTTGGTACCTCTGGCCAGCCTTCCCATCACTGAGTATGGCTCGCCTTGGGAACCGGTAGCCATCAACACCACATCCTTGGGCTTCATATTTAGAGCTTCTTCGATTCCTACCTCGACATCGCTTGGGATGTTAAGGTATCCCAGTTTCTTAGCCATCTGCGAGTTCTGCTTCATGCTGTAGCCAACAAAAGCCACTTTTCTGTGATACCGTTCAGCCGCGTCGATCACCTGCTGCATCCGTGATACCAGCGAAGCGAATGAGGCAACGATGATGCGCCCTGGAGCGGTTCGAAAGACCTTGTCCAGGGAATTGTTGATCACTACCTCGGAAGGCGTCCAGCCTTGTTTATCGGCGTTCGTGGAATCGGCCAGCAGCGCTAAAACGCCCCGGCCGGAGAATTCCCCCAGCTTAGCAAAGTCCGTTGGCCAGCCATCCACCGGGGTAGGATCGAATTTGTAGTCCCCAGTGTGAACGATCAATCCGTCAGGGCAGGTGATTCCCAGCCCCACACTGTCAGGGATGGAGTGGCAGACGTGGAAGAACTCCACCTCGAAGGGGCCGATCTTGACAGATTCACCCGCATGGACTGTATTGATGGTGGTTTTGTTCAAAAGGCCTTTTTCAGAAAGGCTGACTTCGATCAAGCCCTTGGTAAGCGGGGTCGCGTATAAGGGGACATTGATCTCCTCGAGGACGTGCTCCAGCGCACCGACATGGTCCATGTGGCCGTGAGTGATGACGATACCGCGGACCTTCTCCTTGTTCTTTTTCAGATATTCAAAATCGGGGATGATGTAATCGATCCCCAGCATCTCGTTGTCCGGAAACATCATACCAGCGTCTACGACCAGGATATTATTCCCGTATTCATAGACCATCATGTTCTTTCCGACTTCCCCCAGGCCTCCCAGGGGAATGATTCTTAATTTGTTCTTACTCATGTTTCATTTCCTTCTAATTTCGCTCTGAGAAGTCCGAAGACTGCCCCAGCGTTGACTTTTACATTAAAAAACCCGGTCGGTAAACCGGCCGGGCAGTGCCTTAGAGTTCATATTCAAAATTTAGTCTTGCGATAAAACTTAAAATAATGATCTTCCTCGTGCATGACCGCGTGTGCTGGATTTTTCGCCAGCCGGTTTTCTTTCTGGTTTGTAACCGGGCTAATTTTAGCATGCCGGACGCGATTTGTCAAAACCAGTGTGCTTCGCCAGCGCTATTCCTCCTGCAGCCCTGCGTAATAGATCCGGTAGACAACACCCTGCAGGTCATCAGAGAGATATAAACTGCCGTCAGGACCCTGGATAAGATCAGCAGGAGTTCCCCAGGGTGTGCCGTCAGCGCTCACCCAACCGGTCACAAAGTCCTC
>JBGCVQ010000136.1:0-15266 GCA_045888315.1 Anaerolineales bacterium | reverse complement strand
GCGGCATAGACCGACACCCCAAACCCTTGGGGCATACTGAGGGGAAGTTGAGGAGGGATAGCCGGGTTTACTGGACCGGGAACCCCCGTCTGGGGATCTGCGAGGGGGATCGAGGTCGCTGCAGGCGGCTGATCCTGGTTGGCGCTGCAGCTAGCTAAGATGAGAGCCAGCAGCAGGAAACCTACAATGCGGATAATCTTCATGGTTTCTCTTTGATCTGGGTACCTTTGGCCCGATTATACTCCGGGCAGACCGGGTTGGGGATAAGAGCACTGTTAAAAAAATGTAGTGTGGATGTGGGACTTCCCATCCACACTACATAATTTTCTGCTAAGGAGGAACTACATCATGCCGGGCATTCCTCCGCCCATGCCGCCCATTCCCGCGGCGCCCATGTCGGATTCGTCCTTCGGCTCATCGGCGATCAATGCCTCAGTGGTGAGGATCATAGCCGCGATGGATGCAGCGTTTTCAAGCGCCCCGCGAGTGACTTTTGCGGGGTCGATCACGCCGGCCTCGACCATGTCAACATATTCCTCACTGAGAACATCAAAACCAATGTGGTTGTCTTTCTTCTCTGCCTGCTGGCGGCGAACGTTATCGAGGATCACAGCTCCGTCCTTCCCGGCGTTCTCAGCAATTTTCTTGATGGGAACTTCCAGGGCATGGCGGACGATATGAACGCCTACCTGAGCATCAGGGTAATCCATCTTGAGTTTATCGATCGCCTTGGTGGCATTGATCAGAGCAACTCCTCCGCCAGGAACGATGCCGGCTTCCACAGCTGCCCGGGTAGCGGACAGGGCATCCTCAACGCGGTGCTTCTTTTCCTTAAGCTCGGTCTCCGTTGCGGCACCAACACGGATGATGGCTACGCCGCCGGACAATTTGGCTAGGCGCTCCTGCAGTTTCTCGCGGTCATAGTCGCTGGTGCTGGACTCGATCTCGCTGCGGATCTGCTGGATGCGGCCCTTGATCTGGGAAGAATCGCCGGCGCCGCCAACGATGGTGGTGTCATCCTTGGTGGAGATCACCTTCTCGGCCTTGCCGAGATCGTCCACGGTGGCGCTTTCCAGCTTGCGTCCCAGATCCTCAGAGATCACGGTCGCGCCAGTCAGGATGGCGATATCCTGCAGCATGGCTTTGCGGCGGTCACCGAATCCAGGGGCTTTGATTGCCAGAACGTTGATCATGCCCCGCAGCTTGTTGAGGACCAGAGTGGCCAGGGCTTCCCCGTCCACATCTTCAGCGATGATCACCAGGTCGCGCTTGCCGATCTGGACCAGGCGCTCCAGGAGGGGAACCAGGTCTGCGGCAGCAGAGATCTTGGAGTCGTGGATCAGCAGATTGGGCTCTTCGATGACGGCTTCCATCTCATCGGCATTGGTGACGAAATAAGGGGAAAGATATCCACGGTCGAACTGCATACCCTCGACATATTCGGTTTCAAACGCCAAAGTCTTGGATTCCTCGACGGTAATGACGCCGTCCTTGCCGACCTTGTCCATCACATCAGCGATCAGCTCGCCGATGGAGCGGTCCTGGGCCGAGATGCTGGCCACGTTGGCGATCTCTTCCTTGGTGGTCACGTCGATGGCGTTCTTGCCCAGTTCCTCGGAAACTGCTTTCGCGGCAGCTTCGATGCCCTGCTTCAGCAGCATGGGATTGGAACCGGCAGCCAGGTTTTTCATGCCCTCGGTGACAATGGAGTGGGCCAGGAGGGTTGAGGTGGTGGTGCCGTCACCAGCGATATCGTTGGTTTTGGTGGCTGCTTCTTTGAGCAGCTGAGCACCCATATTCTCGAATTTATCGGTCAGCTCAACTTCCTTGGCGACGGTGACACCGTCGTGGGTGATGGTGGGGCTGCCAAAACTGCGATCCAGGGCGACATTACGTCCCTTGGGACCCAGGGTGGTGATAACGGCTTTTGCCAGTTTATCCATTCCTACCTGCAGCTTGCGCCGGGCTTCTTCTGAGAAAACAATCTGCTTTCCTGCCATAGATTTCTACTCCTTCCTTAACAAAAAGAATTCACGATTTTCAACCCAATTCCTTCAGGGACTGTGATTGACCCCTGAAAAATGTTCCTTAGCAGTCCGATCATCGGACTGCTAAGCAGCGGACAATATGATAACTTTCTTCGAATTGAAAGTCAAGTTTATCGGACCGCTTTTATATGATTCTTATATTTTTCTGACAATGAAAGAAAGCGAACCGGAGCATCAGGGGGAGGGGGTTTCATCCACGAACTTGCAGATGTTCTCGTTCTCCGCGACAATGCTCATCAAGGTCGCATCATCCCCATAGGCGGCTCTGAGCTCGTTCTGGATATCCAATACCTCAGGACAGTAATTCTGTTCCGGGCGGCTGAGAGCTGCCAGCACGGAAGCATAGCGGGCGTAGTAGTAGGCCACATCAAAATTGGTGAGTTCCAGCCCCTGCACGGCAACACCACCGACCTCGTTCTCTTCCGCTGTGCAGCCCACGACAGCGCATTTGAGGACGGGAAGGGCACCTTCGTAATTGCGGGCCCGGACATAGATGTCGCCCAGCTGGCCGTAAGTATCCGCGTTGGTGGGGTTAATGGCGATGGCTTTCTCGCCGTTGACCGCCGCGATAAAGAATTCGCCATCTCGGGAATAGGTCTTGGCGATGGCGATGTAGGGCAGGGGATCCTCCACACCGTTGGACTGGTTGATGGCGATGGCCTTGGCGAAATAATCCAAAGCAACGTCATACACTTTGAGAGCTCGGTAAATGACCCCGATGCGGATGTAAAGGAAGGTGAGGTTGGGATTGATCTCTGCGGCTTTTTCAAACTCCTCGATCGCATAGCGGTATTCGCCAAGGGATTCGAGCACGGTGCCGTACACACGGTGAGTGTCCATCAGCTCCGGTCCCTGGTTGACTGCCAGGCGGGCGCTTTCCTCCGCCTGGGCCTTCTGGTTCTGATCCAAGAGGACCTCAGCATAGAATGCCAAAGCCAAGCTGTTGTTGGGGTCAAGGGTGATCGCCAGGTTGGCAGCCTGTTCAGCTTCGTTAAGCCAATCCTCTTTTTCTTGCTGGGTGGCTGCGGAAGATGTGGAGCTCCAGTCCAACACCAAGGCGCGGATGGCTTGGACTGTGCTGTCATCCGGCGCTAGCTCAGCGGCTTGTTCGATCTCCTGCCTGGCTATCCGGAGGCGTTCAGTGCGCTCTTCGGTGGTGGAAAGCAGGGCAGAGGAATAGGTCAGCAGCCGGGCCAGCTCGGCTCGCACCTGGGCGTCATCCGGATAGCGGTCGAGTACGTCGTAATAAGCGTCAATGGCGTCTTTGCCTTCCGGGTCGTAGATCTTTCCGGCTTCAAAATAGGCCTCACCTTCCAGGACCAGTGAATCAACTGTGCGAGTAGCGGTAGGTGTGGGCAGGAATAAGGGCTCGAATTGTCCCTCGGGATCGTTCACCTGAGACGCAAACCACAAGCCTGCCCCAATCAGAGCAACCAGGATCAGGACCCGTGTGAAATTGAACGCGGGCTGCTTGCTGGTGAAAGTAGGTCTTTTTCCGGTAAGTCTTCTATCCATGGACGGTTGAGTATAGATGTCTGGAGGGAATAAACTTGCTGTGGAACAGGGCAGCGGTGTTAAGGCGTGGGAGTGGCTTCTGGGGTGCTCTCGCCCAGGCTGGCTGCACAGATCGCCAAACCTTCATTAGCGTTGATGACAGCAACCTCGTCATCCCGAACCTGGCTGAGCATGGTTTGAAAGACAGGCAGAGCCTCATCACAGCGGTTCAACCGGGCCAGGGTCAGGCCGTAGGCTGAGAAGATCTCAATGACTTTGGGTTTGTAAGAAAGGGGCTCGCCCTCAACGATAACACCATCCTCCGTGGTTCCCCCCCGGACCGCCAGGCTGAGATATTTCAAGGCTTGGTCGTAATCCCGATTTCTGAAGTGCAGAACACCCAGGTTTCCTTGCATCAAGGGATCATCCGGGGCGTCCTTTACTGCCAGCTCTCCATATTGGATGGCTTTGTTGTAAACACCTTCCAGTAAATAGATGCGGGAGATCTCATAATCAGGGAGAGGGTCCGATGGGTTGAGCGCGTTCGCCTGGCTGAAGGATGTGACTGCCTTATCGTTCTCTTGGTTGGCGTAATAGGAGTAGCCCAGCATCAAGTGCAGGTTCGGTATGGCGTTATTGATGTTAAGCGCGGTCTGATACTCGCGGATCGCCTCGCTGAAATTCCCGGTCCAATACAGTACATACCCGCGGGCCCGGTGGGTTTCCAGGAGGTTTGGACCAAGCTCCAGAGCCCGTTGGGATTCCAAGCTGGCCGCTTCGTATTCCTGGCTGTCGATCAGGATCTCCGCATACACCGCATGAGCCAGCGGATTCTTGTCAGCTAGCTCCAGCGCCCGCTCAATGGAAATCTCAGCAGCGATGATATCTCCCTGGAAATCCAAAGCCCAGGCTTTCATGACATGGGCCAGGGGATTGTCAGGACTGCGCAGCAGTGCCAATTCGGCGTTCTCCAGGGCAGAATCGGGATCGCCGGAGAGGATCTGTACCCGCGCCAGGGAAACGTAGAGCGAGGAGTCTTCTGGATTGGCCAGGATGGCATCTTTGTACGCCTCGATGGACTGGCTCAGTTTCCCTTCCTCGAAGAGGGCTTCCGCCTGGTTCACGAATATCTCCGGATTCTCGGTAGGAGTGACCGTTGGAATGAAGGGGGGTTCGATCTTTGGAACGACCCGCTGATTGAAGTAAACGATCGCCCCGATCAGGACCAGCAGGAGGATGATCCGCCAAGGATTGGCGCGCCGGCGGGGTTTCTTGGTCATTTTCCAGTTGCTGCCGCTTAGATACATGCGCACATCTTACCACTGTACAAAAAAACGCGTCAAGGACTCCTGAAAATTCGCGGACCGGACTTCCGGGGCATTTTAGGCTACTTGCTAATCTCTCTCCTCTCAGCTAGAATGGGGCCATGCGATTTGATATTTTCACGCTCTTCCCTGAGGTTTTCCCTGCTTATCTGGATGCCAGCATCCTATATAGAGCCAGGGAAATGGGCCACCTGGAAGTGAACGTCCATAATATCCGGGACTGGGCGCAAGACAAACACCAGGTCACTGATGAACCGCCCTACGGTGGAGGAGGCGGGATGGTGATGAAACCGGAGCCGATCTTCGCCGCCGTAGAAGGTATCCTCGGCCAACCTCCTGGATGCCCGGTGATTTTAATGACGCCCCAGGGTGCCCTGCTTGATCAGGTAAAAGCGGAGATGCTAGCCCAGCAGCCGCGCCTGGCGGTGATCGCCGGCCACTATGAAGGAATAGACGAACGGGTGCGGGAACACCTGGTCACCGATGAGATTTCCATAGGCGATTATGTGTTAACAGGGGGAGAACTCCCGGCCCTGGTGTTGATCGATGTCCTTACCAGGTTGATCCCCGGCGTGCTGGGGGATCCCCTTGCGGCAGCCAAGGACTCCCATGCCAGCGGGCTCTTGGAGTATCCCCACTATACCCGCCCGGAGACCTTCCGGGGCTGGCAGGTTCCGGAGATCCTGCGCTCGGGACATCATGCCCGGATCGAGCGCTGGCGCAGGGAGCAGGCCTTGAAGCGCACCCTGGAGAGAAGACCGGATCTATTGGAGAGTTTCGATCTCACGCCGGAGGATGAGGAATTCCTGGACTCACTCTCCCGGGGAGGAGAATAAACGAGGTCCACCTCCCACCTCTCCATTCTCAGGACCGCTGGGAGCATCCTTCGTGGCTGCCGGAATCGCTGGATCGCTTTGGTCCCCATCACTGTTAATTTCATATAAGAAACCCCTGTTCAGCACCTCCATTTCTTGACTGCCAACTCCCAACGTGTTAGACTATCTTCCGTTAGCACTCTCTATAAGAGACTGCTAAAAAGGGATGATGTCTGGATTAACTGAGAGACAAAAGCTGGTTTTAGCCCTCTTGGTCCGGGATTATGTGGAAACTGCTGAACCGATCAGCTCCGGGCGGTTGGTCAATAACTACCATCTTGAATTCAGCCCAGCCACGGTCAGGAACGAGATGGCTATCCTGGAAGAAGAAGGCTTCCTGTACCAGCCCTACACATCTGCGGGCAGGATACCGACAAAAGAAGGTTATCGATATTACGTCCGCACATTGATGGGCGAGGACAGGCTCCCCAAGCATATCCAGGAAATGATCCGGCATCAGTATTACCAGGCTCGGCATGATGTGGATGACTGGCTGTCCCTGTCAGCCTCTGTGCTTGCCCAGCACTGCGGCGGGGCTGCCATTGTCACATCGCTCCGCACGGAGAAAGCCCGCTTCAAACACCTGGCCCTGCTTTCAACTCGAGGCCGTCAGGTACTGGTAGTGATCATCCTCAACAGTGGGGAGGTTCATCAGCAAACGCTGGTGCTGGATGAAGTGCTGACACAATCGCAGCTCTCAGGGATTGCAGACCGGATCAACCAGATTGCAGCCGGGATGGGAGCCAAGCAGCTCCAGGAAGTGGAACTGCCGCAAGGTAATCACAGCCTGGAATCGATTTTCCGGGTTTTGCAGGGGACCATTCGCGGGTCTGAGGTGGTTGTGGCAGGTGAGATCTACCATGACGGGCTGACGAACATGCTTTCAGAGCCGGAGTTCGCAGAACCGCATCGAGCAAAACGGACCCTGGAGATCTTTGAGGATCGGGCCATGCTGGATGACCTGCTGACAAAGACCGTCTTTGAAAGCGATTCGGCGGGTGTGCATGTGATCATCGGGGGCGAGGATATCTGGGAGCAGTTGGAAGACACATCGCTGATATTGGCTGGCTATGGGGCCAGGGATCACACCATGGGTGTAGTAGGAATTCTCGGCCCGCTGCGAATGGCTTACAGCAGGGGTGTCTCGACAGTAAGATTTGTTTCCGAGTTGGTCAGCGAACTGATCTCGGAATCCATGAGCAGGTAATACAGGAATGATATGAAAGAAGAAAAACAAGGATTAGACGATATGGAACAAAACGGCCAGGAGATCCTTGCCGCAGATCAGGCAGCAGAACATGAGGTTGGTGTGGAAGGGCAGGCCGTGCCTCTTCGGGGTTCAACAGAACTGCCGGAAGGGAATATGACTATGGAAGAACAGCTGCAGATGCTGGAGTCCTCCTTGGAGGACATCACAGATAAAGCGGAAGAATATCTGGACGGCTGGCAGCGATCCAGGGCCGAATTTGCCAATTACAAGAAGCGCATTCAAAAGGAGAACCTGGACATCCGGCAAACTGCCCGGGGCGAAGTGATCAAGATCTATCTGGATGTGCTTGATGATCTGGAACGGGCTTTGCAGAAAAAACCAGGTGACAGTGGTGCCCAGGATTGGGTAGCGGGTATCGAGATCATTTACCAGAAGCTTAAAGCCCGCCTGGAGGCAGAAGGCATCCGGCCCATGAATGCCCTGGGGATGGAGTTCGACCCCCATGTCCATGAAGCCTTGATGAAAGAAGAGACAGAAGATTATCCAAGCGGCACGGTCATCGAAGTCATGCAGGAGGGCTACTGGATCGGAGATCGAGTTCTCCGGCCAGCCCTGGTGCGAGTAGCCGCCTAATCATTGAAATTATCAGAATATAACGAATTTACACATTACGGAGGAAAATAATGGCGAAAATCATCGGGATTGACTTAGGAACAACAAATTCAGCTGTAGCGGTTATGGAGGGCGGCGAACCGACCATCATCCCATCTGCGGAAGGAGATCGACTGGTGCCTTCTGTGGTGGCCATGAACAAGAACCATGAGCGCATTGTTGGACGCCCTGCTCGAAACCAGGCAGTGGTGAACCCGGAGAACACGATCACATCCATCAAGCGGTTCATGGGTGGAAAGTTCAATTCCCCAGGTGTGGAGCGGGCAAGGAAGATGGTTTCATATGAGACCAAAGAAGCGCCCAACGGGGATGTCCGGGTGATCATGGATGGAAAGGAATACTCCCCGCCTGAGATCTCAGCTATGATCCTGGCGAAGATCAAGTCTGACGCGGAGGATTATTTGGGAGAACCTGTTACCCAGGCTGTGATCACAGTTCCGGCGTACTTCAATGACAGCCAGCGCAACGCCACCAAGGATGCCGGCAAGATCGCTGGACTGGAAGTGCTCAGGATCATCAATGAGCCCACTGCATCCTCCCTGGCTTACGGCCTGGACAAGAAGCAGAATGAGGTCATCGCCGTCTATGACCTGGGTGGTGGTACCTTTGATATCTCCATCCTCGATGTCGGAGAGGGCGTCTTCCAGGTCCGATCCACCAGTGGTGATACGTTCCTTGGTGGTGACGATTTTGACCAGCGCATCATTGATTACCTGGCTGATGAATTCAAGAAGGATGAGGGCATAGACCTTCGCGAACAGCGCCAGGCGCTCCAGCGCTTGCGGGAAGCTTCTGAAAAGGCAAAGATCGAACTGTCTTCCATGCAGCAGACCGAGATCAATCTGCCTTACATCACAGCGGATGCTTCCGGACCCAAGCACCTGGTAAAGAAATTCACCCGGTCCAAGCTGGAACAGCTTACTGGTGACCTGATCGAGAAATCCATGGGTCCAGTCCAGCAAGCTTTGGATGACGCCGGTCTGAAACCCGGAGACATCGACGAAGTGGTGCTGGTGGGCGGTATGACCCGTATGCCAGCTGTGCAGGAAGCGGTGAGCAAGTTCTTCGGAAAGGACCCCCACAAGGGTGTCAACCCCGACGAGGTGGTCGCTGTGGGAGCCGCCATCCAGGCAGGTGTGCTGGGCGGCGAAGTGGCTGACCTGCTGCTGCTCGATGTGACCCCGCTGACGCTTTCAGTGGAGACTCTGGGCGGTGTGGCAACACCCTTGATCGAACGCAATACCACCATCCCGGCCCGGGAAAGCCAGACTTTCTCAACCGCCAGCGACAACCAGTCGCAGGTGGAGATCCACGTCCTGCAGGGCGAGCGTTCCATGGCATCGGACAACAAGTCACTGGGACGGTTCATCCTCGATGGCATTCCCCCGGCGCCCAGGGGTATCCCCCAGATCGAAGTCACCTTTGACATCAACGCCAATGGCATCCTGGAAGTGACCGCGAAGGACAAGGCCACTGGAAAGACCCAGAATATCACCATTACGGCCAGTTCGGGTTTGACGGATGACGAGATCAACAAGATGCGTCAGGATGCAGAACGACATGCAGAAGAGGACCGGTCTAAAAAAGAAGGCATCGAAGCACGCAATAACGCTGACACGCTGGCTTACTCTGCAGAGAAGACTCTCCGCGATCTGGGCGACAAGGTCCCCGCGGATATCAAATCCGACGTGGAAAGCAAGATTTCTGACCTCCGTTCCGAATTGGAGAAAGAGCCTGCTGATACAGCCAAGCTGAAGGCGGCGACAGAATCACTTTCCACGGCTCTTCAGAAAGTTGGCGAGGCGGCTTACCAGGCAGCTGGCGATGCAGGCCAGAGTATGCCGGGAGCTGCTCCTGAGGAAGATAGCGGGAAAAGTGATGGGGGAGATGTGGTTGAAGGCGAATTTGAGGATGTATAATTGCTGAATTGCAAACTGCTCAAAGACCCGGGAAGGAACTTCCCCGGTCTTTGAGCAGTTCTTCGTTGACCAGAATATCACACGGTAGAGTCTATGGCAAAACGTGATTATTATGAGGTGCTGGGCGTTCCCCGAGATGCTTCGGAGAGCGACCTGAAAGCCGCTTTCCGAAACCTGGCCCGAAAATTACACCCCGATGTCAACAGTTCTCCAGATGCTGAGGAGAAATTCAAGGAGATCAACGAAGCCTACAGTGTGCTTTCCGATCCGGATAAACGCGCAGCCTATGATCGTTTTGGCCATCAGGGGGTCAAAGGTTTCAATGGTGGGGGTGGTTTTGAGACCGTCGACTTCAGCGATTTCGCAGATATCTTTGGCGATATGTTCGGTTTTGGCGGCTTTGGCGGCAGGTCGAGAACCGCCAGCCGGACCTCTCCCCGCCGGGGAGCTGACCTGCAGTACCAGATCGCCATTTCCTTTAAAGAAGCTGTCTTTGGCGCAGAAAAGGAAATCGATGTCACCAAGGATGAAACCTGCGGCACCTGCGGAGGCGATGGAGCCAAACCTGGCACATCACCGAAAACCTGTCCCGAATGCCAGGGTCGGGGAGAAGTAAGGCAGACACGCCAAACCCTGCTGGGATCTATGGTCCAGGTGACAACCTGCCCTGTTTGTGGGGGCAGAGGCAAGGTAGTGGAATCTCACTGCCCAACCTGTGAAGGCAGAGGAAAAGTTCGCGAGACCCGCCGCAAGAAGATCACTATCCCGGGAGGGGTAGACGATGGGACCCGGATCCGTTTGGCGGGAGAAGGACAGCCGGGAGATAATAATGGCCCTCCTGGTGATCTCTACCTGCTGATACGGGTACGCCCTCATAAGTTCTTCCGACGCAGAGACAATGATATCCTGCTTGACCTCAACGTGAATATCGCCCAGGCAACGCTGGGCGCCGAGGTAAAGGTTCCCACCGTAGATGGGGATGTGATGCTGAAAATCCCCCCCGGCACGCAGCCTGGCAAGATCATCCGTATGCGAGGGAAAGGGGTTCCCCATTTGCGAAGCAGCTCCCGGGGAGACCAGCTGGTGATCGTCAGTGTCACCATCCCAACCAGGCTGGATGATGAGGAGCGCGAGCTGTTCGAAAAGTTAGCGGAGAAAATGGACAGTGAGGTCCTGCCCCAGGAACGCGGTTTTCTGGATCGTTTGAAGAGCGTTTTGGGCGGATAGTATGGATCCCACTGAATTGGTAGATCAAGGTGCATCCAACCTGAATCTCAGGCTGCTTGCACCTTGTTGATTTAACGATGAACCCTTCAAAAGCAATCACTGATTGGGAACAGTTCAGCCTTGAAGTCGATCTCGACCAAGTGGACGAACTGGAAGCGCTGTTAGGGGAGGTCCTGCCGGGATCCCTGGTTGTGGAGAAGAACTACGGGGATCTCTTTCCCGCCGAAGTGGCCGGGTATCAAGGTCCGGCGATCATCCGCGGTTATTATCCGGCAGCGGACAATTCCCAGGTCAGACCTCGGATCATGGCTGTCCTGATCCGGGCAAATTGCTCCGCGCAGCCGGTCTTCTCTCCCCTGAAGAGCGAGAACTGGGCGACTGCCTGGCAGGCACGCTACGACCCAATCCCGGTGGGAGAGCGCTTGATCGTGGTCCCTTCCTGGCTGAAAAATCCCTTTCCGGAACGACTGGCCATCAATCTGGATCCGGGAATGGCCTTTGGATCTGGTACCCATCCCACTACCCAGCTGTCTTTGGAGCTGCTGGAGCTCTGTATTTCCCGATTCCAGCCAGAGAAGATGATCGATGTTGGCTGTGGGTCGGGGATCCTGTCCATTGCTGGAGCAAAACTCGGCCTCCGACAGGTACTGGGGGTAGATATCGACCCGGATGCAGTGGATGTATCCAGGCGCAACGCACATACCAACCGGGTTCAAGATGCGACCATCTTCCAGGTGGGCTCTGTGGCAGAGGTATTAGGTTTGGGTGAGGATCTGCAGCCCTCTCCCCTCGTGGCAGCAAATATCATCGCTCCTATCCTGGCTGTCCTTTTTCAGGATGGTTTGGGCAACCTGGTATCACCCCGAGGCTGCCTGGTGCTGTCAGGTATCCTGGAGGAGCAGGCTCCGGACATCCTCGAGGATCTGCGGAAGAGCGGTTTTGAGCTCTGGGAAAGACGCCAGCGGGAAGAATGGGTGGGGCTGGTGGGCGTGAAACGGCCTGCCGGTTGATCAAAGCGGGCTCATTCACAGGTATAATAGGGGACGGTAAAGACCCCCCTACATGCCAGGAAGCCCTGGAAGGAGCCTTTCATGACAGAACTCCACCCGGATATCGAACGGATCTTGATCTCTGAAGAGGAAATCCAAAATCGGGTCATTGAGATCGCCGCAGAGATTGACCGCGATTACCAATCTGCCGGCCAGGTCGTGCTGATCGGCATCCTCAAGGGAGCTTTTATCTTCACCGCCGATCTGTCAAGGAAGCTGACCATTCCTCACAGTGTGGACTTCATGTCCATCTCCAGCTACGGGGACCAGGCGATTTCTGAGGGGGCAGTAAGGTTGATCCTCGACCTGCGCAAACCTGTTACGAACCGGCACGTAATCGTCGTGGAGGATATCGTCGATACCGGTCATACCATGAATTACCTGTACCGAACATTGAAGGGCCGGGATCCTGCCTCGCTGAAAACCTGTACCCTGTTCAAGAAGAACCGGGAAAGCCTGGATATTCCCCTGGATTATGTTGGTTTCGAACTGCCAGATGTCTGGGTGGTGGGGTACGGCCTGGATTACGCAGATAAGCACCGGACCCTGCCATATATTGCCGCGCTTAAAAAAGAGGTCTATTCCTGATCCGGGCGGAGTTGTCGGGAGATTGCCCGGAATTGACCATGTCAAACCGCGATCGAGCGATCAGAACAGAAGGTATCATCCTCAGGCGAAGGGATTTTGGCGAGTCGGACCGCATCCTGGTGGTCTTTACTCGTAAACTGGGACGGATCTCGGCTATTGCCAAGGGCTCTCGAAAGCCCAGCTCCAAGATTGCCGGCCACCTGGAAGTGTTCATGCGCTCATCGTTCCTGATCTCGCGAGGCAGGAATCTGCACTTGATCACCCAGGCCGAGGTCCTGGAATCCTTCGATCACCTGCGCGAGGACTTGACCGGTATTGGTATCGGGTCGTATGTGGTAGAGCTGGTGGATGCTGTCACCTATGAAGAGGGCAGCAATCTGAAACTATATGATCTGCTGGCTGAGACCTTAAGGACCCTGGACTCAGGACTGGATCCGGCTGTGATCCTGCATTACTTCGAACTCCACCTGCTGGGACTATCAGGATTCCGTCCGGAACTGTTCATCTGTGTCGAATGCGGCAAGAATATCGTTGAACAGGATCAATACCTGTCCGGGCAGCTGGGGGGTGTGGTCTGTCCCTCCTGCTTGCACAAAGTGGCTGGCGCGGATATCAAGCCAGTCTCATCCAGGACTCTCAAGTATCTGCGCCACTTTCAGCGGTCCAACATCAAGGATCTGGCCAATTTGCAGGTGCCGGATGATATCAAGGGAAAATTAGAGGATGCGATCAGGTACTACCTGGATCACACCCTGGAGGGTCCTCTGAACAGTCCGGATTTCATCAACCGGGTGGGTGAATGAGGGATTGTCCTGGCTCTGATGGACCGGGTTATCTCAAGCTGCCTTCCAGGATCAGTTCAGCTGACTCCAGATCATCCCCTTCGTAGATAAAGTATTTCAATTTCAGGGGGATCACCTTGCCCAGCATAGCCTGGGCGGGGCAGTAAGCGTCCGCAGAGAGCTCCACAGCCCGCGTGACTGCGTTTTCAGCGATATCGATCCCAGCCAAGTGATACTCGATCACGGCAGACGTGAACACCTTGGGATGCTCGTCCGAGCGCTCCGCGGAAACATTCACCTGGAAGTCCTTGACCTCCTGGCGTTTCTTGCCCAGAATAGAGATGACATCCATGGCAGTGCACCCCGCCAGGCTGATCGCCATCAGCTCCATGGGGCGGAACCCATCATCATCTCCGCCGACCTCGGGGTAAGAGCCCAGAGGAACTGTAAAACCCGAATCGGCCGTACCGGTAAAAGACAGGCGACCTTTCCATTTGACATTTGCGTCCATGATTACTCCTTCAAGAGCGGGGTGACATATTTTTCCAGCGTGGGTGTATTGATCGCACCCAGCCAGGCCAATCGAAGATGTCCCCGCCGATCGATCACGAAAGTGTTTGGAAGCGAGGAATGCTGGAAAGTGATCAAAGAAATATTCTCAGGATCCAGGAGGACGATGAATTCCAGACCTTGTTCTTCAACGAATTGCCTGACTTCCTCCTCCGGTTCCCCGGCTTCCACAGCCACGACCTGGAAGCCCTTTTCCCGGTATTTCTCATAATAGGCCTGGAATTCAGGCATTTCCCCCCGGCAGGGCGGGCACCAGGTAGCCCAGTTATTCAGCAGGACCACCTCGCCGACAAAATCTGATAGTGAGACTTGGTTGCCATCCAGGTCATACAGGGTCAGCTCTGGCGCAGGCTGATCGACCTCGATCGGTGAGAGGGTGATCTCGTCGAACGATTCCCGGGACTCGCCCATCCTGGCTTGAAGGAAGACAGCAACACCGATAATCAACAGCAGCCCGGTACCAACCAAGATGAGGGGAAGGAAGTTGGTTCCCCGGTTTTGATTTCCACTCATAAAATTTGACCTCCAGTGCAGGCATTTATTTCGTCAGATACCCCTTTATTTTACTATTTCAGCAGAAGACTGCCGCAGATTCTTGCCCGAATTCTAATGAACTTTATAGACCAGCCAGCAGCGGATCTCCCGCATCGCAGTGAACCGCTTTTCTTCGCTGCAGTGAGGAGAATTTCACCGGCCGAGATTCCAGATGTTGCTGCGGCGGACAGCCAGTTTCTGACCGGGTGATAATAAATGAATGTCACCTAAAAAGGGTGAGTTTTGTCAGCCAAATGGCTTGCTACGGCGGTGATAAATGATTTGATTGCTGGTATACTAGTCTGAGTAACTGGCTGTCGACCGCAGCCCCAAAACTATTACCATTGTCACCATGAAAAAACCAGGGCAAAAATGCTGTTTGAGCAGCCGCAAGGCTGTTGTAAAGTGCACCCTCTTTTATCGGTATCAGGTATTCAAGTCAGGACCATCCGATAGGGGAGATTTTCCTGTATGGAATTCAAGGGAGGGACAGCTCTCTTGTCAGTCTGGGCTGGCGCGAGTTGTCCCTCTATTCATTTAATTGTGGTTAGCCGAAAAGGAGAGAAATATGGCAAGCTTGTCTCTTGAACTTCCCACCATGTTTGGTGACCACCATGTCCTGGAGGTCAGGCGGATCCTGCTTGGCTTCGAGGGAGTGGAGGAAGTGTATGCCAGCAGCGGGTTCGGTGTTGTGGAAGTGGAGTACAACAGTAAAAAAGTCACCAAGAAGGACCTGGAGTCTGCGCTGGAAGAAGCCGGTTACCTGGGTGATTTTTCCATGGCCATGGAGCCGTCAACACCAGCCAATGAGGACGTAGCAGGTGCTTATTTCCGACATACTGAGGCCTTTGAGCAAACAGGCAATACGGTGAGCTTTGAGCAAGCTGTGAAAGTCCATCGTTCACCGCTCTGGCCCTGTCCTGGTATGGGACCGGTAAAAACAAAAATTTTAGAAGTGGACGAGGAGACTCAA
>JBGCVQ010000135.1:0-24851 GCA_045888315.1 Anaerolineales bacterium | reverse complement strand
GGGTCTTCCCTGGATAGGATATAATAGCCTTTGGATTATCAGGGAGGTTTGTAGTGAAGAAAACCAGTTATTTGATGCTATTGTCCACTATCCTGATCTTGGGTATTGCTTTGGCAGGCTGCGGAGGCGAGACGCCTGCAGCTCCCCAAGAGCCAGTGTCCTCTGAAAGCAGCACTGTCGAGGGCGAGGAGGTGGAGTCCCCCTTTGCCAATGAGGCGGAACTGCCGACTGGCGCCACCGTGACTGACTTGAAGCAGATCGAGGGTACCTGGATCGCCCCGGCTTACCCTGGCAACTTTGTGCTGACCATCTTCCCGGATGGGACCCTCAGCGTGGCAACTTCCCTGGAAGATCTCAAGGCAGGCTCCACGGACAGCTGGCAGCTGGTCCTGGAAGATGGCGAGATCACCGCCACTGGCTATGCTCTCTGCCTGGGGGATGTCGGGTCCTATGTGGCAACATTGAAAGACGATGGGACCCTGCGTTTCACGTCAATCATCGATCCTTGCGATGCCCGCATCCGTAAGATGGACCGCAGTCTGCCGGGGCGTTTGAATGAGTACATCCTGATCTACCATCCTGTGGAGTAGCGGACACGGTTATTCAAGGTAAAGACATACTATCCTGCTGGTGTGTAAAATGAGCCGGCGGGATAGTTATTTAATGAAAGCCTTAAGGCATTAGTTTCAGCTGGAAGGCCTCTCTCGTCTTAAACCATCGACCAGGGGAACCAACCCGGAAATGATCCAGAAAACCGAAAAGGGAAGCAGGGGGATCACATAGCGCTGCCAGGGAAGCGGCAGGAACAAGACCAGGACCAGGCCCAGGGTGGATAGGATCCAGATCAGTCTAGTCGGGTGCCCCTCATCCGGCTGGGAAACCAGCTGCTTTACAGTCAGCGCAAACCCGAGCAGGGAGAGGATCAGCAGCGCGCCCCCCGCGATCGGTCCCCGGCCCCAGCTGTTGACGGGGTTGGAAAGGTATTCCTGGCGCGATTGGCGGGTTTCGGCCAGGTAGTTGCCTACCTCCTCGGTTTGAGGGGAGGTGATGAAGGTGTTAGCCACCAGCGCCAACCCCCGCTGCCCGACTGTCAGTTGATCTGTTCCTATCGCGCTGAGATGGTCGATCTCCTGCTGGCGTGAGAGGCTGAACCTGCTCTCCAGTCCCACCTGGAGAGCCTGGACCGGCTGCCGCCAGTAAAAGGGATTGAGCAGGGCAGTTAGCACCGCGGCAGCCAGGAGGAACCGCAGAGATCTGGAAGCGATCCTGCCTGGCTGAGGTTTTTGGCCAGGCACCAGGCTGACAGCATAGAGTGCTGCGGGCAGGAGCCCCAGGGCGGTATGCTTGGCGTTGAGCGCGAGCGCAAAAGCCAAGCCGATCAGCCAGGGCTGCCGCTTCTCCCGGGTCGCTGTCCACAGGAAGAAGCCCAGGCTGAACAGCAGAATGCCCTCCGACATCGCCCTTCTGCCATGCAGGAGGACCAGCGGATTCAAGCCCAGAAGAACGACAGCAGCGAGTCCCGCGTATGAGGGGAGGGTCTTTTTAACCGCTAAATAGAACAGCCACAAACCTGCCGCCAGGGCAAGAGTGACGGCCCCTCGGCTTATCAGAAGCTGCCTTGGGCTGGGCAGCGCCCCTCGATCACCATTCTCCGCCCAGCTGGCTGACCAATTCCAGTCTGCCTGGAGGGCAGGTACTGAGAAGATCCCCCTGCCAATCCCGATCCAGACTTTAGCCAGTGGGGCGTCAATGGCCCGGATCCTCTGCTCATCGCTGAGAGGCAGGCTTCCGTCCCAGACTAAAGCCTGCGGATCCTGGAAGAAGGTAGAGAGATCCCTGCTCATATACAGGTGGGTGCTTTCATCAGGATGGAACGGCACCTGGGGGAGGGTCAGAATATAGAAGATAGCCAGGAGCAGGATCAATCCCAGGGCGATCCAGTCAGCTCTTTGTGTGGTTTTCTTTGGTTCGTTGTTCATGGTATCTGCCCGATGAAGCAGGGGGGTAAGTTAGCTGAAATCCCGCCAGGCCCATTCGCCATTGATCATGGTCCCGCAGGGTCGGATCTGCTTGAGGTCATCCGGTGATACGAGGAATGGGTCCTCCTCCAAAACGATCAGATCCGCCCAGAACCCAGGGATCAGCTGTCCCTGGCGGTCCCCCCTACCGGCTGCTTGACCTGGCGCGGCGCTAAAGGCAGCCAGCGCATCCTGCAGGCTGAGGCGTCCTTCAGGGTGCCAGCCCTGCGGACCTGGCTGTCCGTCCGCTCTGCGGCGGGTGACCGCTGCGTGGATGCCCAGCCAGGGATTGGGGTCCTCGACCGGGGCATCACTGCCAAAGATCACTCGTGCTCCCTGTTCCAGGGGGTACTTGGGAGCATAGGCGTAGCGACAGCGGTCCCCCCAATAGGTATCCGCCATCTCCATGTCCGAAGTGGCATGGATGGGCTGCATGGAGGCTGTCACCTTCAGTTCCGCCAGCCGGGGGATGTCCTGGGGATCGATCAGCTGCAGATGCTCGATGCGGTGGGGAAGTGGGGGGATCGCCCGTTCTTTTTCGTACTCTCTGAGGCGCTGGATAGCATTCAACAAGGTATGGTTGGCAAGGTCCCCGATGGCGTGGATAGACAGTGACAGCCCACCTTCTGCTGCGGACCTTCCCAGTTTGAAGATCTCGTCTTCGCTTCTCAAGAGCAGTCCGCTTCCTTCCTGGCCCTGATAGGGCGCCAGCAGGGCAGCGGTTTGGGGGCCGAGGGCTCCGTCCATGAAGTCCTTGACTCCCCCGAACCACAGCCAGTCCGTGCCTGCTCCGGTCTGGTAGCCGAGTTCGAGCGCCTCAGGGAGAAAATCCGCGGGAATGCTTTTCAGCACCCGCAGCCCCAGCTGCCCCCGATCCTCCAGTATCCGGAGGCCTTCCAGACAGGGCACCCGGTCGAAGTCATGCACCCCGGTCAGGCCTACCTTCCACAGGTTTTGTTGAGCTGACCGGATGGCCTGGGCAATCTCTTCGGTACCAGGTTGAAGGATATGGACCTCGATCAGTTTTACTGCGTTCTCCAGCAGGATCCCGGTCAGCTTCCCTGCCTGGTCCCTCCCCAGCTGGCCCCCGGGTGGATCTGGGGTTTCGGGGGTGATCCCCGCTAGCTCGAGGGCACAGGTGTTCGCCCAGGAGACATGCAGGGATTTCCCGGTCAAGTAGATTGGATGGTCCGTTGAAATCAGATCCAGGTCTGCAGCTGACCCATAGCCTTCCGGCCAGATATTGTGGTTCCAGCCGTGGCCCAGGATCCATGCGCCCGGGGGGGTAATCCGGGCTCTTTCCCGGACCCGGTCCAGGCATTCCATCCTGGTTGGTGTCTCACAGTCGATCTTCTGAAGGTTTTCAGCGTATTGGCGCAGGTGCAGATGGCTGTCGATCAACCCAGGGAGAACTGTTTTACCCCTGAGATCGATAACCTCTGCCGGTGTTCTAAGGGATGGTTTCCCATCCTCTCTGAACAGCAGGGAGATCACTCCCCCCTGAATGAGCAGGCCTGACGCGTGGGGATGCCCTGGAGCCATGGTGTGTACCTGGGCATTGATCAGGGCGAGTGCTGTCATACCGGTTTCCTGGAGAGGGATTCGGGGGTCAGCGTTTCAAGAAATGATCCAGCAGAGTATTGAATTCTTCGTCAGAATAATAATGGACAGTGATCGTGCCGGCGCCCTTCTTCGAGCGGCTGATGCGCACCCGGGTCCCAAGAGCAGCCTGCAGGTCGTCCTCCAAAGCCTTGATCTCAGGAGATTTCTCTTTCTTCTTGGCCGGCTGGGGTTTCTTATTGCCTTTCAGTTGGGAAACCAGCTCTTCGGTCTGGCGCACACTCAGGTCCTGGGTGAGAATGGTCTGCAGTGCAGCGCTCTGAGCCTTGATAGTAGGCAGTCCCAGCAGAGCCCGGGCATGCCCCATGCTGATCTGATTCTTGCGGACGGCTTGCTGGACCACGTCTGGAAGATCGAGCAGCCGCAGGGTGTTGGTGACCGCGGTGCGGCTTTTTCCGACCCGCTGGCCGATCTCCTCATGGGAGAGCTCAAACTCGACAGCCAGGCTCTGGTAAGCGGTAGCGGTCTCCAGGGGATTGAGATCCGCCCGCTGAACGTTCTCGATCAAGGCCAGCACCAGGTGATCCTGGCTGTTGGCTTCGCGGAGAACAGCGGGAACGGTTTTCAACCCGGCCATCTGGGCTGCCCTGAGCCGGCGTTCACCAGCGATCAGGGCGTACTTCTCCTGGTCCCCTGAATCCTGGGAAGATAGCACCAGCGGCTGGATGATGCCGTGCTCCTTGATCGAGGCAGCCAGCTCTTTGAGTTTTTCCTCGTCAAAACCCCTGCGGGGCTGATGGGGGTTGGTATCGATCAGCGCCAGGGGTACTTCAAGGACTCCTCCAAACTCAGAGAGGATCTCCCCTTCAGGATGGGTTGGGATCAGTGCGTCAAGGCCTTTTCCAAGGCCGGGTCGTTTGCCTGCCATAAATGTTTTACTTCTCTTTACTTGTCTGTGGATATCAACGCTTATTATACCGCAGGTACCTGGAACCCATCCCCTTCCAGCAGCTCCCTGGCCAGCGACAGATAGGCCTGGGCACCGACGGAATCAGGTGAATAGAGAGAGATGGGAACTCCATAGGAGGGCGCCTCTGCCAGGCGGATGCTGCGGGGCACAATGGTGTTGAAGACTTTGTCCTGGAAATGTTTTCTGACCTCCTGGACAACGTCGTTGGCCAGGTTGGTGCGGGTGTCATACATGGTCAGGATCACCCCCCGGATTTCCAGCTCTGGGGAGATCACCCGGCGCACCCGGTCGATGGTGGAGATCAGGTCTCCCAACCCTTCCATGGCCAGGTATTCGCACTGGACCGGTATGAGAATCCCGTTCACTGCAGCGACCAGGCCGTTCAGCGTCAGCAAACCCAGGGAAGGAGGACAATCGACCAGGATGTAATCAAAATCATCTGCCAGCGGGAGCAGTTTCCTTTTCAGGAGGCTTTCCCGACCGACCTCGTTGACCAGCTCCACTTCCGCGCCGGCCAGATCGGGTGATGCTGGCAGTATGGAGAGATTGAGTTTGGGATTGTGAAGGATGAATTCTCGGATACCTTTCTCTTCCAGGAGCGCCTGGTAGGTGCCGCCCTTGACCGTGAGTTTGTCAATGCCCACAGAAGAGGTGGCATTGGATTGGGGATCGATGTCCACCAGCAGGACCTTCATACCGAAGTAGGCCAAGAACGCCCCCAGATTGATGGTTGTGGTGGTCTTGCCGACCCCTCCTTTTTGATTAGCAATGGTGTATATCAATCCCATATCATCCGTAAACCTCTGATAGCGCCTTGATTTGCTGTTCTGATGGGACGCCCAGGAGTCCCTTACCTTCCACTGATGCCGCTGCCAGGGCACTTGCCAGCCTGGCAGCTTGCTGGAGCGGCCTGCCCTGGATCTGCCAGGCGACCATCAATGCTGCTGCAAAGATGTCTCCCGCTCCAGTGGGGTCCACCTCCTGAGCGGGCACGGGAGCGATCTTCTCAACAGATCCACCCTGGTGCAGTTCTGCGCCCTGGGAACCGAGGGTGAGGAACAAGGTGGGAAAGCGGGAGGTTATCTGTCCCAGTTCTTCCCTGTCAAAGCCCAGGTCCTCTATGCTCAGGAAAGCCACCACCTGCAAACCTGCTGGAACAGGACTCGCTGGCAGCGGGGCAGGGGAGACCCGGCCAGCCTGATCCCAGTTCCTCATCCAGCCCTGGAGGGAATATGCCAGATATGCGTTCGGAAGGACCTCTCCCGCAGAAAAGGGAACCTCGCATGCAACCGGAGCGAGGTGGACGACCTTCGCTTTCCGCCAGGCCGGAGGAAGGAGATCGGGATCCAGATCGACAGCCCGGTCGCTCAAGGTCTGGACCCGGCCGCTGGGCGTGTATTCATTTGTAAAGGTTGTCGTTCCAGCTCCCGGTTGGTTCAGGATCTGGATGTCCTCCAGTCCGGCGAGGTCGAGATCTTCGGTTCCGGATGTCAGCAGAGCAACCCGCGCTCCCATCCTCTTAGCGGTGACTGCGCCGTAAACGGCAGTCCCACCCAGCCGGTAACCGCTGTCCAGTACGTCTTTGGTGATATGCCCGAGGATCAGATATTCAGGGGGTCTGTCATCAGGCTGCCGGCTCATGGCTGAATTATACCTGATAGAGGATTGGCCGTAATAAAAAAAACTGGCAGGGATGAAGATCCATGCCAGTTATAGTATTGTCCTGAGCCCCTTATTCCTTGGGGTGGATGACCACCTTGCGGTAAGGATCCTCTCCTTCACTTTCCGTATAGACCTGTGAGAACTCCTGCAGCTCCAAGTGGGCATAGCGCCTTTCGTTGGGCGGCATGGGTTCCAGGGATTGTTTCTGGTGGGTATCCGCCACCTGTTCAGCGACTCTGCGGGCTAGCTGGCGGACCTGCATTTCACGGCGTTCCCGGTAGCCTTCCACGTCGATGCTGAGCGGCACGCCGTGTTCCAGCTCCTTGCCCAGGATCAAGCGGGTAATATACTGCAAGGCATTGAGGGTCTTTGCCCGGCGGCCAATGAGGATGCTGAGATCATTGCCAGTGATGTTCACCATAATTGGCTGGTAAGGCAAATCGTCGCCGCCTTCACCGAATTTGGCCTGCACTTCCGCCTCGAGGTTCATCTTACCCAGTAGCTCGGAGACGATCTCCTCAGCCAGCTTCAAGACAGGATCCTTGTCAACGGAGGAAGCAGCGGAATCCCCTGCTGGAACCTGATCGCTCGCTTCTTCCTGGGAAAGAATAGAAATTCTCACCCGGGCTTGGCGGGATCCGATCCCCAGCAAGCCTGATCCGCCTTCGTCCAGCACGGTGATCTCTACAGCATCTCGATCAAGACCCAGATCTGCAAGACCTTTTTCTATTGCCTCATCAACGCTCTGGGCGATTACCTCCAGTGTTGCGCGGTTGTTGTTCATAGTACCCTCGCTGTTAAATTGATCTCCCACTCCCGGTCAGCGCTTGACTCCTGGAAGTTTGGGAAGGATATTATCGAAGCTAGCTTGTCCCATCAGTACATATTGGGCGATGGTAGCCAGGTTAGTGGCGATGAAGTACAGAGCCAGACCGGAGGCAAAGGTCAGCGCCAGGTATCCCATGAAAAAGGGCATGTACAGGGTCATGGCCTGGGTCATCTGAGCGCTCTGACCTCCATCGGCCGCGCTGGTCGGTGGGGTGACCATCTTGGTCTGGATATAGGAGGTGATGACCACCAGGATCGCCAGTACCGGTATACCGATCCCCAGAATGGGCAGGCGCTCCGGCTCGCTTAACTCCATCCACCAGAAATGGCTCTTGATGGGGATCAGGTTGGCACCATCATTGATATGCTTGGAGAGATTTACCAGCTGGATCGGCGTGACCGCCAGGGTGCGGATGATCGCCTGGTAAAGACCGATGATGATGGGGAACTGGATCAGCAGCGGCAGGCAGGACCCAAAGGGGCTGATGCCCATTTCCTGGTAGATCTCCATCTGTTTTTTCGCCAGGGTCTCCTTGTCATCCTTGTACTTCTTCTGGATGTCCTGCCATTTCTTGGAGTTCTGGAGATCCTGCATGGCTTTGCTGCTTTTCATCTGCCTGGCTGTCAACGGATAGGTGACCAGCCGCACCAGGACCGTGAAGATGATGATCGCCCAGCCAAAGTTCTGGCCGATGACATCATAGATGAAGAGCAGTATGTTGATCATTAAGGTGATAAAGGCATCCCACATGGTATTTTCCTGTCTACTAAGTAGTTAATCGCCTGCAGTTCTCTCTATTTGGGTGGGGGGTAGCCCCAGAGCTGGACACCGCTGTCGTTCAGCGCCAGCAGATAAAACTCTGATTCCGAGGGAGCCAGGAGAAGTATATCCCCTGCTGCCACCGGGCTGGCATATAGGATGCCGTCGATGGGCTGATTTCGCTGGACCACACCGTCCCGGCTGACGACCACCAGACTGCTGGAATCCGTCGCGAAATAGACCATGTCATCCACCACCAGAGCGGAAGAGTAGATGCCGCCCCCGGGAGCAAGCTGCCAGAGCAGATCCCCGCTCGCCAGGTCGAGGGCATAAAAATCCCCTGAAATATCGCTGACATATACTTGATCGCCGTCGATCAATGGGCTGGCCCAGGCCCAATCCTCAGTCTTGAAGGTCCATTCCGTCTGGTGTGTTCCCTCATCCAGGGCGACCACCTCATTATTGAATGTGCTGAGGATGATCAGTCCCGACTCGGAGAGGGCTGGCGGATTCACCATCGGACCGCCCAGGTCTGCGGATTTCCAGACCAACGTGCCTTTTTCGGGATCGAGTGTGTAGAGGTAGTGGTCCATGGAAGTCTGGTAAATGCAGCCGCAATTTTCGGAATAGACTGGAGTTGACCAGAGCGGATCCCCGGTTGTAAAGCTCCATTCCAGGGTGCCGTCCAGGTTCAAGGCATAGAGAGTGTTGTTGGAGGCTGGGGCATATATGCGGCCTGCAGCTACCAGCGGGGAGGCGATGAAGCGCACCGTGGTGTTGTCTTTCGAGATTACGGTGTAGCTCCAGTTCTTGACCCCGGATTGAGGGTCCAGGCTGAAGATCTCGTTCTTGTAGCTGCCGACGATCAGCTGGCTACCATCATCCGTCAGGACCGGGGCGGCGTAGAAATCCAGCCCGTTGACCGGTTCCATAGGGTAAGCCCACTTCATGGACCCATTATTCAGATTCACGGCATAAGCCTGGGGTCCATAAGAGAAATAGACCGTTTCATCCGAGACGTTGATTCCGGACCAGCCGGTAGCAACGATGCGTCGGCCACCGCAGCCAGCCAGTGATATGGCCAGGACGATGAGGATGATGATGAAGATGGTTTTTTTATTCTTTAACATATTCAGCTCTTTGATTAGCTTTATTTGACCGGATCGTAGCCACCCTTGGAAAAGGGATTGCAGCGTAAAATGCGCCAGGTACCCATCACTCCACCACGAAGCACGCCGTATTTATAAATCGCTTGATAGGTATAGTGCGAGCAGCTGGGATAATAGCGGCAGGTGTTGCCGGGGAGCGCCTTGGATAATGTCTCCTGGTAGAGGCGGATCAGCGCCAGGACCGGAAATCTGAACAGCGTCCAGAGGGACAGCTTAAGGTCCCGCAGTGGGGGGTCCTGGGTGGGGTGGATCTTTTCTGAGTGGTCTAGACTGATCTGGTTATCCATGCTTGTTGCTGGGTCCAATTCCCGCTTGCTTCAGCAGTTTCTTCAAGGCAGCGCCGGCTTGCTGACTGCTGGCTTGCAGCAGCGGCTTTCTGGCGATCACGAGGCCCTGATAGCCGGGTTCGATGTCTGCGATGACTTCCCGCAGGGCTGCCCGGAGCAGCCTTTTTGCCCGGTTCCTGTGGACCGCGTTGCCTATTGACCTGCCTGCCGCTACCGCAAATCGGGAAATCGGACTTTCCCCAGCTTTGATTATCAGAACAAGAAGTGGGTGGGCATAGGATTCACCTGATTGCCGCACCCGGGTGATCTCAGTTGAGCTCCTTAGGCGATATCTCCTTTGCACAGGAACTGAATCAGCTATTCCAGTTAGTGTTCTTAACGTGGTTGTTCTTTGTGTGAGCTAACTGGTAGCGGCCTTTCTGCCGGCGCCGCTTGAGCACATCCTGCCCGCCTTTGCTCTTCATACGAGCTCGGAACCCATGCACGCGAGCCCGGCGTCTTATTTTCGGTTGATACGTCCGTTTAGGCATTTCTGTGTTACTCCTATAATGTCATTCTCGAATACCGACGAAACATTATACCGTGCAGGTTCTTTTTGGTCAAACCGCTTCCCGCCTTTCCTGCCCCCTCTTTTTTGGCGGGGCTTCCTTATCTATGAGAGGGGAATCAGGCCCGGTAACCCTGACAGGAGGATTATAATGGATAAACATCAATTCACAATGACAAATGAGGAGTGTTATGTATTCCCGGATCCTTGCCAGTCTGCCTGATTTCCCAGTCCGCCAGGTGCGGATCGGTTTGCACTGGACCGCGGTCGTGGTTGAAAAGGACAGCGGGCTGCAGTGCGGATTGGCTTCCACTCTCAGCGCTGAGCACCACCACACTGGAGAACCGATCATTCCCGATCCAGGAAAGCTTGAATCCTATCCTGCCCTCCAGCTTGCCAGCTGGATCGAGTCTGAAATTCCTCTCCGGCGCAGCCTGGGATGCGCGGCTATCAACGCCTTGCTTCCCCGCCAGCCCCAAAGCTGGATCGACCAGAACGCAGAACAAGCCATCCTGACCCGCTCAAAAGGGGGGAAGGTGGTGGTGATCGGCCATTTTCCCTTTTCGAAGACCCTCCAGGAGAGTATTGCTGATTTCCATGTCCTGGAGTTGAATCCTATCGCTGATGATCGACCCGCCAGCTTGGCACCCGATCTGCTGCCAAAGGCGGACCTGGTAGCCATTACCGGGATGGCTTTCATCAACCACACCTTGCCGGAACTGCTGTTCCTTTGTAAACCGGGAGCGTATGTGCTGCTGTTAGGGCCCTCGACACCGCTGACGCCGATTCTGGCGGATTTCGGGGTGGACTTGCTGGCGGGATCCTCGGTGGAGGACATCCCTGCAGTGCTGGCAGCCGTCAGCCAGGGAGCGAACTTCCGCCAGGTCCATCACGCTGGGGTGCGCCTGATCACGCAGCCTACATCAAGGAGCGCCGGGTGAGAGATACCTTTTCAGTCCATTCCATCGGAACCATCCACAGCCCCTTTACGGACAGGGAGGGAATGCCCATCCAACCCGGTTCCTCCCGGGGGGTGAAAGGTAAGGTCGTCCTGGATCCGGAGTATGCAGCAGGCCTCCAGGATCTGGATGGTTTTTCCCATGTCATCCTGATTTATTATTTCCACCGGGCGAAGGCCCCCCAACTGCTGGTAAAACCCTTCCTGGATGATGTCAGACGAGGTTTATTTGCTACCCGGGCCCCAAGCAGGCCTAACCCCATTGGTATCTCCGTCGTCAAGCTGCTTTCGATTCGGGATAATATCCTAGAGGTCCAGAATCTGGATATCCTGGATGGCACCCCGTTGTTGGATTTGAAACCCTATGTCCCCGATTTCGATCGGCCGGGTGAAGTGAGGACTGGCTGGCTGGAAGGGAAGCAGGATGAGATACCTGGAAAGCTGTCCGATGACAGGTTTTCCTGAACATCAATTGAAAAGACACGGCTTCCGATCGGAAACCGTGTCTTGATGTTCTCAGTGCAGAGGGGGTCTATCTGCGCCGCCGACCGCCGGAAACGATCGAGATCCAGTACAGCAGCTGCATGACAGCCGTGAATAAGGCTGCGACATAGGTCAGGGCAGCGGCATTGAGCACGGTATTGACTCCCTGTTCTTCTTGAGCGGTAGTGATCACCCCACTGTTCTTGAGCAGCACCCTGGCCCGGGCAGAAGCGTTCAGCTCCACAGGAAGGGTTGCCAGCGCGAACACCGCACCCCCCGAAAATGCCAGCACACCCAGCCAGGCAATCCCGATCACGTTGAGGACTAAGCCCACCATGATCAGGATCCAGCCCAGGGTAGAGCCGATATTCACCGCTGGTACAAGCATGGAGCGCAGCTGGAGGGGAAAATACCCTTCCTGATCCTGCTGGGCATGGCCCAGTTCGTGAGCCGCAATAGCCACCGCGGCAATTGAGTTGCCCTGGTAGACAGAGGAGGACAGACTGAGCTCCTTTTTGCGAGGGTCATAGTGATCGGTCAACTGGCCAGAGATCTGGAGGACAGGCATATCCTCCAAACCGTTGACTGAAATGATCCGCTGGACTGCATCCAGGCCACTTACCCCGCTCCGGGTCGGAATCTGTCCCCATTTTCGATAAGAGGAGTTGACGTACATTTGGGCAGCCAGCATCAATAGGATCGCTGGCGCCATATAAAGCAGATATTGAGGGTTGAAGTAAAACATAGTCAGTTGCCTTTCTGTTCCTTGATCAAATCTTGAAGGACCTCGATGGCTTTGTCAAGCTGGGGGTCCTGTTCCTGCTCGAAGTCCTCCTCGGTGTATTCGACCGGGTAATCAGGTTCAAGCCCGATCTCATGGATCTGGCGCTTATCCGGGGTCAGCCAGCGGGCGATCGTCACCCGCACTGCTCCCTGGTTGTTGCTGAGGGGGATCCAATTCTGGACAGATCCCTTCCCGAAGGTTGTCGCGCCTACCAGCGGACCGCGCTGATGATCCTGGATCGCACCTGCCACGATCTCAGAGGCTGAGGCGGATCCTTCATTAACAAGCAGCACCAAGGGGATCTCCGTCGCTAGTCCTCCTTTTGCTGCACGATACACATCCATCTCTTGGTCGGGTCCATAATCCTCATAGAGGACGACCCCATCATCGATGAATTCCGAAGCCACGTCCACCGCTGTCTTGAGATAGCCGCCCCCGTTATTGCGCAGGTCGACGATCAGGCCGTGGGCGTTCTGGTCCAGGAGTTCCTGGAGCTGATCGTGGAGTTCGGTCTCGGTCTCTGCGGCGAAGGTGTAGATCTGGATATACCCCAGTTGATTGTCGAGCATGCGGCTTTCCACGCTGGGAACCGAGATCTTGGCCCGGACGATGGTGACATCAAACGGAGCCGGTTCGCCCTCTCGCTGGATGGTCAGGACCACTGTCGATCCCGCAGGACCGAGCACTTTGCGGATCACCAGGGAACCGTCAATCCCGGTCATATCCTCGCCATCGATCTTGATCACCTGATCGCCAGGCTGCAGGCCAGCCTTTTCCGCAGGTGAATCGGGCATGGGGCTGATGATAGTCAGATACTCGGCTTCGGTATCCACCCAGGCCCCAATTCCCTCATATTCCCCATCGATGGGGATGTTGGCCTGGAGGTATTGGTCGGGGTCCATATAAGAAGTGTGCTGATCACCCAGTGAATCCAACATGCCGGAAATCGCGCCCCTCATCAGTGAAATATCATCGACCGGTTGATCGACATATTGATTGTGAACGATATCCCAGGCTTCCCAGAAAGGCGCAAAAAGCTCATCCTGGGTCAGCGGCACGCTCCCGGAAGTCTGGTTTCCGGTCTCAACCGGGCTGTACTGACCGGGAGAATTGAAATCCAGGAAATCTGTCCGGGGCAGGACCAGGTTTCCAAATATGGTGCCAGCTGTGAATGCGCCGCCTATGAGGGAGATCCCGACAAGGATACCGATAATGATCCAGGTGCTTTTCTTCATACGCCACTCCACGTGTTAATGTGATGCTGGTGCCCCCTACAGGTACGCTATAAGCGTAACACAACCAGATAAGAACAATCTTAGAAAATTGTCAATATTCCAGGATGGTTTGGAAGGCTTGAGAACAGCTACTGGGAGCGGATGACCGGCAGGGTCGTGAAATCCAGCATCAGCGGTTGGTCCAGAGTCACCTTCAATTCCTCGGCCAGGGCATCCACATCATCCTGGGTCAGGGGCTCTGTTCTCCGGACTGTGACGCTGATCAGCAGCCCGTCCTTGGTGCGTGATCGCTCGATTTCCAGATCGGTGATGTCTGCCAGCAGAGGAGACTGGGTGAGAACGGACTGGATGGCCTGATCCTCCCGGCTGGTCCGCAAGATGCCGTTCATGATGATCCCCAGGGGAATGGTGATCAGAACGACCAGTAAAACCATACCTGTGATCCCGCGCCGGACGCGTTTCTTCACTTCTGGCTGGAGGTTAAGGGGATGAATTCCCAGGAGTGTGAATATGATCATGCCAGCCAGGCTGATGGTGATGATGTTGGTGATGAACAGCAGCAAGGCGCCGCCGGCAGCCTGCATGTTGCCGTGGGCAATGCCCAGTCCAACCACCGCCAGAGGAGGGGCCAAGGCCGCGGCGATCGCTACCCCAGGAAGGGCAGCGCTGACCTCTTTCCTGCTCAGGGCGTAGGCGCCAGCCATGCCAGAGGCCAGGGCGATGAACAGGTCCAGGAGGGTGGGCTGGGTCCGGGCCAGGATTTCCGGTGTCATTTCTTTAAGCGGGGAGATCAGGCCTACCAGGATGGAAACGATGATAGTGGCCATCACGCCTTTGAAAACGGCTTCCAGGGAGGTCCGCAGCAGGCGCACTTCTCCCAGCACGATGCCCAGCGAGATGCCCAGGATAGGGGACATCAAGGGAGCGACCAGCATCGCTCCGATCACCACCGCGGGGCTGTTAAGCAGCAGTCCCAGGGCAGCGATGATCGAGGACAGCACGATAAGCACGAAATAATCCTGGCCGGGCTCAGCATCGCTGATCAGCTCTTCCCGGACTTCCAGCTGTTCTTCCTGGGTCAGAGTCGGGAAGAGATTGAAGATTGTCTGGAGCACTTTCCTGAACCAGAATTCAGGAGCTCCACTGTAGCCTTTGACCATCACCGAGGAATTGGGTGCCTGGGAAGCGATGCGCTGGGGGATGCTCCCAAATGCGAACTGATCGATAAAGCCTTCTTCAGATGCGCCCACGATCACCAGGTCATACTCCTCAGCTTCCTTGAGAATCCCGGTCAGCACGGAATTGGCAAGGATGATCTTCTTTTCAGGTGGTTTATGGAACACCAATTCCTGGAAGGTGCTGTCAAGTATCTTGCGATTCTGGGCCATCCGGCTGCTGGATGCCGTCCCAACCTGGACGTAGAGTCCGGTCACTGAGGCTCCAGTACTGAGAGATAAGGTGGAAGCCAGCTTGGCTCCAATGGGGGCATTGGGTCCCCCCGCGGTAGGCACCAGGATCGATTGGATCTCCGGCCAGTTGCAGCCTTTGACGATCAGCACCTCGCAGGGTGCGTCCTTGATTATGGGATCTAGCACAGGGCCCATGGATTTGGCGATCGAGCGGCTCTCTCCACCAGACCAGCCAACCAGGATCTGGTCAACGTCCTCCTCCCGGGCTGTGTCCAGAATTCCCTCAGCGATGGTCCGGGAGACCCTGGTCATGGTCTGCACTCGGAATTCCTCCTTGGTGGCCTGATCGATGGCCTGATCCAGCAGCATGCGGTTGGCTTCTGCCTCGATGCTGCCGTCCGAAAGGGGGAGTTGATTGGGTACTGTGATCACCCGCAGGGCAATCACCTTCCCGCCCTCGGGGCGGACCAGTGTGCCGGCCAGGTGCAGCAGGGATTCGGCTGTTTCCGGGTTGGCAATGGGTACCAGGATCCTCTTATGAACCTTGGCGCTGCCCTCTTCTACTTCAGATTTGAATACCGTGATACCCTCTTTGGCCTCGATGGTGTGATGCTGTCCATATAAGAAATACAGCAGCAATCCTGAAGCCAGCAGTATCGCAGCGGGCAGAAAATCATCGGCCCAGATGATGGTCACTAATAAGTCGATTACCATGACTATAGCCGGGATCCAGGGATGGATAGGCAGCTGGAAGGATGATTCCAGCTGATCCTTCCGGGCCAGTGAGAAATTCACTGCCGTGAGCACGAGCAGGTAGAAAAGACTTCCCAGCCTGGCAAGCTGCAGGCGATCGACCAGCAGGGTGGGGATGATCAAGGCCAGCACAACCACCAGCAGGATGACCGGTTTTTTGGTCCTGGGATTGATGCGGGTAAATATATCCGGCCAATAGCCATCCCTGGTCATGTTATAGATCTGGCTGATCAGCAGGGAAAGCATCCTGGTGAGGACCAGGGGAATAGCCAGCAGGCTGAGCGCGCCCATACTGACCTGAAGCCAGCGATTCCCCCATACGGCAGCTAGATCTGCCAGGGGATTGAGGATCGGAGAAGAATAGCCCGTGGGGAAGGTGCCTACCAGGAGGATTGCCACCAGGGAGGTGATCAAACCCGGCAGCAGGGCTGAGACCACGAGCAGGCGCTTGCCGTGGATGTTCCGTTTGGACAGGTCACCCTGCAATCCGGCTGCCACTTCAAGACTGATAAAGGAAATCAACAAAATGCTGAAAGCAGTCCTCCAAGAGCCAGCCAACGGGAAGAGATTGGCGGTTTGGATCTTAGGCACAGCAGCCAGGCTGGCAGTGAAAAGGATGGCCAGGGGAAGGAAGGCTGCCAGGGTGATGCCTTTGCTCCGGCGGGGAAGCAGCTTGTAGATCCCGGTCAGCAGCAGCAGACCACCGGCTAGCGCCAGGGGTGGAAGGTCGATATTGAAGGCTGCAGATATCAGGGCTGCTGCCTGCTGTGCAAAGGTTTGCAGAACCAGGCCAGCTGCAGCCAGGGCAGCCAGGATCAGGGACCAGCCTGTTAGAAATGACAGCCAGCTGGCATCTTCACTGGTTTGAACCAAGCGGTAAGCTCCCCCGGAAAGCGGCAAGCTTTGGGATAGTTCCAGGTAGGCCAGTAAATTGAGGCCGATGAAGACCGTCAGAAGAAATGCGGTCAAGGGGAGGATCGAACCTGCTGATCCTACCAGGTCTCCCATTACTGCCAGGCTGGAGATCACCAGCATCACGCTCAGGCTGGTGAGAATTGCTCGAGGCAGCCTGATGCCATAACTGTAGCGGATTTGCTGGGAGTAGACTTTTTCTGTCATGGGAAGTCCTTGCTGCTGCGGCAGAAACTGGGCCGATTGATGATATAGATCAGGAACCGGACCAGAGCTGCGGGATAATTTCCTTTATATCATGGACTCGGGCCAGGTGATAATCCGCCCCATTTTCCTGGCCGTCCAAGTTCACTAAGGCGGTCTTCATACCCTGGGATCTCGCGCCCAGCAGGTTCGCCCATAAATCATCGAACAAGATCGATCGGGTTGGATCCTTCACACCAGCGGTCTTCAGGGCGATTTGATAAGCCTCGGGCTGGGGTTTGATGGCAAATCCCATTGCCAGCAGATCGATAATGCCGCTGAATTGTTCCCGGATGCCCAGAGCATCAAGGACTGCCTGGGCATGTGGTCGATCGGAATTGGTGAAGACCCACAGCTCCTGGGGTAAACTGGCGAGGATCTCTTTCAGCTCAGGGTCTTGCTGCAGGTAATCCTCCAATGGGATTTCATGCACATAAGCCAGGTAGCGCTCCGGGTCAACCTGGTGGTGGATCCGCAGTCCTTCCAGGGTTGTTCCGTACGTTTTCCAGTAGTGATCCCTGGTGGGGATGATCTCCTGTTCGGGTATCCCCACGACTTCCCTCATGAATTGGAAGATCCGGTTCCGGATCTGGTCCCAGAGGCCGTTGTTCGCGGAATACAGGGTCGCGTCAAGGTCAAAGAACAGGGTCGAAAATGACATATCCGCATTATACCTGATAGTGACAGCGGGGACCGGCAGCGCATGTGGTTCCTGTCAGCACTTTCCTTACACCTCCAGCCCTCTCCGTTATAATAGGGGAATGACCATACGAATCCTTCCGGAAGAGGTTGCTTCCCAGATCGCTGCGGGTGAGGTTGTCGAACGTCCCTCATCCGTGGTGAAAGAATTGATAGAGAACGCCCTCGACGCCGGATCAGATCAGATCTCCATCCAGATCAGGGAGGCGGGGAAGCGCCTGATCGAGGTAGTTGACAACGGGGCAGGGATTGCGGCGGACCAGCTGGAGCTGGCGGTCCACCGCCATGCCACCAGTAAACTCCATCAAGCCGCCGACCTCTTTCGGGTTTCGACCCTGGGATTCAGGGGAGAGGCCCTGGCTTCCATCGGTTCCGTTTCCCATTTGACTTTGATATCGCGGGTGCAGGACCAGGATCTGGGTGGTTCGATCCGGGTGGAAGGGGGAGAGGTCAAGGACATTACCAATCTGGGTATTCCTCCCGGTACGACTGTCCGCGTGGAGCATCTTTTTTACAACGTGCCTGCTAGGTTGAAGTTCTTGAAAACCGACAGGACAGAAAAAAGACACATCAACACGGTTGTCAGCCGCTACGCGATGGCTAATCCAGCCGTACGCTTCAAGCTTTACCAGGATGATGAGCTGGTTTTCCAGACCAGCGGCAGTAGTGACCTGAGGGAAGCGGTGGCGGCTGTCCACGGTATCAGCAGTGCCAGGCAGATGCTGGAAGTGATCTATGAAGATGATTCCTTGCGGGTGAGCGGCTACATCAGCCCTCCAGGGTTGACCCGATCCAACCGCCAGGAGATGCTCTATTATGTCAACGGAAGGCCGGTACAGGACGCCGCCCTCAGCAGAGCTGTCACCCAGGCTTACCATACCCTGGTCATGAAAGGCAGATACCCGATCACCGTGCTCTTTCTGGAGATGGATCCCGAGAGGGTCGATGTCAATGTCCATCCGACCAAAGCGGAAGTCCGATTCAAAGACCTGGACGTGCTTTTCCGGGGAGTGAGCAGGGCAGTGAGAAGAGCGCTGATGGCCCATTCACCGGTGCCGGGCACATCCAACCTGAGGGGAGTAAATCTTTGGGGTGGATCAGCTCCAGACCAGCGCCATGTCCAGAGGGTGATCGACCCTGCCTGGGGTGCCCTGGAGAGAGCGGGCGAGGAACTGTCCCGCGGGGATGAGGGAGAGGCCCAGATCGCAGCGCCCCTGGGCACGCCGATCCTACGCCTGATCGGACAGGTCGCTGCTACCTATCTGATCGCTGAAGGCCCAGATGGATTGTACTTGATCGACCAGCATGCCGCGCACGAAAGGATCCTGTTTGAAAAGATGCTTGCCAATCGGGAGAATCCACCTTCCCAGACCCTGCTTGAGTCCGTGGTGGTTGATTTTTCTCCGGCCAGCGCTGACCTTGTCGAGGAGAACCTCCCTTTGCTGCGAAGCCTGGGTTTTGATGTGGAGGAGTTCGGCCCCGGAGCGTTCGTCATCCGGGCTGTGCCGGCTTTACTGGGAACGGGTTCCCCGGAAGGGATACTCCGGGCGGCTGTTGAGGACCTGGAGGTGGATGAAAGCCCGCTGGAAGGAAAGGTGGAGGAGAAGATCATCGCCCGGGTCTGCAAGCGAGCTGCGGTGAAAGCCGGTCAAGTACTGACGCCGGAAGAACAGCGGGGATTGCTGCTTGACCTGGAAGCCTGCCAGTCGCCGCGAACCTGCCCTCACGGCAGGCCGACCATGATCCACCTCGCGGTAGATTTCTTGGAAAAGAAGTTTGGCAGGACTGGCCCGGCATGAATTGTTGGATTTGATAGCTGCGCTGATTGAAAAGCCGGGCCATAGAAGACCCGGCTTTTGTTTTCATTCTCCCAGGAAGACCTCGGGCAGCTGATGGCATTCCCCGCAGCCGATCTTTGGTTCCAGTACGTCCTGGTGGGATTTGCTGCAGTAGGCAGAGACGCGGACCTTTCCCTTGAGGAAGGGGAAAGGGCGGGTGATCGATGGTCTCAACTGGAGATGCTGGCAGGAATTCGCCCGGAGTATTCCGGGGACAGGGCAGCCTTCACACAGCCGGGGCTCCCAGAGCAGGGGAGGATTGGCAGTGTTCAGGAGCCGACATTCCTCCCGGTTCCTACCCCGGTAATAATCCCCAAAGAAATAAGCGCATTCAACGCCAGCGGGGTTTTTCATACCCGGGTGACATACTCACCGGTCCGGGTGTCGATCCGGATGGTATCGCCCACTTCCACGAAGTTAGGTACGAAGACCTCGAGCCCGGTCGTGGTGGTCACGGCTTTGGTGACACTGGTGGCGGTATCGCCGCGGACGGAGGGATCAGCCCGGACGACTTCCTGGTCAACCGTGGTTGGCAGGTCGATATCAAGGGGTTCATTCTTGAAGAATGTCAGCTTGACTTCCATCTCATCCGTGAGGAATTGAGCGCTGTCACCCAGGACATCAGCCAGCAGGGCTGGCTGTTCATAGGTCTCAACGTCCATGAAATGATAAAACTCGCCGTCGGTGTACATGTACTTGGCATTCCGGTAGGTCAGCTGGATATCCTGCACTGTATCACCGGAGTTGAACTTCTTTTTTAGGCGGGTGCCAGAGCGCAAGTCCCGCACGTCGACCCGGATGGTTGCTTTCCCTCGGCCGGGTTTGTGGTGGTCGTATTCGAGGACCTTATAGATGTTCCCGTCCAACTCAAAGGTGACGCCTTTTCTCAATTCGTTTACATCGATCATAATAGTGCCCTTCTTGGTCTCTATTCTTAGTATTTTGCGGTGAGATTATATTCTAGACTGAAATCGATGACAAGGGAGGGGATGCTTGAAACCCAAGCCAGACTATGTAATTGGCTGGATTTCCCAGGCTTAAATGGCGCGTGAAGGCCTTTCCAGGAACCCCAAAGGCTGCCTAAATTATGGTAAACTTACAGGTGATTAGTAAGGGATATCAAAATGATGGCGGATAAAAAACGGATCATTTGCATAGAGGACGAACCTGAAACCACTAATTTAATGAAGCTGATCCTGGCCAGAGAAGGTTATGAAGTGCTGGGAGCCAATGGTGGGGAAGAGGGTTTGGCCCTTGTTAACGAGCAGATCCCTGACTTGATCCTGCTGGATCTGATGATGCCCGAGATGGACGGCACCCAGGTGTTCCAGCGCTTGAAGGAGAACGAGAAAACTCGCGATATACCGGTCATCGTGGTCACTGCCAAGGTGCAAAGCATCGATATCGTGCTCTGGAGGCAGGTAGCCAAGGTGGATGATTATATAACCAAGCCGTTCCGGCCGGAAGAACTGGCAGAACGGGTCAAATACGTGCTGGCCAAAGCAGGGGAGGACTGAGTTCCGCGCGTCCTGCCCGGAAAACCCCGCTTTTCTCATGACAGATCTACAAGTTATCAATCACACGCGAAGCCTGGAAGGTCCACTTCAGGTGAAGAATTGTGAGAGTTTTACCTGCCGTTTGAAAGGATTGATGTTCCGCAAGCAGATCGATCCCGGGGACGGCTTGCTACTGGTCCACAAACAAGCCAGCAGGAGCAATGCGGCTATCCATATGCTCTTCGTGGGAATGGACCTGGGTGTGGTCTGGCTGGATGACAACCGCATCATTGTGGATAGACAGTTGGCTGAAAGCTGGAAACCTTTTTACACGCCCAGCGCACCTGCCAGATATATCCTGGAAGTGCATCCTGACCGGCTGGCTGAATTCGAGATTGGAGATAAGCTGAGCTTTGAATAGAATAATCCGCAGTGTCCTGCCCTTCCTGACCTTATTGATCATTGTGTTTTCTCCTGCCTATGCCCAGGAGGATTCCTTGGCTGGACCTACCTACGAGGTGCAGGCGGGAGATACCTTATGGACCATCGCTCTGAACCTGCATGTCTCCTATGATGAGCTCCTGGCAGCTAATGGCTTGAACGCCAACAGCTCCATCATCCCGGGAACGGTCTTGGAAATCCCCGGCTTAGCAGGGATCAGCGGCAGTCTGGGCACGGTCGATGTCCCTTATGGCGAATCTCTCCAGAGCATCAGCCGCCGCTACCAGGTCCCTGAAGAGGATATGATCCGCCTCAACCGGCTGACCAGTCCCCTGGAACTCTACGTGGGAGTCTCCGCGGTGGTAGTGGGGGAGGATGGGATCAGCGAAAAGGCAGGAGCGCGGAAAACCCTTGCCCCTGGGCAGTCTGCCCTGGAGCTGGCGGTTGTCAACGGCCTCAACCCCTGGGCGCTGATCAAGGCCAACGGTGAGCAGGGTAGCTGGCAGGTCATCCCGGGTGAGGTTCTGCTTCTTCCCGGAACCGAAAGCGACGGACCGGGAGGTTTTCCAGAAGCGATCAAATCTGCCAGCTTCAAGCCCAAACACTTTGTTCAGGGCCATACCAATGTATTCCAGCTGGATGCTCCGCAGGGCACTGAGCTCAACGGAACCCTGGGAGACTATCCACTGTCATTCTTCACCAAGAATGGGGAGACCTATTTCGCCCTCCAAGGACTGCATGCCAGGGAAAACACGGGATTGAAGCAGCTCTCGATCTCAGGGATGCTGCCCGATGGAACACCGATCGCTCACACCCAGATGGTGGAGATCGAAAGCGGCAACTATCCCTATGAGGATGTGGTTGGGGTGCCTGATGAGACCGTTGGATTGGATGTCACCGAAGAGGAAAATCAGGACCTGGAGCAGTACACCAAGATCAGCAGCGGTGATAAATACTGGTCGGAAGGCTTTGTAAGCCCGGTGCCAGCAGAGCTCTCAGGAGCCTATGCATCTTATTTTGGCGGCCGCCGTTCCTATAATGGATCCGGTTATTATTATTTCCACACCGGCCTGGACTTCTACGGCGTGATGGGCCAGGATATATATGCTGCGGCTCCGGGAAAGGTCGTTTTCACAGGGCCGCTGCTGCTCCACGGCAACACCACCTTGATCGATCATGGTTGGGGAGTATACACCCTCTATGCCCATCAGTCCGAGTTTCTGGTGGGAGTAGGCCAGCAGGTCAGCGCTGGGGAGCTGATCGGTAGGGTGGGCAACACCGGGCGATCGATCGGTCCGCACCTCCACTTCGAGGTCTGGGTAGGGGGCCTGCAGGTCGATCCCCTCGATTGGCTGGAAAAAACCTATCCCTGATCAGCGCTGGTCCAGCCGGAGCCTGTGCCAAGGGCCGCAAGGTTGTCTGGGGGGAAGAGTAGAGTATAATATACTGGCTTGGATAGGGTAGTACTTCAGTGTTTTTATTTTCATCTGTTTGAGGCAACTTTATGGCAACACCTTTGTTATCCCTCCGAGAAGGTTACTGGGAGGAATATGAACTTGAGAAGGAAGACATTTCCTTCCTTTATGATTACTTGCTGGAAAATGAACTTCCTTTGACATCCGAAGAACTCATGCCCATCCTGGTTGAGCAGCGGATCGAGAGGGAGAAGGTCCGCTTGGAGAAGAAGCGGCTGAACGGCAATGACGTTTACCTCCCAAAGGATCATTTTGAGGTCGGCACCACTTTGGTCTTCCCGGCGTTTGAATGGCAAAAAGGCGAGGTGATCAGCACCAGGGTGGGAGAGAATCCTGCCCAGGGACAGTTTGATGTCATCGGAGTCAAGTTCGAAGACGGTATAGAGCGCGAATTTGCATCTGGCATCGAGGACCATGAGCTCAATGTGCCCCTCGAGGCAGACCAGGCGGATTCCCTCAATCCGGAGGCGGTGATCGACGAGTACCGCAGTACCTTGGTGGATCAGATCGAACTAGGCCTGGTTGGCCACGAAGAGTTTGTCCAGATCGCTGGCCGCTGGTTCCTGAAAGCACTGCTGGTAGATGTCAACGCAGGCCACCTGAACCTGGCAGAAGCAGTCCTGGACATGCATGAAGGCGGACCGCTGTCGACAGCTGATCTGGTCAAGGAAGTCGATCTGCCCGGGGATGTCAACCCCCACCTGATCGAGTTCTCCCTGGACCATGCCCTCCAGGAGGATCCCCGCTTTGACGAAGTTGGCCCTGCCGGGATCGTTTCCTGGTATCTCAAGAACATGGAACCGGAAAGCGTCCAGGAAACCCCACTTTTCCTGCGCTATGTGCCGATCGAATATGATCCAGATGCGCTGACAGAGGAGATGGTCTCCCTGGAGGCGGAGCTGGATGATGAGCTGACACCCTGGAAGAAGGAGAAGTACCCTGCGGAAGCCGTTGAGGTGCGCTTGATCTTCCCCCATTGGCGGGCTGGGACGCTGCCGCTCTCGGAGCGGATCATGCCCCTATTCCCCACAGCTTACGAGGCTCCCCGCATCCGCTTTACGCTGGTGGATGGAAAGACCGGTGAACGGTTTCCTGGCTGGGTGGTCCGCCAGGAACGTTATGTATCTGGCCTTGAGGATTGGTACGAACGGAACGGGCTGATCCCTGGCGGTATCGTCTATGTCAAACCAGGCAAAGAACCTGGTGAGGTCATCGTTGAATCCAGGGGATCCCGATCCACCAAGGATTGGATGCGCACCCTGCTGGTAGGCTCTGATGGGGAGTTGGTGTTTGCCACCTTGAAGCAGATCATCTCTTCCAGCTTCAACCCCAGGATGGCGATCGTTGTCCCGGATGTGGATCCGGTGGATGAGGTCTGGGAAAAGAATCAGAAAAACCCTCCACCATTCGAGCAGGCTGTGGTGGATATCGTCCGGGAATTGACCAAACTCAATCCCCAGGGGCACGTCCATGCCACGGAGCTGTACGCGGCGGTCAACACGGTCAGGCGCTGCCCGCCCGGTCCCCTGTTCTCCCTGCTGGAGACCCGGCCCTGGTTCGTTCACGTGGGCGATCAACATTTCCGGTTTGACGATTCAGAAGCTTTGTAATTTAATGATAGTGGAGGAAGGAGTAGGGCGGTGTCAAAACCCAAGTTATCAAGTTTGCTTAAACCTACGGTTTCAACACCGTTCCATATAGATTATGATTGGTGGATGGAGCATGACCGCTCCTGGCGGGTCCACCTGCGCAGCTGCCTCTGCGAAGAGCATCAAGCCATGTACGCGGACATTTCCGGGGACGAGAAGGTGGACTGGATCGATCCCGACACGGCAGAGGTCCAGCGGGTAGATGGGCTGCAGCATACCTTGATCTCCCACTGCGCCAAGCAGGAGCAGTTCATCACCGAGCACACCACCCTGACGGAAGCCTTATTCCGGACTTTCCTGGCCAACGGCAACCAGCCGCTTTCGCCGGATGAGCTGGCTGAACTGCTCGACCGCCAACCCCTGAAGATCCTCCAGACTATTTCCGGCGCCCGGGTATATAAAGGGATCCGGCCCGCCCCCTGAAAACGGGTCCCGCATTTGAATGCCCTCGTAGCTCAATGGATAGAGCACCGGACTTCTAATCCGACGGTTGCAGGTTCGAGTCCTGCCGAGGGCGCCTGAACACCCCACTTCGGGGTGTTTTATTTAATATAATGGAAGACCTCCGAGGTTGGGGGGACCTCGGAGGTCGTTGGGTAAAATAAAGGGAAAACAGGTGGGGGGACCTCGGAGGTCCCCCTAAATGAAAAAGACCCGCAATCTCCTGATTGCGGG
>JBGCVQ010000134.1:0-1500 GCA_045888315.1 Anaerolineales bacterium | reverse complement strand
CACGGGTGTTCTGTGTGCGTGAAGGTCTGTCCGTTCAATCACAGACCTTATCAGCAGATCAAAGATGCCTTTCTGAAACATGTCCACTAATGGCTACTTTGAAAACCGATTGTTTTAACGAAGAAAAAGAACCACTCCTGAAAGGAGTGGTTCTTTTTGTGTCTTAGACTTTGAATACTACCAATCAGGATAATAATCAAAAGCAGCATCGCTGGTATAGTCCACCGGATCAAAATACTCGACCGGCGTGACTATGATATCCCTGCCATCGGCGCTGTCCTGGGCGTAGGCGAGGAATTTGCCGTCCGGGGACCAGGCTGGGAAAACTTCATCCCCTGGATCGCTGGTCAGCTGGACGATCGAGCCTTCCAGGTCGACCAGATAGATATCCCAGCTCCCGGATTGGCTGGAGTGAAAGGCCAGGCGGCTGCTGTCCGGAGACCAGGCAAAACCGCCTCCGCTGATCGACTCTTCCCCACTCCCCAGGCTGTAGACCTGTCCCTCTGCGATATTGTAAAAATAGACGCTGGTGAGGCAGTTGGGCCAGCAGGTCTCTGGGTTGGGATCGGCCCGGCTGCTGTGGAAGGCGATCCAGCGGCCGTCCGGAGACCAGTCTGGGAAGCGATCCATGAAGCTTCCAAAGGTCAACTGGCTGGCTTCCCGGCTCTCGACATCGATCCGGTAGAGATGATAGCCGTCCTCCCCAGTGGGTCGGGACATCACCACCAGGCTCCGGCCGTCCGGAGACCAGGAGGGATGGCCGTGGTTGTAGCCTTTCAGGGTCATGACTCTCATCCCGCTCCCATCGATGTTGACGATATAGACATGGTTTTCCGCGGCGCCCTCCACAAAACCGGTGAAAGCCACCTGCCTGCCATCAGGTGACAAGACGGGTTCACTCGCCGCTGCAAAGCCCAGCGGGCCGGTCAGATTGATGGCACTCTCGGTCAGCGGGGCTGGATTGTAGAAAACCTGCAGAACGCAGGAGGAATCCGGGTGGCACTCGTCATAGTTAGGCGCTCCGCGGTCGGATGCGTAGACCAGAGGGATATCCGGGAAGACCAGGGGCTGGCCTGGCAGGCTCTCGCTAACTGGCTGATCCTGAGGAGCAGGTTGTGATGGGGCCTGATCTTCCGTTGGAATACCAGACACCTCTCGCTGCTCAGGGTTCAAGGGGCTGGCCAGGATCCGTCCCCGGGTGATCAGCACCAGCGGGGAGCAGACCGCCGTCAATACCAGACCAAGGACGATGCCGATGAGGATAGGTTTCCGTTTCTGAACAGGGGGCGATTTTTCCAGAGATTTCGCAATCGAAGTATCCGCCTCGGATACCGGCTCCCCGCAGTATGCGCAGAAGCGGGCATCCTCATCCAAGGTTTTTCCGCATTTTTTACAAAACATACTTATTCTCCTGGGAGGATCGAATGCCTCCCTCAACCCAGTTGATCAGGTATCAGGGTTGGGACCATTCCCATGGAAGATTTCTTTTACTGGATGCTG
>JBGCVQ010000133.1:0-28613 GCA_045888315.1 Anaerolineales bacterium | reverse complement strand
TCCAACGCCTTCCTGGCGACCAAGATCTCCTTCATCAACGAGATCGCCAATATCTGTGAAGACCTGGGAGCGGATGTATCGGAGGTCTCCAACGGGATGGGGTTTGACTCCCGGATCGGTCCATCCTTCCTCAACGCAGGCATCGGCTACGGAGGATCCTGCTTCCCCAAGGATGTCAAGGCTCTGGCCTATATGGCTGAGAAAGCAGGCCGCCACCCCCGTCTGCTGAATTCGGTGATGGAGATCAACACCGAGCGGCGGGAAATGGCAGTCAAGCAGATCAAATCCCTGCTGGACAGTGAGGATCTGACCGGCAAGACCGTCGGACTGCTGGGCCTATCCTTCAAACCCAATACCGATGATATGCGCGATGCTCCCTCGCTGACGATCGCCAACCTGCTGCTGGCAGAAGGAGCGATCGTCAAAGCCTATGATCCGATCGCCATGGAAGAAGCCGCTGTGCTGCTTCCCTCGGTGGAAATGGCTGATAGTCCCTATGACCTGGCAGACGGCTGTGATGCCCTGATGGTCAACACGGAATGGAACGAATTCCGCCAGCTGGATCTCAACCGCATCCGCGAAGCCATGAATTCCCCCCTGGTATTCGATGGACGGAATATCTATGATCCCGCCCTGATGGTAGAACTGGGCTTTCGCTACCGCGGCGTTGGCCGGGGCTATAACGGCTCCTGACCTTCCCTAAAGCCTGATAAGCGGACAGACCCCATGAATGAAGGATCCGGAAATCCCCCGGTCATCGACTATGAAGGCTCTGACTACCAGACCAGCTTCTGGGAGGAAGGCGGCCGGGAATATGAAGACCTCTGTGAACGCACCGCCCTCAGGAGGCTGCTCCCCGATCAAGGTCAGCTGCTGCTGGAGATTGGCGCTGGGGCGGGCCGCAACACACCCCGCTACCGGGGATTCCAGCGGGTTGTCCTGCTGGATTATTCCCTGACCCAGCTTCAGCAAGCCCAGGCAGCTCTGGGAAAGAATGACGCCTACATTTACGTTGCTGGAGACGTCTACCACCTGCCATTTGTGGATCAGCTCTTTGATGGGAGCACGATGATCCGGGTCCTGCACCACATGCAGGATCCACTGGCGGCACTGCGCCAAGCTCAGCGGGTGCTCAAGTCTGGCGCTCCCTTCATCCTGGAATATGCCAACAAGCACAATCTCAAAGCCATTCTGCGCTACTGGCTGGGACGGCAGGACTGGGATCCTTTTTCCCTGGAGGCGGTAGAATTCACAGAGTTGAATTACGATTTCCATCCCCGCAGCGTCCGCCGCTGGCTGGACGAAGCGGGCTTCGACCTCAAAGACCAGCGGACGGTCTCACATTTCCGGGTCGGATTCCTGAAAAGGACAATACCCGCAGGACTGCTGGCATCACTGGATGCGCTATTCCAGCCAACCGGAAAGTGGTGGCAGCTCTCCCCAAGCGTGTTCACGCGCAGCATCGCCAGGAAAGCCCAGAGCTCTGGATCGGGAGAGGGATTCTTCCGCTGTCCTGACTGCGGGACCGACCTGTCTGAAAAGCCAGGCGCCGAACAGCTGGCCTGCCCTGATTGCGGGAAAACCTACCCCATTGTTGATGGGATCTACGATTTTCGGGGTTAATTGTCAAACTACGAAGAAGAGACCAAGTCTTTTAAAAAGACTTGGTCTCTTCAAGGTACAAGGTTTCTTAAGAAACTTGGTACTGGACCCTACCAGCTGCGCAGCTGAGCGCCCAATTCCTTTTCTAAACGCTTGACGATCTTGTTGCGGATGGCCAGCACATCTTTATCTGTCAGTGTTTTTTCCGGGTGCTGGTAAACCAGGCTGTAAGCCAGGCTCTTTTTGCCTTTCCCTACCTGGTCACCCCGGTAGACATCGAATAAACGCACCTCGCGGAGGGTATTACCCCCTGTCTGGCGGATCATGGCTTCGATCTCGCCCGCTGGCAGCTGGTCGTCCACCACCAACGCCAGGTCTTCCAAGACAGGCGGCTGATCTGGGATAGGTTCGACATCATACAGCAGCTCAACACCCCCAAGCAAAGCCTCCAGATCAAGGATGGCAGCTGGAAGTGGACGTTCTGGCAGGCGGTAACTGCGCTTCACCTGGGGATGGACTTCGCCCAAGTAGCCCAGCAGAACCCCCTGGGATTCGATCCTGGCGGATTTGCCGGGATGGAAACCAGAGGAGGGTTCCGGCATGTACGCTACTTCCTCGATATGGAGGTCCCCCAGCAGCGCTTCAAGAATCCCCTTGAGATCATAGAAATCCATCAATTCCCTGTCGGAAGACTGCCAGCCAGGCATTGTTCGAGTGCCGCTCAGGATCAATCCTAATTTGGTGATCTCCTTGATCTCGCCGGCATCGTCCTCCGGCAGGAACACCGGTCCGACCTCAAACAGGGCAATCCGCTCCTGGCTGCGATAATTCTTGGCAACCACTTCCAACATGCTGGCCAGCAGGTTCCTGCGCATCACTGTCTTATCCGCACTGATCGGGTTAGCCAATTCCAGATACTCAAGGTCCTGATTGGCTTCCTCCGGAGGCAGCGCTTTACGCTCGATCTCCGGAGAAGTCATGCGGTAGTTGATGACCTCCTGCAAACCCAGGCCAGCCAGCTTATCGCGGATCTTCTCCTCCAGCTCGAGCTCCGGGTTGCCGACCTGCGGGGGAAGCTCTGAGCTCAGCATGGACTCCGGGATCCGGTCATAGCCGTAAATACGAGCAATCTCCTCCATCAGATCCGCCTTGCCAACCATCCCTACCCCAACATCAAGACGGTGCGGCGGCGTTTGGACCTCCAACTCATCCTTTTTGACCTTGACAGTGAACTCGAGTTTCTCCAGCAGTTCTGCGATCTCGGCTGCCGTCAAGGAAATACCCAACCAGCGCTGGACATCAGCGGGAGTGAGGGTCACCAGGGGATCCTGCGGGTGAAGAGGGTATTCATCTACCAGCCCCTTGGCCACAGTACCTCCAGTCCATTTACGCATCCATTCCAGGCAGCGCAGCACACCCTTGGGCGCCAGTTCAGGATGGACGCCCCGCTCAAAACGGTAGGCGGCTTCCGAAGGGAGTCCCTGGGCTGCTACCGTGCGTCGGACATTGACATAATTCCAGGACGCCCCTTCCAGGAGCACATTGACCGTTTCCGGGGTGACCTCTGACTCTGCCCCACCCATCACACCAGCCAAGGAAAGGGGACCAGCTTGATCGGTGACCAGGACAGTGAAATCATCCAATTTTCGCTCGACATCGTCGAGGGTAGTCAGGGTCTCACCACCCTTGGCACGCCTGGTGGATATCACCGGGCTTTTCCCACCAGCGCGCTTGACAAGCACATCGTAATCAAAAGCATGCAGCGGCTCGCCGATCTCCAACATGGTGTAGTTGGTGGCGTCGACCAGGGCATTAATCGGCCGCACGCCAGAAAGCTTCAGTCTCAGCCTGACCCAGTAAGGGCTGGGCTGGATCTTGACGTTCTCGATCAGTCCCAGCACAAAACGGGGATTGTCCGCTGGATCGGTGATCACAATCCCAGCTTTATCCTTGATCGGGTCACCATCCATGACCGCTTCATACTCCGGGGATCGCAGCTTTGCTCCGGTAATGGCGGCCACCTCGCGAGCGATTCCCAGGATGTTGGCAGCCCGGGCGATATTGGGAGTGATGGCGATGTCCAACACGGCATCCCCAATAAAATCCGCCAGCGGTTGACCGGTCGGCGCCTCCGGATCGAGGAGAATGATGCCTTCATGCTCCTCCGAGATGCCCAGCTCCCTCTCCGAACAAGCCATGGAATAGGATTCCACACCGCGGATCTTCTTTCGTTTCAAAGTGGTCGTCGCCTGGGGGTCTTCCTCGTTATAAGCATCGATGATGGTCGCTCCCTCCCTGGCATAAGCTACCTTGAGAGGAGGATCCAGCTCCCCTTTTCCTTTGTAAGGAAAAAGATTAGGCGCTCCAGTGAGCACGATATGCTCCTGAACGCCGTCATCCAGGCGGCATAGTACCAGGCGGTCGGCATCAGGATGAGGCATGACTTCCCGTACTTCACCGACAACGATCTTCTCTGGATCCCAGGAGATACCGCTGATCTTGGTGACCTGTTTCTCCCCTTCCGGCCTGGGAAGACCCACATAACGGATCTCCTCCACCTCCAAGCCTGCCAGGGTCAACCTTTCAGCTAGCTGGTCAATGGGCAGTGAGATCTCCACAAATTCTTTCAGCCACGATATGGGTACTTTCATCGTTCAGTTCCTTTGATTGATTCTTGCCAATCCATAGTTGCCCTGGTTTAGAACTGCTCCAGGAAACGCAGGTCATTGGCCCAAAAATAACGGATATCCTCGATATGGTGGCGCATCATGGTGATGCGCTCCGGGCCCATACCAAAGGCAAATCCGGAGTAGACCTCGGGGTCAAAACCACCGTTTTCCAACACAATAGGATGGACCATTCCGCAGCCCAGGATCTCCAGCCAACCGGTCCCTTTACAGACGGGGCAGCCCTCACCTCCGCACAGGAAACAACCCACATCCATTTCGGCGCTGGGTTCAGTGAACGGGAAGTGAGAAGCCCTGAAGCGGGTTTTTACATCCTGTCCGAACATGCGCCGGCCGAAAGCACTCAATGTGCCCTTGAGATCCCGGAATGTGATCCCCTTGCCGACCGCCAGCCCTTCGACCTGGTTGAATTGGACTTCGGATCGGGAAGTGATCTGCTCATAGCGGTAGCACATCCCCGGCAAAATGATGCGGATGGGAGGAGGATCCTCGGGATATTTCTGGAGGTGCTCATGCATGGCGCGGATCTGACCGGGCGAGGTGTGCGTGCGCATCATCAACGGATCCTCTGCTCGATCCTGTTTGGATTTCAAGAAGAATGTGTCCTGCATATCCCGGGCAGGGTGATGAAGAGGAAAGTTGAGCATCTGGAAGTTATACAGATCGGTCTCAACCTCCCGGGAGCGGTAGATCTGGAACCCCATATCACCGAACACGCGGTAGATCTCCCTCAAAGTCCGGGTAGTGGGGTGCAGATTGCCGCTGACAACCCGCCTTCCGGGCAGGGTGACATCGATCTTCTCCCCGGCCAGGGCTTGCTGGATGCGCAGCGTTTCCAGTCGGGCTTGCTTGGCGCTGGAAGCCTCCTCCAGGGCAACCTTGACCTGGTTAGCGGCTTTGCCTACCAGCGGCTTTTCCTCTTTAGGCAGCGAGGACAGATTCTTGAAAACATCCATGATCGCTGAGCTTCGCCCCAGATATTTGGTCTGCCATTTCTCAAGCGCCTCCTGGGTTTCCACCTTATCCAGCGCCTGGAGAGCTTCCTTTTGGATTCCTTCCAGTTCTTCCTGCATAATTCCTCCTGAGATGTTCTGTGTCGGAAATTCAGGCTTTCCGGAGCCCAGATAAAAATAAAAACCCGCCCCACAAAGGGACGGGATTTAACCGTGGTACCACCCAATTTAGCCGGATTCCGGCTCACTTTGTCCAACGGCAGATTCAAGAACACTGCGATTGGTTCCCCGGGTAACGGCGGGGCTGCGGCTCAAACTACTCGGTTTCCCTTTCCCTTGAGCTCTCGGGAGTGAACTTCTCCGGTTTGGCGGTCCGTAATGGGGTCTCAGTCTTTGCCCCATCTTCCCTGTCAGCGCCAAGCTGGGTACTTTTCTCCGTCATCGATTTATCTATTGGAAACTTATCCTCATATTATGGATAAAAAAGCCAATCTGTCAAGACCCTCGCTTTACGGTCAGCCAGGGTTCCCTTCTAGCTAAGATTCGCTTTGGCTGTCCAAAGCGACTTCCGCAAAACCGAAAATAAAGGAAGCCAGCCGGGCAGTCAGCTGCAGCAGTGTCAGGTCCTTGTTTGTGAAATGGTCCTCAGAGAGAGCGTTGACCACCTCCATCACCCCCAGCACACGCTCGCCCATCACCAGGGGTACCGCCATCAAGCTCTGGGTGTGGAAACCGATCGATTGATCCACCGCGGAGATCCAGCGGTTGTCCTTGCGAACATCCTGGACCAGGGTCGGCTTTTTATTGACACGAACCCAACCTGCCACTCCTGAATCGGCCGGGATCCGGAAATCTGCCAGCTCTTTCTGTCGCTCACCCACTACAGCCACAAAGACCAGCTCTTCTGTATCGTCGTCCAAGAGCAGGATGGACCCATTTTCCGAGCCGACCGCTTCGAGGGCAGTCTTGAGGATGTTCATGACCATCCCCGTCAGATCCGAGGGGCCAGAATAATCCTCCAGGTCGAAATCCAGCTCGTTCAAAGCCTGGATCACCTGCCAGAGTCGCTGGTTTTGATCCCGGAACTCGGAAAGATCCGCTTTCAGGTCCGCATTTTCCGCTTTTAGATTTCTCAACAGCTGTGCGTCAACCATGGCTAATCATCCTCCAGCTTTCAACCAGAGCGGTTCTTTCTCGCCTTAATCTTTCCCAATTATACAGCCAAATCCCCGAAAATGAGATTTCAGCCAATGGAATCGCTGGAAGCGTTTATAATCTACACATATGAAATCTGCCCGAACCTTGAAACCGATCATCCTGGTCTTGCTGGCTGGGATACTGCTGGTCAGCGGATGCACAGGTACCGGGAGGGACCCTGCTGCCAGCGCGACTCCCATCCTGCCCACACGGACTCCCTTTCCCCCTTCACCCACCCCGATCCCTACTGCAGCCGTGGTTAACGGCGACCTGATCACCATGGCGGAGTACCAGGAAGAGCTGGCCCGCTATAAAGCCGCGGTAGGCCGGGACTTGACACCGGAGGACCAGCAGATCGTCATCAACCAGCTGGTCGACCTGACCTTACTGGCCCAGGCAGCCAAAACGGAGGGGTACCAGGTCTCAGATTCCACCCTTGACGAGAGGATCGCGGCTTTGGACACGGATGAGCAGCCCCTGGATGATTGGCTGGCAGCGAATGGCTTCACACTGGAAAGCTTCCGCGCCTACCTGAAAAGGTCTCTCGAGGCAGCCTGGATGAGGGACGAGATCATCGCTGCCGTCCCGTATGAGGTGGAACAGATCCACGCGCAGCAAATGCTGTTTTATGATCTCCCCACGGCGGAATTATCTTTCCAGGAGCTTGAAAAAGGAGTGGATTTCACCCAGCTGGCTGGCACCTATGACCCCCAGACCAAAGGCGATCTGGGCTGGTTCCCGGAGGGCTTTCTGACCCAACCGGAACTGGATCCCATTTTGTTTTCCCTCGAGGTGGGTGAAACTAGTGATATTATTGAAACAGAAATCGGTTATCATATTTTGAAAGTCCTGGACAAGCAGACCAGCCGCCCCCTTGATCCAGCCATCCGCCAGATCCTACAGGAAAAAGCTCTGGTTGATTGGATGGACCGCCGCTGGAAGCTGAGCACGATCGAGATCACCCTGCCCACCTGAGATTCTCTTGGAGCAAATCTATGCCTGATAAATTTGATGATCCCTTAGAGGACTCCTTCGAGGATTTTTTCGAAGAGGAAGAACAAGCACCAGCCGAGGAACCGCCTAAACCAACGAATAAAGGCAACCCACTGGGCTGCTTGCTGAACGTGCTCTCCGGCATTCTGGTGACCGGGACCCTGGTGGTCGGGTTGATATTCGCAATCATTTTCATCAACCCCCAGACTCCGATCAACCCCCTGCCGCCCACGACCCTTCCTGTATTGGTCCTTACCTGGACACCATCACCCACACCGCGGCCGGTCCTGCCTCCTACCTGGACGGCTACCATACAGCCAACTGCAGAACCAACTGAAACCCCCCAGCCGACAGATACCCCGCTGCCAACCGATACTCCAATTCCCACGGCTGACTTGGAAAGCGGAACGACCTTTGATATCCAGGATGGGTCTCCCAGCTATGAACCCAATACATTCCATGCCGAAGCTGGCTGCAGCTGGCTGGGCGTAGGAGGCCAGATCTTTGATTCTGGTGGCGAGCCTGTTCCTGGCATCCTGGTGGAAGCGGGCGGCCTGCTGGGCGAGATCGAAATCTCGGCCCTGACACTGTCAGGCACAGCCAGTAATTATGGTGAAGCTGGGTACGAACTGACCCTTCACAACGCCCCGGTGGATTCCAACGGAACGCTCTGGATCCAGCTCTTGGATCAAGCCAATCTACCCCTTTCTGAGAAGATCTACTTGCAGACATACGACAGCTGCGATTCCAACCTGATCCGGGTCAATTTCGTTCAATCCGGGGGTCAATGACCCCGGGTGACCCTGAAATCAAAAAGGACCAATCCCCTGAGGGGATTGGTCCTTTTCATTTCCTAGGCTGGGAAAAGGCGTTCGCGGTGTTCCCTGATGAGGGAGATCGCCCGATCGATCAGCAGCCGGTTCTCCTCGATCTGATGCCAGCGGCTGGCACCAGAGGAATGGGGCAGGGGCACGATCCAGCGCCTATCCACCTGCAGCTGGCTGCCGATGATCTCCTTGAGGTTCTTCGTCTTTGGGAAATAGAGATTGATGGCCAGGCGTCCAATGGGGATGATCACCTGAGGATCCACCAATTCGATCTCACGGTCCAGAAATGGCCTGCACAGCCCCTGCTCCTGGCGGCTGGGCACCCTGTCTCCCGAGCCGGATGTCTGGCGGCCAGGATAACATTTGGTCACTGAGGTCATATACTGGGTGGAGCGGAACCAATCTTCCTGGATGCCGGCTCTTTCCAGCCAGCCAAATAAGCGAGTACCGCTTCCGGCATTGAATGGCCGTTGAGCTTCCTGCTCGGTGATGCCTGGTGCCTGGCCTATGGTCATCATGCGGGCAGAGCTTCCGCCTGAAAATACCGCCGGGGGGTAGATCTCGAATCCCTCCTCCAAGCACAGGCGGCAGGATTTCATCCGGTTCTGCAGTTCGTCCAGGCGCGTTGGGAGGTCCTCCCTTGAGTTCACATACATCTGCTTTGCCTTTCAGTTCTTGGAGTTGAACCTGTCCCAGGCTTGTTTGATGTACCGGGCATCTTCTTCCAGGTTGGGACTCTCACACAGGATCCGTCCTCCTGCCTTGACTTCCTGAAGAGCCGCAAACAATGCCTCCAGATCGAAATCGGATTCACCGATCACCAGGTGGTTCTGCTCCCCTTTATCGGTGTACTCGATCCCGGAAAGATGGCAGTGCAGCCGCTGCAGACTGTCCTCTCCCAGAGCCTTGCTGTACGCCTCCAAGGCATCCAGCCACTCCTTTGTGGAATTCATCGAGCCATCTCCTGGGCGAGCATGCAGGTGGGCAAAGTCAATGCAGGGCTCTACCCCATCGAGACTGCTCATTTCCAGGGTATCCTGCAGGGATCCCAGCAGGGCTCCCTTTCCCATGGTCTCAGGGCGGAGGACGACCTGGATCTTCTCACCCCTGAGTTCTTTTGCGCAGCCCTCCAGGCGGGGCAGTGCCTGGTCCAACACCTCGGACGGAGGTGCGTCAAAATAGGAACCGGGATGAAAGACAATATCGGTCGCGCCGGATTTGAACCCCGCCCGGGCAGCTTCCATCAACCGCTCACGGGATTTTGGCCATTCATTCTCGTCGGCATTGAGATTGATATAGTAAGGCGCATGGACCGAAAGAGCCACATCGCGCTCCTCCCCTGCCTGGCGGATTTCCTGGGCGGTTTTGTCCGAGACCCGGACAGACCGCACCCAGCCCAGCTCCATGGCTTTCAGCCCCAGCTCATCCAGGTAGTAAATACCCCCCACGCTGCCCCCCGGGCTGCTTGGTTTGTTTTTCGGCGTTCCTACAGTACCAAAGCGGAAAAATCCCTTCATAACACTTCCCTCAACTGATAATTCGGTTCATCTAATAATCCAGTCCCACAATCGTGGACCAAAGATCAAAACGCCGACCAGGACTGCTGTCAGGGCACTGACCAGAACTGCGCCAGCGCTGATATCTTTGATGGCTTTGGCAGTTGGATGGATCTCCGGATTTGTCAGGTCGACCAGCTTCTCAACTGCTGTGTTGAACACCTCCGCGACCCAGACCAGCCCCACAGTCAGGCCCAAGGCGATCCATTCCTGCCTGCTGATCCGGAAGAACCCGGCAGCCGTAAACACAGCCAGGGTGATCAGGGCATGGATTCTAGCATTGGGTTCGGAAATTAATACCTGTTTTAGTCCATCCAGGGCGATGAGGATTGCCCGTATTCGGGAACCGAAACGTTTCTTTTCAGCCAATCCTATTCTTCTCCAACCGCGATATCCAATCCCAGGTCATCCAGGATCCTTCCCTGGAGATCCCACATCAAGTCCTTCTCTTCCTGTGAAGCATGGTCATAACCCAGCAAATGGAGAATACCATGGACGACCAGCAGTTGGAGCTCATCCTCCACCCCATGCCCCGCTTTCTCGGCCTGGGAAGCTGCTTGCGGATAACAGATCACTACGTCTCCCAAATAGCGGGATTCCAGGTCCGGATCTTGAAAATCAGCCGGAAATGACAGCACGTCCGTGGGTTGGTCCTGACCCCGGAACTGGTGGTTCAAAATCCGGATCTCCTCCTCATCAGTGATGCGCAGTGTCAGGGAGCCAGGTTCAGCGTCCGGATCCGATCGCAAAGCAATCTCCGCGGCTTTGTGGAGGACTCCATCACTGATCATTTCCTGGAAAGGCTCAAGGATGTCGATAAATATCACAGGTACACCTTGGGTCATTCTTCAACTGCATCTAGGGAAGCTTCGGCTACATGGGCTTCGCCCTCGGTTTCTGCGCTTTTATCCTCTTCCGGGTAGTCCACCCGGGCGTGGTAAGTTCCCTTCAAGGTCGCGGTGAAGGAATCGATGATTGTATTCAGGTCCTTGAGGGTCAAGCCGGTGTTGTTGAGCTGGCCCAATTCCACCCTGCGATCGACCATATCCTTGATCAGGGCTCGCAGGGCGCTGTCGTTCTCCGGATTTTGGGAGCGGACATAAGCCTCACAGCCATCAGCGAGCATGACCAAAGCGGTTTCCACCGATTGGGGCCGTGGCCCAGGATAGCGGTACTTCGATGTGTCTACCTTGCTCTCGTCACCCCCCGCCAGCTCGAGGGCTTTTCCATACTGATAGCGGGTGATCAACGTGCCGTGGTGTTCAGGGATGAATTCCCGGATGCGGCGGGGCAGGCGGTATTTCTTGGCCAGCTCCAGCCCGTATTCCACGTGCTCGATGATCAACCGGGCGCTTTCTTCGGGATCCATGTCATCGTGGGTGTTGACCATGCCGTATCCTTGGTTCTCGATGAAGAACTGGGGATTCTTGATCTTCCCGATATCGTGATAGAGGGCACCCACCCGGGCTAGCATGCTGTTGGCATGGATGCGTTCAGCTGCCTGCTCCACCAGGTTGGCTACCTGGAGGGTATGCTGGTAAGTGCCAGGGATCTCGCGCAGCAGCCGCTGCAGCAAGGGATGATCCGGCCGGGACAATTCCACCAACTGCAGCGTGGTGGTCAGATCCAGCAAAGGTGCCAGGGCGTATTCCAGGAGCACGGTCAGCACCGCCGAAGCCGCGCCGTTGAACACAGAAGCGGCTACCAGGGTCGCCAGACCGGTGACATCAGTTGCTGGGTCGATGATCCGGTACGCTACCAGGATCACAGCCCCGGAGACAGCAATGATCCCCGCCACAGAGACATAGGCGGAGAGCCGCTGAGGCCGGCGAAGGATCAGCAGCCCCATCAAGCCGCCCAGGCTGTAATACAGAGTGAGATCCAAGGCGTAGGGCATGCCGTAGGCCGCCAAGATCGCCAGAGGGATGCTGGTGAACAAGGCTGTCCGCCGATCGATCAATGCCGCCACCAGCAGGGAATAGGCTGCCATGGGGAATAGATAGGGAACAACCAGATGGCCTGGAGAAATGTAGCGGGACGTGGCCAGGAAGACCATGAACAGCACCAGGAGCAGCAGCATCTGCTTCGAATTGCGGATCAACTGGGGATACGCCAGAAAGAACAGGATGATCAGCACCGCAGACAGCAGAACAACTGCAAAGGATCCTGCCTCATTCTGCCAGCCAGAAAAAGTGGTCAGTAAACCCACTTGCTGGAGAGCCTCAATATCCACTGCCTGAACCACCTCACCGCGCCGGATGATGGTCTCACCAGCCGCGATGGAGCGGGTAACCGGCGATATGGTTTCCCTGGCTGCTTGGCGGGCGGCTTCGGTGGCATCCTGGCTGTAAACGCTGTTGGGAGCTACAAAGGCAGCCGCCAGTTCCACCACCAGCTGAACCTGGTCCTCAGAAAGGGACAGGCTGACCAGGGAGGGCAGCTGCTGGCGGGCGTCTTCCAGATCTTCTTCCCGGATGGGATTCCGCATGGCTTGCTCGAGGATGACCACAGCTTCCTGCCGGACTGTTTGCCAGCGCACATCACTCAGGGAGAGCAGCTGGTCCGCAGTATCCTGGGAGATGTAGATCCCCTCCAGGGCAGCCAGGTCCGTATACTTCTGCTCCTGGGTCGAAAACGTGTCCTGGCGGACAGACTCTATAAAATCAAGCGCCTCCCGCAGCTGGGTGAGCTGCTGCCTGGCAATTGCAAAGTCTGGTGAGGTATAGATGGGTTCTACTGACTGGGCTGCTTCCTCACGGGCCTGTTCGGTCAGGATCTCGCTCTGGTAGGTGACCGCATAAGGAGCCATCACTTCCTGGGAAGATACACTGCCTTCGGAGACCCTGACCGTGGAAAGGGCACCTGTCAGCGACCAGTTGATCAGCCACCAGGCAAAGCCCATCGCCAACACCAAGGCTGCTAACAGCAGGAGGACCCGGATCAGGGATGGTCGTTGGTTGGAATCATTCATGATTTCTCTCTCTGAAATGGATTGACAAAGCAACCGTCCCCGGGAGATAGGCCCGATTCACCCTTACCAGAAGCGGAAGGGAAAGCTTACGCAAACGCTCAATCACCTGAAAGGAGCTCCCGGACGATCTGGTTGGCTTCCTTGCCATCTGCTTTTCCCCGGATCTTGGGCATCAACAAGCCCATGACCTTGCCCATATCCGACATCGCTGTAGCTCCGGCTTCTTGGATCGCCTCTGCGACCAAAGCCCTCAATTCGTCCTGGCTGAGCGGCTGGGGGAGGAACTCGTGGATAACGGCAATCTCCTTCTCCGCTTTTTCGATCAGATCCGGCCTTTTCGCCTGCTGGGCGCCTTCGATAGTTTCTTGGCGAGCCTTTACTTCCTTCTGCAGGAGGTTGAGGATCAGATCGTCATCCAATTCTCCCCGGGCTTCGACTTCCGCGTTCTTAATGGAGGCTAGGGCCATGCGCAAAGTGGTTTTCCGCAGATCCTGACCGGCTTTCATAGCCTCTTTCAAGGCATCTTGGAGTTGATTTTTTATGCTCATACTCACCATTATACCCTTTTCAATACCTTACCCCATGGGATGCTGCATTTCTCCTCCCCCCAGGATATGCATGTGGACATGAAAGACCTCCTGGTGGGCATCTGGTCCGTTATTGACGATCAGCCGGTAGCCGGATTCATCGATACCTGCCTGTTGGGCAGCTTTCCTCGCAGCCAGGAACAACCTGCCAAAGAGATCGATATCGCTTTCCTCCATAGCCGCCACAGAGGGGATATGAATGTTGGGTATCACCAGGAGGTGCACCGGAGCCGCTGGTTTGATGTCTTTAAAGACAATGACCTGATCATCCTGGTAAACGATCTCGCTGGGAATCTCCCCGGAAGCGATCTTACAAAACAAACAGTCTGGCATGGCAGCCTCCTTTAGTTATCCACCTCATTCCGTTGACTCGATGACCAATTCACCTATTACCCCACCCGGAGTGAGCTTGCTGACGCGGATCCGTGAAAATTGGTTCCAGAGATCCACTGGCAGGTCCGCTTCTACCTTGAGGTAATTATCGCTTAAACCGGTCCCTTTCCAGCTCTTATCATCCCCATGATCCACCTGCTCCCAGAGCACCTCCAGCTCCCGATCCAAGAATTGGCGGCGGTATTCCTCCCCTGACAGCCGCAGGATGCGCCTGATCTCAGCACTGCGGGACTTGCGCACAGAATGAGGCACCTGGTCCGGGAAATCCGCAGCCGGGGTTCCTTCCCTGGCAGAATAGGTGAAGACGTGTCCCCCAGCAAATCCCATTTCACGAATGAAATCCAATCCTTCCCGGTACTCTTCTTCCGTCTCTCCTGGGAAACCGGTCAGAATATCGGTCGTGATGGCTGTTTCCGGAACCCGGGAGCGGATCTCCTCGATCAACCGGGCATAGCTCGCCGGGTTGATCGCCCGTGCCATCCGCCGTAAAGTGGCAGCGGATCCAGACTGAAGGGGAAGATGCAGGTGGCGGGCGACACGGTCCTCCCTTAGGAAGGCGATCAAATCGCTGGTGATGTCCCAGGGTTCAATGGAAGAAAGCCTGATGCGGGGAACCTCGGTCTCTTTCAGCAGCCCCTCAACCAGCTGCGCCAGCCCTGCCCGAGGATCCAGGTCCTTTCCCCAGGACCCCAGCTGGACCCCGGTAAGAACGATTTCCTGGGCGCCGGATCGAACTGCTGCCCGGACTTCGCGGATGATAGTCTCCAGAGGCTGGCTCCGGGAATCTCCCCTGGCGACAGTGGTGATGCAGAAGGCGCAGCGATGGCGGCAGCCGTCCTGGGCTTTGATGAATGCCCTGGTGCGCTCCCTGGCGCCGGGGATAGCCACCCGCTGGAGAGGCTCCAGGTCGATCTGGTCCTCGTCCAGGGACAGCAGTTCAGCCACCAAGCGGTCCTTTTCTTGATTGGGAACGACCGCCGTGACCCCGGGCAGCTTCAAAGCCTGCTCCGGGACCAGCTCACTCCAGCAGCCAGTGCTGACGATTCTGGCGGAACCGCTGCGGGCGATGCGCCGGATGGTCTTCCTGGAATCCGCGGCTGCTGCTGATGTGACCGTGCAGGTGTTAACCACGGCCAGGTCCGCGTCTGCCGGGTCTCCGACCAGGGTATGTCCTGCCGCGGCGAACTGGCGGGCAATCACCTCCAGCTCGCTCTGATTCAACCGGCAGCCAATCATATCCAGATAAACCTTCATGGGATCCTTTCAGGTCAGGACGGAAATCCAACAGGAGCGGATCAGGGATTCCTGATCATCAAGTTATCGAACCAGATATCGACCCCCGGCTCGTCAAATGAGCCCACGATCAAGCCGATATCGCCTTCAGTAAAGGTGGAGTCTATTGCTTCGGCAACCAAATCCCCGTTGACATAAAGTGTTAGCCTGGATCCATGGCAGATAGCCTGGAGGTGGTTGGCCGCATCACCGGGAATGACCGAATCTGACTGATACATTTGGGGTGGTTCAAGCAGTCTCTGCTCGCCATCCTGGACAATGCCAATCCCGTAATACCCATCGCTGCTGATTATCAAGAAATAGAAATTCTCTGTGTCCTGGTAGCGGCAGAGGATCCCAAAATCGTTGTCATCTGGACCGGCGTTCTTGCCAGCATCGACATCGACCATCACGTCCTTGAAACTCAATCCCGGGTTGGTCCAGTAATCCGCATTCGCGGCATTGACAACGATGCGATAGCGGTCGTTTTCATAATCGGTCATTCCTTCCTCGCTTTGGACCCGGTCCCAGCCGCTGGAAGGATCAGAGAAACCATCCTGGAACAGAAGGTCTCCCGGATTCTGAGGGTATTCTCCAAATAGGCGGGAAACCTGCGACAGGCTGCATGCCAAAGACATCATCAAAATTATAGACACCAGTACCAGGGTTTGAATTTTCTTTGCCATGGTTCAGTTCCTCAATGCATCCCCAGTCCGGGGAAATGGTGACTTCCGGGCTGCACCCTACACCGCTGTGATCAATAAGTGGAAAGTAAACGCTGGGCTTGTTCCGTCAGGTACGGATTTTTCGAATAAGCTACTGCCTGCTGGAGATAATAAACTGCCTGATCCCGGCTGCCGCTGGCAGAGTAGATAATGCCCAGGTGGTAGAAGGCTGGAGCATATCCCGGATCAAGTTCCAGCGCCTGTTGAAAGAGTTTGATCGCGTTCAAATCGTCTTCCAATGCCAGCAGCACCTGGCCAAGTACATCCCGATTGGCCGGATCCTGATCATCCAGCTGCACCGCGAGCCTGGCAGCGGGCAGTCCAAGTTCCCGAAGGCTGTAAGAGTAGGAAATGGTGAATTCGGCCAGCATGCGGTAGTAGCCGGGCTGTTCCGGGTAGAGTTCCACCGCTGCCTGGTATTTCCCCAGAGCTTCATCCAACCTGCCAAGGGCTGCCAGGGATTTGCCCTCTTCGATCAGGACATCCGCTCGATCCGGCCAGGCGGTTTCCACCGACCCGAAGTACTCCAGGGCTGTCTCGTGGGAGCCTTTCCGCCCCCAGTAGATCCCGATGAACAGGTTGGCCAGCGGGGAATCCTCATCCAGGCTTAATCCCTTCTCGAGGGTCTCCAGCGGATCTGCTGGGGGATCCTCCAGGTGCTGAAGAGCCTCTCCCCAGTAGATCCAAGCCTCAGGATAATCCGGCCTCAGGGTGACCGCCTTTTCGAATGCATGGGCTGCCAAGCGCCAGTAATTGATGGAAGCCAAGGCCTGTCCCGCATTGACCAGTTCGTAGGCAGGCTCCTCGTCCAGGGCTTCCCGGATCGCTGTAGCCACAACGCCTGCCTCCGGATAGTCGGCCGCCGATTGGTCCAGGTATGCCAGAGCTTTGGGCGGTGTATCCGCGGCAATCAGCAGACCGAAATACATGATCTCATCCGGCTGCCCGCCCTTCTCGGAGGAAGCCAGATAATCATGCCAGACCTCAACAGCCCGGTCGATCTCTCCCTGGTCCTCGTAAAGGGCAGCTAACCTACCCAGCGCCGCCCGGGAACCGGGCAAAGACAGCCAGACCTCCTCGGCTGCCTGTTCTTCTCCCAGCTTGAGGTGGGCGCTGCCCAGGTCGACCAGGCCGTTATCTGACAGATCGTTCAAATCCAGGGCTCGCTGAAAGGCCGAGACTGCCATCGTGTAATCACCGGCCAGGGTATAGGCTTCACCCGCTTTTTCCCAGAGCGTCGTCCACCAGGGATTGGCATCCGCTACCAGCAGCAAGTCATCCGCGCCTCGTAAATATTGCCCTGCAGCAAAGGCGGATTCCACGGCCTGCGCGTTTTGGGTTACACTATGTACAGTAGGGCTGAAACCCAGCAGCGAGCCCACCAGGACGATCAGGACCAGCTTCAGGGCTGTCTTTTGGCTCTCGGTCATACCTGAGATTATATTGTATTTACCCTTGAAATGAAACCATGGCAGCTAGAATCCCTGTTGAAGGTATAATCTAATCATCTCCATCACAATCAAGGAAAAAGGATCTCCTGTGGATTTTGGATTGACTCAAGAGCATCAAATGGTGCAGCGGATGGTCCGCGATTTTGGGGTCAAAGAAGTGCAGCCCATCATCCTGGAACAGGACCGAGCCGCTGAAATGGCGCCGTTTGTGCTGCCACGGATGGCCGAACTGGGCATCCTGGGCATCACGCTCCCCGTCAGGTACGGAGGCCAGGGAATGGACTATATTTCCCTGGGATTGGCTTGTGAGGAACTGGAGGCTGTTGACACGTCCCTGCGGGTCGTGCTTTCCGTGCACAATGGACTGACCTGCCTGACACTGTTCCAGTGGGGAACCGAGGAACAGAAGGAAAAATACCTCGTTCCACTTGCCAGAGGAGAGCTGATCGGCTGCGGTGCCTTCACTGAGCCAGGTGCGGGATCGGATTTCGCCCACATTCAAACAACCGGAAAGAAAGACGGGGACAGCTACATCTTGAATGGAGAGAAGATGTGGATTTCCCTGGCATCCAAAGCCAGCTTGGCGGTGGTCACTGTCCGCACTGACCTGGAGACGAAACCATCCTACCGGGGATTATCGACCTTCCTGGTAGAACTGGACAGACCGGGTGTGACCCGCAATGACATCCACGGCAAACTGGGTGTGCGGGCAGGCTCGACCGGCTGGATCAGCTTCCAGGATGTGCGCGTGCCGGCCGCCAACCTGCTGGGTGAAGAGGGAGAGGGGTTCAAGATCACCATGTCGGCTTTTGATAACGGGCGCTACACTGTGGCAGCCGGCGCGACCGGGCTGATCCGGGCCTGCCTGGAAGCCAGCTCCAAGTATGCCAGCGAGCGGAAAGCCTTCGGCGGGAAGATCAGCGATCATCAGCTGGTCCAATCCAAGATCGCTCAGATGTCCCTCGATTACCAGGCAGCCCGTCTGCTGTACTTGCAAGCAGGCTGGATGAAGAACCAGGGACAGCGCAATACCAAGGAAACCTCCGCCGCTAAACTCTACGCTACAGAAGCTTCCTTTCGAGCAGCCGCGGAAGCAGTGCAGATCCACGGCGCTTACGGCTACAGTGATGAATACCCGGTCGAACGCTATCTGCGCAACGCCAAGGGCGCCATGATCTACGAGGGCAGCAGCGAGATCCAGACCCTCATCCAGGCAGAATACGCCCTGCAGCAGCGTCGCGATAAGAAGCTCCGCAAGGAGCTTCCACCCTATGACCTTGACACCTGGACCTAAGGTCCGGGGCTGGCCAATAACCACTATCAGATCATAAGGAGGGTAAAAGTGTGAAGATCATTGTCTGCGTAAAGCAGGTCCCTGACACAGCAGCCACCATGTCAGTTGATCAGGGTGTTATCAGCTGGGGAGATGCACCGCTGATCATCAATCCCTGGGATGAGTATGCTGTGGAAGCCGCCCTGAACCTCGCCGCAGATCATGGGGGAGACGTGACCGCTCTCTGCCTCGGCAAGGAAGGGGAAACCGAAGCCATCAAACATGCCCTGGCAATGGGCGCAGATACGGCAGCGATGATCTCCGATCCTGCCTTGAAAGGAACCGATAATGTAGCTGCCGCGAAGGTGCTTTCAGCAGCCATAAAAAAGATCGGCGGGGCGGACCTGGTGCTGTTCGGCCAGCAGTCGGTTGACACCGATACCGGGCTGCTGCCTGCCCAGGTCGCCCGGAATCTGGGGTGGCCTTCCCTGACACTGGTCTCCCGATTCGAGAGTGTTGATCCCGAGGGAGGAAAGATCCAGGTGCTGCGCACCATGGAAGAAGGAGGACAGGTGGTAGACAGCTCCCTCCCGGCTGTGGTAAGCGTCACCAAGGATTATGGAGAGCCGCGCTACCCTTCTTTCATGGGCATCCGCAAGGCTTCTAAAGCGGAATTCCCGGTCTGGAGCCTGGTGGATCTAGGCCTGGATGCCCCCAGCTTCTCGGTCTCCTGGCCGGAGGTCAGGGAACCAGAGCAGAAGGAGATCGTCACCGAGATCATCGAAGGAGCCACGCCGGAAGAATTAGCCAAGAACCTGGTCGAAAAACTGATTACCGAGAAGGTGCTCTGATGACAAAGAAAATTCTTGCCTATATCGATCATTTTCACGGAAAAGTCCAGCCTTCCTCCTGGGAAGCCCTGGGAGTGGCAGCTGCCATCGCAGCAGACAGCGGCGGTGAAGCTGCCGCCCTGGTGCTGGGCGAAGGTGTCGGAGATCTGGCAGCCAGCGCCTTCCAATACGGCGCGGACCAGGTCCTGGTGGGGGACGACCCGATTCTGAAGGACTTTCGCCCCGAACCACTGGCAGACATGGTCAAAAAAGCTGCCGATGAGTACAAACCCGATGTGATCATCTTCCCCACCACCACCCGCGGCAGGATCCTGGCCGGGATGGCTGCGGTTGACCTGGACAGCGGCGTGATGGTGGATGTGATCGACCTGGACTGGTCCGGGGAGCAGATCGTTGCCACCCGGCCGATCTATGCCGGAAAGCTGCTGGCGAAGCTGGTTTGCAGCGCCACACCGCAGGTGATCACCATCCGGACCAGGGCTTTTGATAAGCCTGAGCCTGATCCGGGACGCTCCGGGACGCCAACCCAGCTGGAAGTCGGGCTGGATGCTGGCGGAATCGCCACCCATATCGCATCCATGCAGGAAAAGGCTGAAGGCGTCAGCCTGAACGACGCCGTGGTGATCGTCTCCGGAGGGCGGGGTGTGGCCTTGAATCCCTGCCTGGATCCCCCTGCTGAGCTGGAGGAAGCGGAGGCTGAGATCTGGAAAGCCAAGAAGGGATTCGAGCTGATCGAAGAGCTGGCCAGCGCGCTGGGCGCCGCGGTCGGCGCCAGTCGGGCTTCCGTGGATGCTGGCTACATCGAATACGATCACCAGGTGGGACAGACCGGGAAGGTAGTATCGCCTGACCTGTACATTGCCTGCGGCATCTCCGGCGCGATCCAGCACCTGGCTGGCATGCGGAGCAGCAAGGTGATCGTGGCCATTAACAAGGACCCCGACGCCCCGATCTTCAACTTTGCCCGGTTTGGTGTAGTAGGGGACATGCACGCCATCCTGCCCCCGCTGACAGCAGAGCTGAAAGCATACTTGGGAAGTTGAATCAAAAAAGGACCCGGTCCCTTAAAGGGACCGGGTCCTTTTTGTTTATTAATCAATTTCCGTTCCGGGCTGGCATCATTAACACGCAGCGGTTGGTATTATCCACCACACGCTCCGAGTCAGCGCCCATCATCATCCGGTTGAATCCGCCCCTGCCATTGGACGTCAGCAGGATCAGATCGTAGCTGCCCTCTTCAGCGGTTTCCACAATCGTGGTCGCCGGCCGGGAACCCTTGACCAGGATAGTGGTCTTCACACCATCCATTTCCAGGGAGCGGGACACCGCTTCCAGGAAATTGGTCATCTGGGCTTCTGCTTCAGCGCGGAGCTCTTCGACCACATCAGCTGGCGCGCGGTAGTTGTCCGTTTCAGGGATCTGCGGCACGCTGATCAGGGTGACCTCGGATCCATAGGCGAGGGCCAGGGCTCTGGCATAGGGCAGCACCTTCTCGGAAGCAATCGATCCGTCCAGCGCCACCAGCATCCTCTTCAGCTCACGTCCCATATCTTCAGGTTGGTCTCCCTGCACCAGGTAGACCGGGATATCCAGGCGCATCATCAGCTTGGCGGATACGCCTCCGCTCATCCAGTGCTTCTCGCCTGATTTGCCCCTGGTGGTGGTGACTACCAGATCGATGCCGGCAGTTTCGACATAAGCCTGGGTGACCTCGGCGATAGACCCGATGCGGACCGCTTTTTCGACCACGAAACCGTCAGCCTGGAGCTGCTCGATGATCGAATCCAGGTAGATCTCCCTGGCTGCCAGGTCGGCCTGGAACTGCTCCTGGGGGCCGTGCGAATAGGACTTGACGCCAGAAAGGAGGGTCATAGAGGCTCCCGTCACCCGGCAGATGCGCTTGGCGGCGGGCAGGGCCTGGGCGGCATAGACGGAGCCATCCAGCAGAACGGCGATCTTCTTGATAGTGACGTACTTGTTGCGCCAATTGCTTTGCTCAATGGGTTCAGGTTCCCAGATGATATCCTGCTTCAAGGGAACATTCCCAGCGGCTACTGCAACGGGGGCCATTTGGCCGAAGCCGAAACCAGCCAGCAGGGCCGCGTCGAGGCCTCCCAGGTAATCCAGCACCGGATCCGGCTCTCCCAGGTGGGTCCGGGAAATGCTGAAGCCAATGTAGAGGATAGGGATGAACAGCAAATAAGTCCAGGCTCCTTCAGTGAAGCGTTCCTCGAAGATCACTCCGGTCGCGCCGGTCGTCAGCAAAGCAGCCACTGCAGTGCCGGGGATCAGCAGAACCTTGGCAATCGTGAACTCCTCCCTGGCCTGGCGGATCAGGCGCTTGGTCACCGCCCAGCCGGTCATGCTCAAGAGGATGAACACACCCGCAGCATAGATCGCCAGGTAGGTTTCCTCCTTGGTTCCGAAGAACAGGAAAGCGATGCTGACAATCGTCACCTCCAGCCAGACCGGTTTATCCGCGACATCATACTGGTTCTGCTGGCCGAGGTTGGGTGGAATATAATTGCGCTTCTTCAATCCCAAGGCCAGGTTCTGGAGTCCCTGGGCACTGGCAGCCGAGGCAGACATCAACACGGCAATGCCCACGATCGTCCCCAGATATGGCAGGGGCGACGGCAGCAGCACATCCATGGTCTGGGTGAAGACCGATACCTCTGGATGTGTGGGATCGGAGAGATCGAGGATGGCCGGACCGACGATCAGCATGGTGATAGCGGTTGTGCCCATGATGATCAGCAAGGAGCTGAAAGCCCGTCGGCTGCGGACCTCGTCGGTGCCCTCATAAGCAGCTACCAGGTTGGCGAAGACCTCGATGCCGGTCATCACTGCCAGGATGCGCACATATCCCGCCAGCGTGAAATGGAAGTACTCTCCCTGAAAGGCAGCCAGGTTGAAATCCGGCAGCTGCAAGCCCCTGGTCCAAAGCGTGGCTCCGATCATGACCCACAGCAGCACCAGCACACCTGCAGTCGCAGGACCAAAGGTGCGGGCTGCTACTTTTGGCCCCCGGTTGACCAGCCAGCCGGTCAGGATGCTCAAGGCAATCGCTACAAAGGTCCGGTACTGAACTCCCAGTATGCTCTGATTCAGAAGGGGAACCCGATCTGCGATAAAGGTCACCATGGCCGCCATACTGACCAGGAAGGTCAGTGTATACTCGACAAAGGTGATGGCTGCGTTGACTTTGACTGCCCAGCTACCGAATTCTTCTTCGCTTAATCCGCTGCCTCCGCTGCCATCCGTGACCCAGCGCATCACCAGCCGGTACATGGCGGAGACCACCATGATGGTGATGATCACCAACCAGACTGAAGCCCCAAATGTCACCCTGGCAACACCTGCTACGACGATCAGCTTCAAGAAGGGCCCGAAGACATACAAAGGTGAGGTTGCGGGATCACCGCCGCCTGCCAGGGCGCCTTCAAAGGCGTTATTCAACTTATTCGATACTTTGACTGCCATAATCTTCTCTACCCCCCGGATGAAAATGCCGGGGGAACAACGGTCCGATCTGCTAGCCAGATCAGGGTCAGCGGATTGCCAACCGGTAAATACAATTACTGCCAATCACCTTGCAAAAAAATAGCAAGGAAATACCCTGCTATCCTTTCTAGACTGCAGACCTTATAATTATACCGTACGGTAATCAACCCTCCAATACCCCCCGAGAATACCCGATGGACGAACTCCGCTCCCATTTCCTACTCGATCCCGAAGTGACTTTCTTGAATCACGGCTCTTTTGGCGCCGCTCCCCGGCAAGTACTGGACACCTACCAGGAGTGGCAGCGCCGCCTGGAAGCCCAGCCGGTCAAATTTCTGGGCCGCGAGGTCCTGGATCTGCTGCGGGTTGCCCGCAGAGAGCTAGCGGGATATCTCAACGCAGACCCGGATAACCTGGTTTTCATTCCTAATGCCACTTTTGGAGTCAATGTCGTCGCCCGCTCCTTTGATTTTCACCCGGGCGACGAGCTGCTCACCAGCAACCAAGAATATGGAGCGTGTGAAAACGTTTGGGACTTCCTTGGCCAGCGCTCCGGCTTGCGGGTGGTCCAGCAGGAGATCCCCCTGCCCCTGCCCTCAGACGATGAGATCCTGGAGATCATCTGGTCAGGGGTCAGCCGGCGGACCCGCTTGATCTTCCTCAGCCACATTACATCACCCACCGCAGTGCGACTCCCTGTAGAAGAAATCAGCCGGCGAGCCCAGGAAGCAGGCATCCCCATCCTGATCGATGGGGCTCATGCCCCAGGGCAGATAGCCCTGGATCTCACAGAACTGGGAGCTGATTTCTACACCGGGAACTGCCATAAATGGATGATGGCTCCCAAGGGGTCAGCTTTCCTGCACATCCGCCCCGAATACAGGGATTTCATCCAGCCCCTGGTCATCAGCTGGGGCTGGGGAGAGAACTGCACCTATCCCAGCGATACCCGGCTGCAAGCGGTCCTGGAATGGCTGGGCACCAACGATCCGGCAGCCTATCTCAGCGTGCCAGAGGCCATCCGCTTCCAGGAAGAACATGATTGGGATACCTTGAGGGAGCGCTGCCGGGGCTTGCTGACAGGGGCCCTGTCCGAGATCCAGGCTTTGACCGGACTGCCGACGATCTACGGGGATGATTCCGGGCGTTACTGCCAGGTTGGGAGCGCCTTCCTGCCGCTAGATTGCCAGCCCGAGGAGCTGCAGAGCTGGCTGTATGAAGCCTATAAGGTCGAGATCCCGGTCATCCACTGGCAGGACCAATGGCTGATCCGGCCTTCCGTGCAAGGCTACAACACAGCGGAGGACCTGGATTTGCTGGTGGATGCGCTGGGGGAATACCTGGAAAAATAGCAGAACTTGATCAGGTGGGAAGCTGGTAGAGCTCCACCAGCACTCCCCCGGATCCTTTGGGGTGGATGAAGGATAGCTGGCGGCCGTCCTCCATGATAACCGGCTCCTCATCGATCAGCTGGACCCCTTTGGCTTTGAGGTCTTCCAGCTTGGTGGTGAGGTCCTCGACCTCGATGCAGATATGGTGCAGTCCGGGGCCGCGTTTTTCCAGGAACCTGGCCAAGCCGCTGTCCTGGTCCGTGGGCTGGACCAACTCGATCTCGCTTTCTCCCAGGGGTAAAAAGGCTATTTTCGCCTGCATTCCGGATACCGTTTCTACGTGGTCCAGGGACAGGCCCAGCCGGTCCTGCCAGAACTCCAGAGCCTGGTCCAGGTCAGGTACCAGCACAGCAACGTGATTGAGACGGATGAGGTCGGTCATAAAATGAATTATAAACGAGAACCCCTGACTTCTTTGCAGATCAGACAAACATTATACAGTAACAGGAAGCATATAAGGAATAAAGCTATATATATCCGATTCACAGTCTACGATAAAATAGATCAAGTCCATAAACTGAAGGCAACCACTTTTATCATGAGAAAATTAATATTGTTATTGATGGTTGGGGTTGGGTTCCTGGCAAGTTGCCGCCAGCCAACTTCAGACCCACCCACCTACACTTATCAGATTCCCACCGCTAATCTAGATATTGTCAGCATTTTCCTGGATGCAGGAGAGCTGTCTGTTGCAGGATCCACCAGCGCGGAGATCCGGATTTCCAGTACCACAGACTGCGAAACTGAGACAACGGGTAAAACCCTTGAAGTGGATTGCCAGCACATGGAGAAGGGAGACAAGATATCCATGGATCTCCCTAGATCGCTTGAACTGGAGATCGAGTCCTATCAAGCAAACATATCACTAAAGGGCAGTGTTAAAACAGTCCAAGTTAAGAACACAGCTGGGGACAACATCTGGGAAGATTTCGTGGGTAACAGCTCACTCTGGGCTGGCCGGGGAGATATCAGTGTCAAGGGCGGTGAAGGATCACTGGAAATGTTCAGCGAGCATGGAAGTATCACAGTATCGGGATTCAATGGAGTGTGTTCCCTGGCCACTATCATGGGCAACATCAATTTCCAAGCCATTTACGAAGGAGTCTCTCCGATCAACCTGGAAAGCGACCACGGCACTATCTCTGCCCTACTCCCTTCAAATAGTAATTACCGGATCCGGGCAAACACAGCTTCAGGCGATGTGATTTGTTTGGGTGGCAATCTCCGGCTCAAAGACTCCGGATGTCAAGGTTCAACAGGTCCAGGGAAGGGAATGTTTGAGGTCAGAACGGTTAGCGGCAGGATAGAACTCCGCATCTTGCCTTAGTCTATAACCTGTAGGTTGAAGAAAATGCAGAACACATAAGGAGGAAGCTAACTCTTCTCCATCCGTCACTGGAATCTACTCCTCCTTCCCAAAGAGACTTTCTAATCTTGGCCGAAATTCCTTGCGTCGTGACTTTCAATATGAGAAAAATCAGGTTGACATCCCATTTTTTCCATGCTATATTAAATCACATCTGTGATTATTTTTTGCACAATTGTGAATTAATGGGAGCTGACGATGCCGATCACCATGACGGCGAGGGAGCGTGTCCGAGCCACACTTAACCACCATGAGCCAGACCGTGTCCCAGTTGCTCTGGGTGGATCTGCTAACCACCTAACTGAACAGCGTTTTGAACTGCTGGAGGATCATTTTGGGACTGAACGAGTTCCCCGGCGAACGCTGGTGGGTTTCTATACAACACCTGATTACAATCCAATCCTTGAAAAATTAGGCACTGACTTCCGCTACATTCACATCAGGCCACCCGCGAACTACATTTCCAACAGTCTGATTGGGGAGTTCCAACAATTCACAGATGAATGGGGCCTTACCCATCGGATCATGGGGGGATATTATGATCTTCACGGAGCACCGCTGGCCGAAGATTTGACCAGACAAAAGATCGACGAGTTCCCCTGGCCGGATCCCTACGACCCGGTTCGCATGGAAGGCGTACAGCAAGAAGTTGAAGACCTTTTCCACAATACAGATTATTCCATCGTAGCTCATCGGCCGGTATACGGTAATCTGTGGGAATTTGCCCGACTGATGGTTGGCATGGAAAACGCGCTGATGATGACTGTCCTGGACCTGGATCTCTTTGATTATCTGATAGGCAAGCTTGCCGAGGTCCTGGATGGCTTTTATGAGGTTTTCCTGAAAGTGGTTGGGCCGTACGTGGATGTGATTGAGATGGCGGAAGATCTGGGAACCAATGCAGGACCAATGTTCAATCCCGAGGTGTACGCAAAAGTCATCAAACCCCGTCACAAGAAATCAATCGAGATGTATAAAAAAATGGCTCCCAATGCCAAGGTAATGCTCCACTGCGACGGGGCTATCAGAAAATTCCTGCCAGACCTGATCGAAGCGGGTTTTGATATCCTTAACCCCATTGAAGGTCATTTACCGGGAATGGACCCGGTTGGTCTAAAGAGGGATTTTGGGAAGGATCTGGTATTCCAGGGCGGAGTGGATGTCAAGAACGTGCTTAATCACGGAACGGTTGAGGATGTAAGAAAGGAAGTCCGTTTACGGATCGAACAAATGGCTCAGGGCGGCGGATATGTACTGGCACCGGCACATAATTTCAGCAATGATATCCCCCTAGAAAACATGTTAGCCTTTTTTGAAGCCGGACAGGAGCTTGGTTTCTATCCCTTATCCTAGAGGTATCCAATCATGCTACTTGAAGAACTTCGCGCTGATGTCCTTACAGCAGCTCTTGATCTAAAGAAGTATGGGTTAGTGTGGATGGCAGGCGGAACAATTTGCGCCCGTGATCCAGAAAGCGGCCAGATCGTGGTAACACCAAGCGGGCTACCTTATGAAAGGCTAACCCCGGAGGACATGATCGTGGTTGACCTGGATATGCAAGTCATTGATGGTGAATACCGCCCTTCCGTTGCCACCAATCTCTGGACAGCAATCCTTAAAAAAAGACCTGAGATCCATGCCGTGGTGCACAGCCACTCACCCTACGCAACTGCCTTTTCTGTGATCAACCAGCCCATTCCGATCATCACAGAGACAATGGCTGATTGGTTTGGCCAACCGATTCCTGTGGCACCTTATGCGCACCTTGAAGATGACCATTTTGTCTCCGGACCCTTGGAAACCCTGGGAGAGGGGTTCGCTGTCCTGTTAGGGCAGCATGGACCAATCACGATCGGAAACACTCTTAACCACGCCTTGGAGCGGGCAGTCACTCTGGAAGAAGCTGCCAAGACCTACGCTGTTGCGCGTGGGCTTGGTGAACCTCTCCTGTTCACGGCCAACCAGGCCCAACGCTCATTCGACTATTATCACAATCGTTATGGGCAAAAATAAAGGAGCGCGGCGTGCTCAATTTTAATGAAAATTACGTATTTTGTGCCTTGGAAGCAGATGATTCAGATCAAGTGATCCAGATCTTGGCTGACAGTTTGCATCGTGCGGGCATGGTCGGTGTTAATTATGGAAAGGCCACCATCGCCCGGGAAGAGGAGCACCCCACTGGTTTGCCTACCAGACCCTTCCCAATTGCTTTTCCCCATGCGGATGCTGAGGGCGTGAACCATTCAGCCCTGGCTGTCGCCTGTCTAAAGGAACCGGTGACCTTCAAGAACATGGCCGATCCCGACGAGGATCTGCCCGTTGAGATCGTGATCATGCTGGCGAATAAAAGTCCGGAAGAACAGATCGAAACTCTTCGCAGATTGGCAGAACTTTTTGGCGAACCCGGAAAACTTGCTGCTTTGAGGTCCCTATCCAAACCCGGTGAGGTCACTGAATGGATGAAGCGAGAATTATCAATAGAGGGATAAACCCACCACAAGTAAGCCACGAAAAGGAGGTGGCCCGGTCAAATATCAATAAAGAGAAGATCACAAGAAGAAAAGCAGGGGGAAGGAATTTGCAGGACTAGGAGAAAAATATGAGCAAACTAATAGTCGTGGCTTGTGGAGCCGGTATCAACACCTCTACCATTGCCGAGGATATGATCAAAGAGCGTATGGAAGCAGAAGGCCTCGACGTGGAAGTGAAACGAATTCTCATTGCTGACATCGATAAATATATCGGTCGGATGGACCTGGTAGTGTGTATGATGAAGATCTACCGGGAGTTTGACGTGCCCCAGCTCAAGGGCATGCCCTTCTTGATCGGCACAAAAGATGAGAAGAAAAAGGCACTGGACGAAATCGTTGAACTGATCAAGGATTGATCGGTCGTTGAATACGTCCTGAAATCCAATCCATCATCTAAGGAGAAATAACATGCAAATCCTACAAACCGCAGTTGGGTGGTTCCTCGGTCTGGGTTCCACCGTCATTGTCCCAATCGTCCTCATT
>JBGCVQ010000132.1:0-8073 GCA_045888315.1 Anaerolineales bacterium | reverse complement strand
TAATTGGTGTTGTCTTTTGGGCTGCAAGAGGGTGGCAGGAGACCACGCTGTCATTACTGATGATGGGAGCAGTCTCCGGCCTGCTGCTGATCCTGGAAAGGATTGGGCATCCGCAGTTTGCTGGATTTCTGCTTTATCTCCTGGTGTCGATTGTAATCACCTTTAACGTGAGTATTGGACACGGCATCTACGACGAAGCCATGGTGGTCTATCCGTTGATGATCGTGTTCTCTGGTTTGTTGTTTGGAAAGGGTTCATCTGTCTTGGTCACGGGCATCTCCTTGGGTCAGATCTGTCTGATCTATATTTTCGCCCAGGCAGGGATCGTTCAGCCATTCGAAGGCGCGGTCCAGCTCAACCTCGAGGATACAATCACAACGATCATCATCATTCTGGTCACGGGTTATATCGTTTGGTTGGTGATCGATATCATTGAAAAAGCGGTGGTGCGGATCCTGGAGTCGGAACGGAATTTAGAAGAGGCGTATACCCAGACATTGATTGCCTGGGCAAAAACGCTTGAACTCCGGAGGCGGGAAGAGCCTGGCCACAGTGCGCGGGTGTCTTCCCTGTCCTGTTTATTCGCGGAACATGTTGGATTGAAATCTGACCAGATAAAGATCATCAGGCAGGGTTCCCTGCTGCATGATATTGGGAAAATGGGTATCCCAGAATCGATACTGCTTAAGTCTGAAGCGCATGATCCGGAGGAAAAGACGCTGATGCGAACGCATACCCGACTGGGGGAAGGGTTGGTCCAGGATATCGAATATTTGGAAGGCGCCCGGGAGATCATCGCCTGTCATCACGAGCGCTACGACGGGAAGGGGTACCCTGATCGGCTGCAAGGCGACGAGATTCCTTATTCTGCCCAGCTGTTCTCAGTTGTGGACTGCTGGGACAGCCTGCGCAGCGATCGGCCCTGCCGAAAGGCCTGGACAGACGAAAAGACACTGAAACACATCCGGAATCAGTCTGGAAAGAAATTCAATCCTGGTGTCGTTCAGCAGTTTATAGACATGGTAGGCAAATTCGGTTTGGTAGAAGAAAAATGAAACAGCCCTGGGTTTTAGCTCCACTGAAGCGGACGCGATTTGAGGAGATGATAAATCTCTCCCAGGTCCTCAATACGATTTTCGTTGCAGCCATGCTGGCAATTGCCATGATTGCTATCAATGTCTTAAGTGGAGGAGTGAATTATGCCACTCTTTCAGTAGCTGGTTTGTTCTTTTTCACGGCTGGATTGTACTGGGTATACAATAAGGGATATATCCACATCGCCGGGGTGGGGTTGGTGATCTCGATCTCGATTGTTGTGCTGATCAATATGGTAGCCTCCGGCGGGATCAACGACAACTCAACGATTGTCTTCCCACTGTTGATCACAATTGGGGGCCTGGTTCTAGGCAAGCGTTTCATCCCATACTTGACGGGACTGTTCCTGGCTGAAATCGGTGTGTTGTATTGGCTGACAGTAATCGGCCGCATCACTCCATTCGGTGGGGCGATCACCGTCCTGCTGCCGAATTTCTTGACGCTTCAAACGCTGTTGTTGATCTGTGGGGTGGTGATCTGGATCACAGTAGATACGTTGGAGAGGAATTTCAAGAGGATCATCGACTCAGAGATCAAACTCAGGGAGTCCTACGATCAAACCATCAAGGGTTGGGGAAAGGCTCTCGAGTTATTTGACAGAGAAACGGAAGGGCACAGTCTGCGGGTGATCGAACTGACTCTCAAAATGGGGGAAAAACTGGGTCTGGATGGCGATGAGCTGGAGCATAACCGACGGGGTGCTCTGCTGCACGATATCGGGAAGATGGGTGTCGACGAAATCCTGCTTAATAAACCAGAATCGCTAACCGATGAGGAAAGGCGAGAGGTTGAGAAGCACCCGCTCAACGCACACAAACTGCTGAAGGACATCCCGTTCCTTGAAAAGTCCATGGATATCCCGGTCTATCATCATGAGCGCTGGGACGGCACAGGCTATCCTTTCCGTCTTGCAGGGGAGGAGATCCCCTTGGCTGCCAGGATCTTCGCGATCGTAGATAATTGGGATGCGTTGCGGGCTGACCGCCCCTACCGCAAAGCCTGGCCGAAGGACAAGGTCCTTCAGTATCTACGCAACCAGGAAGGCAAGAAATTCGATCCCGCCCTGGTCAAGCTCTTCATCGATATGATTGAATGAGCAGCCTGGTTGGTCTTCTAAAACGGCTGCCCCTCCAGTTATGAAAGGTAAAAGAACCCCCCGGAAAGACAACGCTGAAGCCAAAGATTTCCAGCTCGTTGTCCTGGGTGAACTTTTGATCGACATGATCCCAGGAGAGGTGGGCGTACCGCTGAAAGAGGTGCGCAGTTTTCACCCCATGCCAGGCGGAGCTCCAGCCAATGTGGCCGTGGCAGCCAGTCGACTGGGCGCCAGGAGCGCCTTCATCGGCAAGGTTGGACAGGACCATTTTGGGACCTACCTGGCTGAGGTGCTCGCCGGGGAAGGGGTCGATATTACGGGACTGCGCTTTGACAGCCAGGCTCGGACCACACTGGCCCTGGTGGCCCTGCCTGACCCGGATTCGGCAGAGTTCGTCTTCTACCGCAACCCAGGTGCGGACCAAAGACTCACACCCTCGGAATTGGATCACTCCTTGCTGGAATCCGGGAGGGTCTTCCATTTTGGTACGGTGAGCCTGACGGATGAACCCTGCCGGGGGACTGTCTGGGAAGCGGTAGGCATCGCCAGGAGGGCTGGGGCTATCATCTCCTGCGATATCAATTACCGGGCTGCTCTGTGGCGCAGCCCCGAGCAGGCTCTCCAGGAAATGGGAAGGATCCTGCCTGGTGTCGACCTGCTGAAAGTCAATGAATTCGAGGCTAGCTTACTGACGGGAAAGGCCGGGTTAGGACCGGACGATTTGAGCCTAGTCGAGCTGGCCGCCCGGGAGCTGGTTGAGCGAGGACCCCGGCTGGTTGTCATCACCCTGGGCGCTGCCGGCAGTTATTTTCAACTCCAAGACGGCGGTGGCTTTGTCCCGGCGTATCCAGTGAAGAGCGTGGATACAGTCGGCTGCGGCGATGCTTTCATGGCGGGCTTGCTGACCCAGATCGGTACCGGAGAACTCTGGGAGGACCTGCTTGAAGAAAGCCGGATCAAAGAGGCAGTATCCTTTGCGAATGCGGTCGGCGCCCTGACCTCGCTGCATCCGGGAGCGATCCCGGCCATGCCTTCGAGGAAAACGGTCGAGGAATTCATCTCCGCGCATGGAGAGCTAAAATAGCTCTTCCGGGAGAGGAGAAACGTATGGTGACGGTCAAGAGAACCGCGGTTGGCAGCGACATCGGATGGGAGATATACAATCCCTCCCTTCGTATATTTATCCCGGAGGGTTTTGGCCCGCGGATCATGGAGCTGAGCTTAGAGTCAGGTCCGAATTTGCTGGCAGTGCTGCCAGAGGCCCGGATCCCTGTCCCGGGCCAGATTCCCTTTTCCCTGCGGGGAGGGCACCGTTTGTGGGCAGCCCCGGAGCGGCCGAAGGTGACCTATGCGGAAGATGACCGGCCGCTTGAGATCACCCAGCAAGAAAAGGGATTGGATATCCACCAGGAAACGGACAGGGCTGGCCTCCAGAAATCCTGGCAGGTAAGGCTGGAATCCGAGAGCCCTGAAGTCACCATTAGGCATCAGCTGGTCAACGAGAGTGGGGAGCCAATCGAGCTGGCGCCCTGGGCGGTGACTATGCTGCAGCCGGGCGGCGTGGGACTGCTCCCTCTTTTTGCCGGGGAAAAAGGCCTCCACGGCACAGCGCCAGATCGACAGTTGATTGTCTGGCCCTACACGGATCTCGAGTCGCCCTACCTGCAGATCACCAATGAAGGTGTATTCATCCGCGCACAAGTGGCTGAAGGGATGTTGAAAATCGGTGCCCCCAACCCTGCTGGCTGGCTTGCGTATAGCCAAAATGAGACCTTGTTCGTCAAAAGATCGGTCTACCTGGAAGGAAAGGAATACCCGGATCGAGGAGCATCCCACCAGATCTACTGCGACCCAGGGACGATCGAGCTGGAGACTGTGGGACCGCTGGTAAAGCTGGCGCCTGGCGACAGCACTGACCACCAGGAAACTTGGAATGTTTATAAGGATGGCAATTGGCCAAGTGCGATCCGGGATTTATTCGACCTCCGAGGTAGGTAGGACCTCCGAGGTACACCCAACCTCGGGCTTAACAAAAACCTTGTATCAATCCCGCTTCACGGTTTGGTCAGTTATTGAGGGGGTTTGTCCTGGAAGCAAAGGCCAGCACCGCAGCCAAATTCAAGAGCATCGCTGCCGCAACTAGCGAGGGCATTGATAACGGACCAAAACGCGGGAATGACTGCCCGATGACCCAGGGAATGATCATGCTGCCAGCTCCTCCACCAACCAGGAACCAGCTGGTTACTTTGCCGCTGACCTCCAAACGCTCCCCGGCCAGCACCAGCATCGTCGGGAAAACGGAGGCCATGAACAGCCCGCAGCCAACAGCACCAATCCAGAGGGCAGAGGCAGATCCCGGCCAAAGGAAGATCACAACTAAACTGACCAGACTGCCCAAGAGATCTACGACCAAGACTGGGATAGGCCTAAACCGGGAGGAGATCCACACGCCCAGCAAGCGCCCAGCGGTGAAAGTCCCCCAGAAGGCAGAAGTCAGGTAGGCTGAGGTGATAACAGTCCCCAAGCCCCGTTCCAGTGCATAGGTATAGATCCAGTTGCCAAATCCAACTTCTCCCCCAACATAGAACACAAAGGCCAGGACCAGGAATATAACCGGGAAGAGTGCAGCTGTTGGCTTGGAGTTTGAGGTATGCTGGACAGTGGTTGGCGCTTCAGGGAGAGTCCAGAGCCAGGCGACCACGGGGAGCGACATGACCGTGAAGACCCAAAAAGCCCATTGGATCCCGCTTCCCAGAGCAATGAATCCAGCCAGGACCAGCGGCGCAATCGCGGTCCCCACGCCAAAAGAGAAATGCAAGCCGTTTATGTAGGGACCTACATCTTCGCCGTGAGCCCAGAGCAGCAGGGTGTTGCAGCCAACGTCATTGGCTCCCTGCGCCAAGCCCAGGATAAACTGGGCCAGTAACAGCCACTGGAGACGGTGAGCGGTGGGGATCAGAGCGCCGCTGACGGCAACTCCCAGCAGGGTCAGCGCCAGCAGCCTGTTCCCTGCCAGCCGGTCATAAGCCCGGCCCCCGAGCAGAGAACCCAGCAAATAACCCAGGGAACCCAGGACGAAGTAAAGGCTGATCTGCTCCAGGGTGCTGGAGGTGTTGTCTGCCAGGCTGGGAAGAGCCGGTCCACCCAGGGCTGTGAAGGCGCCCAGGATGGCGATAGACAGGAAAAAAGCCAGGGCAGGCGTCTTCCTGGCAATCTTGTTGGAATCCGAGACAGTCGTCATTGTTGTTCTATGAAATCTAACATGATCTCAGTGACCCGCTGATGCTGGTCAGCCAAGCTGAGAGTAGGTAAGACATCGCCTTTCTGGGGGCCGTAATCGCCGAACTGGGCGTGGCTGGCTCCTTCCAGAGCGGCGAACTCGGTGCTGGCTGGAAGCAGATCTCTTTTGGCGTCGAAGTTATCCGTGTTCGGAATGCCATCGGTAGTTCCGTAAATCGACAGGACAGGCAGATCGTTATCGGAGAGGTCGGAGCTGTCGGGAGGATAGGAATCCCACAGCGCCAAGCCGGCTATCCGGTCTGGGTTCGATTCAGCATAGATCGAAGCCGCGGCGCCTCCCAGCGAATGCCCGGCCAGGATCCAGGTCGAGATCTCCGGGTGGGCCTGGATGACCGCGTCGGCAGCCCCGGTGTTGAAGATCGCCAGATTGAGCGGCATGGGGGTGATGACCACCAGGACCTCCTGTGCCGCGATCTGCCTCAAGACTGGCGCGTAGGCGGCCGGCTCTACCAGTCCGCCCGGATAGAAGATCAAACCAATGTCGGCCCCCTCTTCAGGTGTGAAGGTGATCCACTGATCCTGGCTGACAGCCACCCCATCCCCGGATTCCAGGGCAGCCAGGGCGACATCCCTGGCAGGGTAGGTGCTCGTTTTTGACCAGGCAAACAACCCCAGGACAGCCACGACCAGCAGGGCAGCCAGGCCGATTCCCAGGTACTTGACAGTCTTTTTGAATTTCATAACCACTCCGGAATGATGGGGGGCTGAATTGGTTCAGCCCGCTGGTTGGATGATCTGGTCTTCCTCGGCCTCGCACTCCAGGTCGGGCGTGTTAAGGATCCGGCGCCAGGTGAGCAGGGCTACACCCACCATCAGCAGCGCCCCTGCCACGCCCGGAGCGGCCGGGCTGATCTCAGCCAGCAGGAAGGAGCCGATCAGGGGAGCGATCACCGCAGTGAAGCTGTTGAAAGAAGCCGAGAGTCCCAGGATGCCGCCTACCTCAGTGGGCTGGACGCTCTTGGTCAGGGCGCTGTTGGTGGAGACCCGCAGCATCCCGGAAGCCAGCGCCAGGGGGGCGAGAGCGATCAAGAGCACCGCCAGCGAGTTGGAAAATGCCCAGCCCAGCAGTCCCACGGTGAGCAAGATCGCGCCGGAAAAGATCAACTGCTTATCGCTGAACTTGGCACTCAGCCAGCGGATGCCGCCGCCCTGGACCAGGACAACCAGCACGCCCACGTAGGTCAGAACATAGCTGGTGGCCTGGGCGGTGAAGCCCAATTTGACTTGAGTGAAGAGCGAGAACATGGTCTGGAAGATCGTGAAAGCCAGGCCGTAGATGAGCACCACGCTCAGCAGGGGACCGACACAGGGCCGCCGCAAGGCTTCCAGCAGGGCGCCTAAGGAGACTTTGGGCGGCTTTTTTGTCCCGGGTGCCGTCCGTTTTTCCGGCGGAAGCGATTCCGGGAGCCAGACCAGGGTGCCCACCAGGTTGAGAGCTGCCAGGCCGGCAGCCGCAAAAGCCGGCAGGGCGTAATTGCCGCCGGCGCTGAGGGCGCCGCCCAGGGCTGGGCCGAAGATGAAACCCACCCCGAAGGAGGCCCCGATCAAGCCCAGGCCTTGGGCCCGGTTCTCCCGGGTGGTGGAGTCAGTGATGTAAGCTTGGGCCAGGGAGACGTTGCCGCCCAGCAGCCCGTCCAGGATGCGGCTCAGGAACAGCACCGCCAGGGAATTGGCGAAGCCCAGGACCAGGAAGCTGATCACCGTCCCGCTGATGCTCAAGAGCAGCAGCGGCTTGCGGCCGTAGCGGTCAGAAAGGCGGCCCAGCACCGGGGCGCCGATCATCTGGGTGAAAGCATTGGCGGAGAGCAGCAGGCCAACCATCAGCGATGAGGCGTTGAAGTCGGCTGCGTAGTAAGGCAGCAGGGGCAGGATCAAGCTGAAGCCCAGGACGTCGATGAAGACGAAAACCAGGATGAGGAACAAGGGACGGCGCATGGATGATTCCTTTCGATACCCGATATAGATGAGGCCAATCAGCTTGATTTTACCAGCCGATGATGGGAATCGGGCAGACCAGATGGTATGAAGGCGGCAGGGACGCACCTTGCTAACCGGTCCAGAATAAAGCGCAAAGGGAGCATCACTGGGAAGCTCCCTTTATGGCTGGCGCCAGGGTTTTTAGATTACCGGGGGTTTCTTTTGGGGTTTTCAGCGGACTTCAAAATTCACTGATTGGTCTAATTCACCATTCAAAAAGGGATCGTCCTGGTAGCCAGCGAGGCGAAGAAGATGGAATGGTCTGTAAAGGGAAATGGAACCGCTTCCGATCTGTCCGGCGATCAGCCGGTGTTCCGGGATCTCCAACCTATCCATCCGTCATTACCCAGCATCCAGGATCTGCGTCGGGACCTGGGGATCTCGGAAAACCGGATTCCGCGAAATCTTGATGCTGTTTACGGACGGGTGATAGCGCGGATCTTGCAAGCTGCCCAGGAACTCCGAAATTCCACTGTCCCTCTCACAGAATTGATTTATATCGGCGATACCTACGGAAGCGATGGAACCGCTTTCCGACACATTCTGGATGCTGGAAATTAGAAGGGAGCATTGTTGATCGTCAATAAACCAAGTACTTCACCGAA
>JBGCVQ010000131.1:0-11503 GCA_045888315.1 Anaerolineales bacterium | reverse complement strand
CGTTTTCTATCATCATGTTACACATTATACAATGTATAACACAGTATTGTCAATAGCCAATATATTGGATTTTATAATGTTTTATGGGGGGGTTGGATAGAAGGAACTTATCCAGATCACCACCTCAGGCCTGGTAGTGAATACCCAGTTATCAAATAGGTTCTGGAATTGGCAGGGGAAACCATCTACTCGGAGCGGTAGATAGTACCTGTAAGAGTGAATTGACCTGGATTACTCGTGCCAGACTGGATCTAGGACCACCGATCGATATCCAGATCTACTTGAGAGAGATCACTGATTTTCGGTAGCGACAATCACCTGAACGCCTCTATCCCGCAGCATAGCGATCTCATCCTCTGTGGCGAATGAGTCTGTGACCAGGACGTCTATATGATCAACCGGCATGATCGAGACAAAACCAGCTTTTCCAAGCTTACTGTGATCAGCCAGCACCACAACCTGGTCCGCCCGGGAAGCCATCGCCCGGCCCACTTCTGCGATCAGGGGATGGGCAGTTGTGATACCTGAATCCAGTGTCAGGCCATCACAACCCAGAAAAACCTTCTGGGCAGAGATTTGCTGGAGGGACTCCAGGACTTCTGGCCCAACTGTTGCGCGGTGTTCTGGGAGGTAGATACCCCCCATCAGCAGAAGATTTGGCGTAGCCCATAAACCCACTTCATCGAGAAGCAGCGTGGAGTTGGTAATGATCCGGAGTGTTCCCAAATTCTGCAGAGCAGGCGGGATCTTCTTCGCAGCCTGTAATACCGTTGTGCCCGAGTCGAAAATGATCACGTCGTGAGAGTTGATCAAGGCTGCTGCAGCTGAGCCGATCATCCTCTTCTCTTTTCCATGATGCAAAATGCGCTCTTCCAGAGCCATGCTTTGAAGGCCTTCTGTCGTTGATACAGCCCCACCATGCACTCTCTGGAGGATTCCCTTCTCTTCTAAGATTGACAGGTCCCTGCGGATGGATGTGTCCGTCAATCCGAATTCTTCCATCAAGTCAGTGACCTTCACATGGGCCTGATCCCTGATCCGGTGGGCGATCAACTCACGTCTTTTTCGAGCACTCAGCTGTTCATTCATAATCTTTTCACCGATTGTACCATTGGGTTAAATTAGACGAGGTTGACAGGTTATTGCCTGGAACGTTTGGCAGCCATTGTGAGTTGTCAGGCAGGTGGAAAACAGGCAGTGTCTCCATCAGAGAGCTTGCCCACCTGCCTGAAGATAGCCTGAAAGCAGGTTTTGATTTCGCATGGCACGGAAAATCATAATAGATTTCCGTACCATGCGATCAACTTCATAACAACTAAACAGCTATTGAGCGATGTTCTCCCATCCCGAGGCGATATTCTCTGCCGCGCTGGTCAACATCGAGAAGTCTTTGGGGAAATAGACATTCGCGTAGTCTTCAGCTGGCGGGAACTTCGCAGCCAGGTCCGCTGGCAGTTCGATATCCCTGATGGGGTGCGTGAATCCCTGGGCGTAAACCAGCTGGCCTTCATCTGAGAATTCCATCTCCAGCATCAGTTTAGCAGCATTGGGATGAGGCGCGGATGCAGTAACGAACTGGGTGTACAGACCGGCGACTGTGCCGTCCGACGGGATCACCAGCTGCAGCGGCATTCCCAGCTCCTCAGCTTTGCTCAGGCAATCGAAATCCCAGAACAAGGCAATCGGCGCTTCGCCAGCCTGGATCTGAGACGTGCCCGGGGAAACATCATTCAAGATGCCCATCTGGATCATTTGTGCAAAGTAATCCAAACCGGGCTGGACATTGGTTTCATCTCCACCATTGCCGAAGACGGCTCCCAGTACGACCGAGTTGGCCGTTCCGGACTGCCGAGGATCCTTCATGGAGACCTTGCCCACATACTGCTCATCGAGCAGATCAGCCCAACTCATGGGAACATTCTCGATCAAGTCAGTGTTGACGCAAAATCCGATGGCACCCCAGTAGGCTGCAGACCAGTAGCCATCAGGGTCTTTCGCGTAATCAGGAATCTCATCCCAGTAGGCATGCTTGTAGGGTTGCGATAGGCCGTCGGAAACGACCTGGGCAGCAAAGTTGACACCAAGATCCGTGATATCAGCGACGCCGGCGCCAGCCTCAGCCTGGAGAGCAGCGATGATTTCGCCGCTACCCATATCGGTGTCAAGATGCGGGATACCGTACTTGCTGTCCCACAGGGCCCACATGCCGCCGTAGTTGACCCAGTCATCCGGCAAACCGTAGCTGACGATCTCGCCTTCAGCTACAGCAGCATCGTAAAGGACTGTCAGGGGATCGACAGCTTCCTCCTCCTCAGCCGGAGCAGCTTCTTCCTCGGCTGGAGCAGCCTCCTCTTCAACCGGGGCAGCTGGCTCCTCGGTAGGAGCAGGTGCGGGCTGGCAGGCAGAGATCGAGATCACTACCGCAGCGATGAGCAGTAAACTCAACAAGATTCTTTTCTTCATTTTTTCCCTCCAAGTACAATGATCGTAATAGGTGCCCAAGATGGGCAAAGTGCCTACAAATTTTACGGAAATTTTTTCCCTTATCCTTTCACCTCCTCTGTTTGTGCTAGGCCGCTATCATTACTAACTGGCGCCGCTTCAGTCATACATCTGCAGGACTCCCTCCTGAATGAAAGCTGGACAGGTTCATTGATTTCGAACCTATGGCGGTCAATGGTTCTGATATCGGCATAAATGGAATGGCCCTGATAATCCAGATTCAACCGGGTTACCGGTCCTAACAATGTGACCGATCTCAACACTGCCGGAAAAGAGTTCTCTTGATCCTTGGCATTATCGACCAGGATCTCTTCCGGACGTACGAAGACAGTGATGGCTTCTCCTGCTTGCATATCCACAGCTTCATCTGGGGGAACAAACAGTTCAAGGTCCCCGCTAAAGCAGGAAACCAGGCCTTTCTGGCTGTCCATAACCGTTCCCTCGAACTGGTTGATGGTTCCTACAAAAGTAGCCACAAAGTGTGTTCGCGGTTGGATGTAAATCTCTTCGGGAGTACCTTCCTGCTCGATCTCCGCCTGGCGCATGACCACGACCCGGTCTGAAATGGAGAGGGCTTCTTCCTGATCGTGGGTCACGTAAATGGTGGTGATGCCAAGGGCAGATTGGATGCGCCGGATCTCGTTCCGCAAGGCAACCCTGACCACTGCATCCAGGGCGCTGAGAGGTTCATCTAAAAGCAGCACCCGGGGCTCGATGGCCAGAGCTCGGGCCAGAGCTACCCTCTGCTGCTGTCCTCCACTCAATTCGCTTGCAAATTTATGCCCCTCATCTGAGAGCCCCACAAGATCCAGCAGTTCATTGACCCTGCGCTTGATCTCCGCTGAAGACACGCGATGGACTCGCAAGCCGAATGCGATATTGCTCCAGGCCGTCATATTGGGGAAAAGGGCATAGGATTGGAATACCATTCCCATGCCTCGTTGATTTGAGGGAATGGACGTGATCTCTTCTCCTGACAAGACAATCTTCCCTGCGTCCGGGTTCTCAAATCCGGCGATCATCCTCAGGGTGGTTGTCTTCCCACAACCTGATGGCCCCAGGAGTGAGACAAACTCGCCCTTTTCAACCTGGAGATTGAAATTCCGGACCGCTACGGTTCCATCAAACGACTTCCTGAGGTTTATAAGATCAAGATAACTCATTGACCGTCTCCCATCATCTAGAACTGATATCCTTACCAACCACGTTCCCGCCAGAGCTGGAGCGCTTTGCCCATCCTGTAGCAATCCAGAGGATGACCAGGGAACTGACCCAAGCAATGGTAAAACTGATCACCGAGTAGGCAGACGCTATTCTTCCGTCCCTGCGGGTGAAGTACACAAGCTGCATCGGAAAAGTCTTGAATCTGGCACCGACGAGGAATGTCGCGATAGTAAATTCTCCAAATATGGTAGCGAATACCAACAAACCCCCGCTGATGATCCCGGGCATGATATTCGGCAAAATGACCTGGCTCATGGTCCTGATCCAGGACGATCCCAGACTCTGAGCGGCCTCTGTCAGCACCTTGATATTGACCGCTTTTAGACTGTTCACAACCGGGCGGTACATGAACGGCATGGTGAATATCACATAGGCAGCCACCAGCATCGCTGGCGTCCTGGCAAGCATCAAGGGGGGCCTGGCATAAAGCCTGATCAGGCCCAAAGCCAGGACAACACCCGGAATGGCAAAAGGCAATGTGCTGATGAAATCCAGGATCGGGCGGGCTTTAGGGACCCGCAAATGCACCCAGTAAGCAGTGGGAACGATGATAACCATGGACGCTACCACTGTGCTCAAGGAAATCACCAAAGAATGCTTGAACACGATCAGGAACCACCGGTCCGCGAAGGCCGTCTTATACCACTCGAAGGTCAAACCCTCAGGCAGGATGCTCCGGTCCCATCGAGTAGCGACGGAGAACATATACGTGGCTACAATCGGGATCAGCATGTACAGCAGGAATCCCCCGATGAACACGCCAGGCATAACGGCCCTCTTTTTCATTTTTGCCATTTGATTCCCCGTTTAGAAACGAACTGGTAGAGCAGGATCGAAACGCTCATCAATAACAAAGCCAGGATTCCCATGGCGTCTCCAGCCCCAGGATCCCGGAAAACCTCCCCCTTCATCAGGAATCCGATCTGCAGGGTGACCAGAGGATAGCGGAACTCTGTCAGCGTATAAGCGGTCGCATAGGCTCCGAAAGCATTAGCGAACAGCAGCAGCAGCCCAGCAGCAATCGCTGGAGAAAGGATGGGAATGCCCACATGCCGCCAATATTGAAGATTAGATGCCCCCAGTCCTAGAGCAGCCTCCTTCCACTCCTTCCTCAATCCCGCAATTGCCGGGATGATCAACAAGACCATCAAGGGGAACTGGAAATATGAATAGGAAAGTATCAACCCGGAGAAGGAATAGATACTGAATTCAGGATATAGGCTCAATCCAAAATACTTTTGAAGTGCCAGGGTCAGGACACCATTGCTGCCCAGAACGACGATAAACGCAAAGGCCAGGGGAGCCCCTGAGAAGTTGGAAGTGACATCGCACAGGGCAGTCACCAGTTCTTGAGCCCTTTTACTTTTCAGCTGGCAGACGAAATACCCTACAACAGTTCCGAAAGCAACCCCGATGATCGCCGTTACCCCGGAAAGCAGGATGCTGTTCTTAAAAGATTTGGCATAGATAGAAGCCTGCATCTTGGCGTAATGGTCCAGGGTGAACTGACCATCAGCCCCAGTAAAACTTCCCCAGAGCATGAAGAACAGGGGCAGGATCATGATCGCAAAACATAGCAGCAAAAAAGGTAAGATCGGGATCCAATCCAACCAGTTTCCTTTTTGGGCAGCATGGGTCGAGCGCTTTGATTTCATTTTCATACCTGATCCCTAGTTCCCATAGATTTCCACCTCAGGTGCCAGATGGGACACTTGCAGCAAGCACCTTTGAGCATCGAACTTCCAACCTGCTGATTCGGAGGGGTCCTCAATTTCTGCCAGCCTCTGACCTTTACAGCTGATAGCTGCAGGTTTGAATGTCAGCTTCAGCAATTCCTCAGCTGAAGTATCAAAAGTCTGATAACTGATCCGGCGAGGCTGGTAATCTATGCTCTTGATGATCGATGAAGATTTCAGCAGGTGATCCTGGTCCGCAGGGGCAGTCTCTGGCAGCAGAGCCATGCCCTCCAGGAGATGCGGCACATAATCAAAATAACCATCCGTGAACCAGCATTGGTTGTGATAATCCGGCTCATCGATTCCCACGCGGACCCATCCCTGATCGTCTGCCATATATGTGCTCCAGTTGAACGACCGCAGCGCCCGCTCCGCGTAATCACGGTCACCTGTAGCATTGGCATACAGAGCACAAACCGAGGCATATCTGGCAGTATGGCTTCCCATCACATGAAAACAGAATTTCTGTTCATGGATCGGAACTGCCCCGAAGAAGGGTTCAGCGCCGAAGGTCTGAAGAACCCATTCGATGATGCCCTGGGAGTGAGATCTCCAGCCTGGGTCCCGATCCTGGTTTTCCAATAGATACCTGGCTGTTTCCAAGGCACTGTACTGTTCCCTGTTCTGATTCTCTTGATCCTGGCGGATGTCCTCAAAATAGCCCTTCCAGCACTGGTTGCGGAGCGGGTATTCCATCAACCAGGACCAGGCGATCTCCCTGGTATCCTGATAGCGGGCGCCGGTATCCAGACCCAGCTCTATCAAAGCGTCAAAAAGGCGGACTGCAGGGATAACGTGGCTGGTGTATGCCTCCACAACCGCCCCATTCCGGACATCGACCCGAAAGGGCCAGGGAGATTCATCCTCAGCACCATCTCCAACCTTTTCCGCCAACACATCCGCGCAGTGGCAGGCATGAGTGAGGAATTCCTCCTCCGCCGTGAGTTTATAGAAATTTACATAACCGAGGGCAGCTTGGGCGACCTTGTCTGGTTCCGTGACGTAATGGCCATCTGCCCTGGCGCCAAAGTAATTTCCAAAACCCGGTTCTGCCGATGAGAAAGGCAAACCCGCCCAGTCTGTTGAGGCAGCCGTGTGGTAGGCGATCAGGCGCTTGAGCATTGTCCGAACTATATCGGTATACCAGCTCTCTCCCGAGTAAGCGTAGTAGCGGACCAGGGTTTCTGCAGCCATGGCAAATTTCCCCGCCGGATTATCAGGCCAGTCTACCGGCCGCAGGGGATCAGTCCAGAAGCAGGAGTATGCCAGGTACCAGGGAAGGCTTGTCCTGGGATCTGCGGGACAGCGGCGGATGAAATCCATCGCCAGCCAGACAACCTGATCATAGGTGCGCCAAGGCAGCAGCCTTTCCTGGTCATCAAGCTTCACCTGGTTCGAATTGATATAGATCATTCCCGCTCTCTCACTTCACGAACAAGAACCTGAGAAGAGATCCTCCGCCCTTCGCCTTCGTTGTGACAATATGCCGGGAAACGATCATCCTTTCCGATTGAGACCCGGATCGATCTCTCCTCAGGTGAACGCCGCTTAAGCCAAGCCGTATCTCAGACCGAGATCACTTCCACTCCCAGCAGATTCCCGACTTTCTCCACCTGATCGGCAAGATGTCCATAAGCCAGGGCCATATGATGGGGAGAACCTGCCAGCAACCAGCGATCACAGAAATCCACGATGGAGCCATATTTATAGCGGAAGAGCATCTGGGGAGCGGCAACCGGTCGGGGAGTGATTGGCAGTGATTCGCCCTCTCCAACGATCAACCGCCACTCACCATCCCCCAGAGGGATCAAGGACAAGATCGTCACATCCCCCGGTTTATAAGCGAACTCCAAACCCGCACCGCGCCCGTTTACACCTTCATAATAGATACTTGGTTTGATATGGACCTGCTTGGGGTCCGCCGCCAGGGCAGGATTGCCATGTCCGTCATGGGAAAGGATGATGGCATCCTCGTCAAAGTCGATCACATAATTTTCCAGGAATGTCACCTGACCCGCTAACTCCTGCAGGATCATCATCGCGGTCAAAGTGGTCACATCTGCTTCCGTTGCTACCGGGATCCCTTCTGCACAGAGGATTCCTGTTCCATAGCTGGGAATGATGCCTACCCGGGGGTCGGTCAGCCAAATCTGATCGAATGTTGCCAGGGCATCGAATTTATATTCCTTCGCCATGTCCAGCATAGCCAGGGTCAACCTGCTGGATAGATCGAACAGGTCTTCCGGCATTTCACTTGCGTCGTACAAGGCTGCCTGGTCTTTCATGAATTGCTTGACCCGCTTTTCATCCATCCCCGCGGCAGCGACTGCGACTTTTTCAGGTTCAAGCGGCCAGCAAACCGGTCCGATCATGTCCCGCAAGCTCAAATAATCCACCATCAGGTCAGTCATCCCTTCAAAAGGATGGCCGATCACACCAATGCGCATTTTCTCCAGCCTGTGGATAGCGCCGGCTGCTCTTGCATACTGGCCGATCTGCTCCAACCCATCCGGGTCATCGATATGGCTGGTGAGCAGCTCAAACGGAACGCCGCTCCTGATTAAGGCGCTGGTAAGTTCAGGAAGGCCTGCCATGCCTGAGTTCTCCATGATGATGTCAAAATCAGCATCCTCGGGAAGGCGCCGGATCTGCTGTGTGTTCCAAACCAGAATGGGAGCATTCACTCTCAGGAGGGTCCTCATGGGAATGATCCCCTTTTGATACGCCAATTCGATGGCTATGATCAGATCCACTTCTGAGGAATTGAATACCTGGGTCGCTTTATCGGCATCGGGTTCGTATTCAACAAATCCGGGGTTGATGATCTCCCCGTAAGGGGCGAGGATCTTTGCGATCCTATCTGTGGCCTGGCTCATCTTCGGCCTCATATGACCAGTTTTGTTATAGTCATCCTCCAGCAAGGCAGTCACAAATAATCCAATCTTCGGTTTGGTACCCATGCTCATCCTCCTCTGAATCTAAGAAAAGATATCCTCAAGCAATAAGCTGTCATCCAAGCGAATCGGCCAACTTCAACCCCCGGAAATATGGATTCAAAATATCGTTAAGCTGGCAGTAGCGCTGATAAGCATCCTCATAAACAGCGGCATTCTCCAGCGATGGTGTTGTTCTAGCAGCGGTGGCCACCATCTTCTCAACAGCTTCCTCGGGCGATCCATACAAACCGATCGCCAGCGCTGCCAATACCGCATCTCCCAGCAGAGCCGTATCGTTATCAGCCAGGGTAACGACTGGCATCTGGCAAACATCAGATTTGATCTGCCTCCACAAGAGACTCGCTGCACCGCCTCCTGTGGAACGGATCTCTTTCACTTCAATACCTGATCCCTGGATCAGCTCCAAATTCCGGCGAAGCATATAGGCAATAGCCTCAAGCACCGACCGGATGAAGTGAGCTTTTCGGTGATACAAAGTAAATCCAACAAAAGTACCCCTTGCGCGCGGATTGTACTCCGGACTGAACGCACCCACCAGATGGGGCAGCATGATCAGGCCATCGGATCCCGGATCCACTCCCTCCGCCTGGCTGGTGATCAAGTCGTAAGCGTTCTTTCCCTCTCTCACTGCCAGGTCGGTTTCCTCAGCACAAAACACATCACGGAACCACTGCAGGGCCATACCCCCGGTTTCGCAAACAGGAACGAACAGGTATTTTCCGGGTACGCTGTGGAGATAGACCGGGACCTGCCTGGTCGGATCAAGATCAGGACTTGAAAGAGTGACCTGGATGGCTAAAGCACCTCCAGTCGTCTCAGAAACCATTTCCGGGATGATATTTCCGGCACCGACAGCTCCGACAGCCTGGTCCATACCACCCAACACGACCGGGATACCCGAGGGCAGTCCCAGGATCTCCGCTGCTGGCTGAGTCAAGTAGCCGCCGATCTTCCCGGGCAGGGAGACATCCGCCAGTCTTCCTGCTTCCAAGCCAACTGCTTCCAACGCCTCAGGCCACCAGCACTGATGGATGATATCGAAAAGCATTGTTGTGCAGGATATCGACCCTTCTGTCACGAAATTATCTGTTAGTTTGTAAACGATGAAGTCCTGAACCAGCAGGAATTTATAAACTTGCTTATACACGGAAGGCTGGTTGGTTTTCAGCCAGGCGATCTTGCAGGCTGTCCAGGTAGGATTGACTTCTGGAATGCCCGTAAGATCATACAGCTCGGGTCCAAATCTGGCAGTCAATTCCCGGGCTTCTTTTGTGGCACGTTTGTCCAGCCATACAATAGCGGGAGAAAGAGGAGTCCCAGATCTATCGAGGGATATCAGGGTCTCTCCCTGGCTGGAAACTCCGATCCCGGAGATCTCCTGAGGATTGACGCTGTCCGCACTGATCACTTCTTTGATTGCGGCGATCACTGCTGACCAATACCCCTCCGGATCCATTTCCACCCGATCCACTGCAGGAGTTGATAATCTGTAATCCTGGTGGGAAACACAGAGTCTTGTTCCGTCGGCGGAATAAACGCCTGCCTTGACGGATGTCGTGCCTACGTCAACGCTCACTAAGAGAGTCATTTCAGCTGATATCGAACTTTGCGGCCGCTGTATCTGGCGCGGCACCTGATTTCACCACTTCATTGAGGGCATCCAGGAGCTTCTCGGGGTTTTTCGCCTGAACGACATTGCGGCCAAATACCACGCCCCTGGCCCCATTACTAACGGCATCAGCAGCCGCTATCAGAGCATCCTTCTCTGTAGGCTTCTTGAGCGCTCCCAGTGCAAAAATTGGGATCGGTGTTGCGGCAGCGATCTGGCTGAATCCCTTTCCAGTGTAGAAGGTCTTGATCAGGTCCGCACCGAGCTCAGCAGCCATCCTGCAGCCCAGGGCAACTATGTCCTGGAGGTCCTCAGGCTTGGCATGATCTCCTCCAATAGGGTAAACCTCGCAAATCAAGGGAATACCCACTGCGGTTTTTTGCTGGACGTAACTGGCGAAAAGCTCTACATTTCGGGCATCCTCGGCTTCGTCTGGTGTACGCAATGTCAGGCTGGCAATTGCCAGGTCGGCACCCAGTCCAACAGCCTCTGAGGCAGACAGCAGAGGCACAGAATGGGAGTGCTTATAATTCAAGGAGGCAACATAATTCGTCGCCCAATTCAAGCGCACGATCATCGAAGGAGCGTTCCGCTTTTGGAAGAAATCCACGCAATGGGATACCATGCCAGCACTGAGCAGGATCCCGTCAGCATGGCTTAGATTACCAATCACAGATGGCAGGTCTATCAGTCCAGGAAGGGGACCAAAGTATAGTCCATGGTCGACAGCCACCACTACAGCTTTCTCAGCCCCATTGAATAAACGGGATAATCGGATTTGTTCTCCTGCTGCTGACATTGTGAACCCTCCCCTATATCCTTGAATTCCAGGCGGGATATTCAGATTAAGTTGGCGTTTCCTGTATGATATCATAGCAAACATAATAATACAAGAACATAAACATAACATTTACAATAACAAAACCAACATTAATGTTATAATCAGGACTGAATCCCACAATATCTGGCCTGTAGTATCTGTCATTTTCTACTCGAACGTGGAGGTTGCCATTGAATAAGCCGGGTATCCCACCTATCGTAGCGCGAGCCCCAGGACGGATCTGTTTGCTGGGGGATAACGTCGATCTGATCGAGAAGCCGGTGATTGCTGCCGCCATCGATGCCTTTCTCACCATCACCTTGACCCGACGGGAGGACGATGCTGTCATCCTCAATGCCGAGGACATCGATTTCCAAGAGACCTTTAGATTGGGGGACCACCTGGTCCTCGATACGCCATTAAAGTACCTGAAAGCAGTGGTTACACGGCTCAAAGGGAGGATCCCCACTGGGTTCGAAGCTGTCATCAATTCCCAGATTCCGGTCAGCGCAGGCATGTCATCGTCTACAGCTTTATGCATCGCTTTTATCCGGGCCCTCTCACAGGCGTACGACATTGACCTGGATACCTCACAGATTGCGGAGCTGTCGTATTTGATAGAGCGCAAGGACCTGGGGATCGAATGCGGTCGGAT
>JBGCVQ010000130.1:0-27668 GCA_045888315.1 Anaerolineales bacterium | reverse complement strand
GCTGGAGAGTTATCCCCGGAGCAGGGCTTCCAGCTGCCACAGCCCGGACCCGGAAGCTTTCCGCTCCGTCTGGCAGCTGATCGACCTTGATGACTGGATCCTGGATGCCCATTTGCTGGGCATGCTGGAAGACGGTTTCGCGAGTTGTCCTTTCCGCGAACTCCAGGGCTTCCTGGAGAGTCCGGAAACGCTCCCGACTGTTCGCTGCCTGCACATAATATCCCACTGTGCGTAGATTACGCGACTGGGGGATCACCCAGGCTTCCTGGGTCGCGATCAGGCTGCCGACTGCCGCGCCGACTGCGTTGGCGACCTGGTAGTTGGGTGGGGAAATATACTTGGTGTGCAGCAGCTTAGCGACCTGGGGTAGGAAAAGGTTGGCAGGAGCCCCGATGCCGACCAGGGGCATTTTCAAGGATATCTCGCACCCCAGGTAAGGGTCCTTCACGCTGGCATTCTCTTCGAAAAGCCACAATCCCAGATCATCCGGCCGGGTATAGTAAGGAGCAGGCTCCAAGGACTGTCCGGTCAGATAGGTGATGGTTTCCCGGGCGATCCGGGTGACCATTTGATCGAGCACGCGGTCGATGAATTCATCAACGCCTGTCTGGAGGTGAGTAGCCATCAGCTGAGTTCCCAGGCGGGCGGCTTCCTGATTCCAGGGTGTGAAATCTCCCCTGACATGGAAAAGATCGGTCGGAGTCAGACCGGCAACCCCGATGACCTCTTCCCGGATCAGGGATGAGGCACCGCTTTGCAGGGGGTGGAAGACCTCCAGCTTTTCCAGCACTTTGGGCACGCTGAGGGGTCCACCTTGGAGGAGTTCGATCACTTGCCTGGCGCGGGGATCGGCTACCGTCCGCGAAGGTTGGCGGATCAAGTACCAGAACTCGATATCACGCGGATTGGGTTTCTTGTGTTTTTCGGCAGCTAATTTGTTGAGGTGCCGCAAGACAACTGGATGATCTTCAGCCAGGGAGGCCAGGGGCTTGACCCGGGAGGGGCCAATTTCCAGGTGGTCCTCAACATTGACGCGGATGAAGCTGTCCCCACCTAAACCCAGGGAGTGGATCCGGGCAGCCCGCACGGCTGTGCGATATTCGCCCACGGTGGTGCCTTCCTCGCGGACCTGGACCTGTCCGCCATCGATGAGGGCGATATCCGTTGTGGTTCCGCCGATATCGATCACCAGGGCTTTGTCGACCTCTGCCAGGAAGCGTCCCCCGATCGCACTGGCTGCCGGGCCGGAATGCACGGTCTCGATCGGTCTGGTGCGGGCGGTCTCTGCTCCGACGAGTGCGCCGTCTCCGCGGACAACCATCAAGGGAGCCGAGATCTTTCGCTCTCGCAAGGAGCCTTCCATGGCCTGGATGAAGCCCTGCAGGTGGCTGAGCAGGGAAGCGTTCAGGCTGGCAGTGGTCGCCCTCTGCACGGAGTCCAGGCGCATGGAGAGTTCGTGTCCAAGGACAACAGGGAGATCCGTCAGGTCAGCGATGATCCGGTAGGCTTGTTCTTCATGGCTGGCATTGAAGGGGCTGAAATAACCAGAAACAGCGAAAGCTTCTACCTTGTCCTTGACCTGCTCGACCGTTCTCTGGATGCCGGCTGTATCCAGAGGGGCCTGTTCGTTGGCATATAGGTCATGGCCTCCCTGGAAGTAATGGTAGCTGGAGGTGGCGAAGCGGGATTCAAGCGAGAAACCCTGGACCAATTCGGGATCGTAGCCCAGCAGGAACAGGGCTACCGGTTGTCCTTTTCCCTCGGCAATGGCATTGGTTGCCAGTGTGGTGGAGATCACCACCAGTTTGATCTCGGCAGGGTCCTCCGGCAGCAGCTGGTTCAAGGCCTCCAGGATGCCTTGCGCGAGATCAGGCTTAGTGGTCAAGGTTTTGGCGGTTTTGATGATCTCCCGCGTTCCGCGGCGGATCAGAACGCCGTCGGTGTAGGTTCCACCGGTATCGATTCCCAGGACAAACTCAGCCATCCAGCTAACTCTCCCCGCTGGTGTTCTCTTTGGCCAGGGACACCAGGATGACCCCGATGATGATCAGCACTGCTCCCAGGATCTGCCACAGGTCCATCCTCTCCTGGAGAACGATATAGGCCAGGATGGAGGCGAACAGGATCTCGGAGGTGGCAGTGATGGAAGCTACGCTGGCAGGGAGGTAGTCCAGGGATGTCGTATACAGGGCGAAACCAACGATGGTTGAAAATAGAATAAACCCTGTGAAGAGCGGCAGGATATTCGACCCGACTGGCCAGGGATCCGGTCTGCCCAGCTGGACGATGAACAGGGTCAGACTGGCAAAGACAAAACAGTAGAACAGGATCGTCCAGGCGCTGTAATCACCCCGGAGTTTCTTGCCGAACAGGCTCAGGGAGCCATAGGTAATTGCGGAGCCGAGAGCGATCAATAATCCCAAAGGGACGATCTTCCACTGATTGACGCCGCTGATCCCGGAGACCAGGACCGTTCCCACGGCGGCCAGGACGACGGCGATGACCTTCCTGATGGTGATCCGCTCTCCAAATAGGAACCAGGCCATGATGGTGACAAAAATAGGCGCGTTGCACTGTACGACAGTTGCCAGGGAAGCGCCGAGCATCACCACGGCTTTATTCCAGAAGATGTGGAAGACCCCGATACTGATCGATCCCATGCCGATCAGCCAGGGAAGATCCTTGTTCTTGATGACCAGCAAACTTGGCTTAAAGACCAAAATACCTGCTAAAAGGAGCAGGGAAGTGGTCAGATCCCGCCAGAATGCCAGCCCAACCGGGGAGAGACCGCTCTGCCTGATGATCAAATTGATGAAGATCCCGGAGGTTGCCCAGCAGATGGTAGCGCTGATGACCAGAAGGATACCGGAAAGTCGCTTGGAAAGGGGTTTTCGTTTGCTGTCTGCCACTGTGTTCTGCCCTCGTGCTAGGGTGCCAGCTTCATCCCGTTGATGTAGAATTGCTGGAATTTGGTATTGGTATCGAGGTCGACCTGTTCTGCCCTGCGGGCAAGCTTCTCTCCCAGGGCAAATCCCTCTTCGCTGAGGAAAATGGCGGCACCAAATCCTGCCCCATTGGCTGCTGTCTCAACTATATTTGGATCCACGGGCGGGATCATGCCGATTTCCAGGATGGAGCGGATATCCACCTGTCCTCCAAATGAGCCAGTCAGGATCACCCGGGTGAGGTCTTCCGGCTGCAGATCGAGATCGGACATCAGCACGTCGACCGCGGCCCGGATGGCGCCCTTGGCTTTCTGGAGCTCCCGGATATCCAGCTGGGTCAGATAGAGATCCTGGTCCTCGGCCAGCTTGATGCGTTTTCCGCCCTGGTCATCGCGGCTGATCTTCTGCAAATATTCCAGGCAGGCTTTGGGAAGAGAAGCATCAGGCGGAATTTCGCCTTCCTGGCCGGCTTTTCCGTTCTTGATCTGGGCAGCATAGGCTTCGCAGTCCGGGTTGATCCTCCCTGACTCCTCGATCAGCCCAACCTTTCGGAAGGACGCAATTGCAGTCAACAAGCCGGACCCAGTCAGACCCACCGGATCGGCATTGCCGATCGTGGTCAGCTTGAATTCCCCATCTTCCAGAGTCAGGTCAGTGATGGCGCCGTCCACGGCCCGGGAGCCGCAGGAAATATTGACCCCTTCGAAAGCTGGGCCGGCTGCGGTAGACGCGGTCAGGATTCGGTCTCCGTCTGTGACCATCACCTCGCCGTTGGTGCCCAGGTCAATGGCCAGCAAGGGGCCTTCCGGTTGGTCAAAGCCAAAATATGCCAGGCAGGCCAGGGCATCCGAGCCGACAAATCCGCCGATCAGGGGCGGAAGAGAGACATTAACATGATCTGGAAAGATGCCTTCCATGATCTCCCGGGCGTCCTTGATGGCGTCGCTTCGGTAGGGCTGGAAAGGGATGAATGCCAATTTATCGAGGGGCAGTTCAGTCAGCAAATGGTGCATGGCAACATTGCCGACGATGGTCACTTGCTGCACCCGCTCCCAGATCCTGTCACTCAGTTTGAGGGAATCCACTGCCTGGATGATAGAAGCCAGAGCCAGGCGGTGGAGGCGGCTCTTATTCTGCTGGTTGTCCAGGGCTGCCGCCAGACGAGAAATGACATCAGACCCAAACACGGTCTGCTGGTTCAATCCTCCGCCTCCTGCGGCGACTTCGCCGTTATCCAGGCAAGTCAAAAAGGCAGCCACCGTGGTCGACCCGAGGTCGATCGCCAATCCCAGAGGCACATCGGTCTCTTTTTTATAGCGGCTGCTGCCCTTGAAGATCTTGTTTGAATAGACGACGATGGGAGAGAGGACGATGCGGGTCTCCCCCTGGACCCGGGCCCGGCAGGCAAGCCGGTTGTTGAGAGCGATCTCCCCGGCAGTCAGGTTTTTCAGTTCGATCTCATCCGGGGGAGCTGTGCCGGTTTCCACCAATACTTTGCACTTTCCGCAGGTTCCCCGGCCAGCGCAGGGCTGCTCCAGGGGAAGGCCAGTTCTGGCGACTACTTCTCCCAGGTTCTCACCTTCTTCCGCCTGGACGGCTTTGATCTTCGAGCCGTAGATAACGGTTACTTCCGGCATGCTCTTCCTCCCGCTAACACTGGTAAATAAACAAGGATATTGTACCCGCCAGGGCTGTTATTCTTCGATCAAATTCCTATCCTGGATGATCTCCCGGATCTTGAGATAGAATTCCTCAATGTGACTCTGCATGATCTCCATTGCCCGGGACTCGTCCCCATCGCGGATGGCATCGACCAGGCTGATATGGGATTTCACCGCGCTGGGCAGGAAATCCAGGTAGGGCAAGGCCAGGAACCAGAGTCTCTTGGAGAGGCCGTACAGCCGCTGGAGCGTGTCCGCCAGGTAATCGTTGTGGGCAGCCCGCGCGATGGCCTGATGGAAGCGCTGGTCGAGGGTGAACAGCTCCCGGGTATCCTGAGCGACTTCCTCGCACAGTGTTTGGAGGATCACCAGATCGTCCTCGGTGGCGCTGCGTGCAGCCTGCTGGGCAGCCAGGGTTTCCAGGTTAAGGCGGATGGTGCTGATCTTTTCCAGGTCTTTGAAATGCAGCCCGGCCACGTAGAGGCCCCGGGGCGGCGCTTCGACCAGGTGGTCGTGGACCAGCAGACTGAGAGCTTCCTCGATAGAGGCGTGCGATACTCCCAGCTCATCTGCCAGGGTGGCGATATCCAGGGTCTCTCCGGGTGCCAGCTCCAATGAGGTGATCTTCTCCCATAAGCGCTGGTAAGCTTTTTCGGTATCAACTTTATTTAATTTCATAAGGTTCATCCTATCCTTCCAGGCGGGGTTTGCCAACTGCCCTGGCGGATACCCGGTAGCTGTCCATCCCGTCCTGGATCACTTCAATGATCACTTCCGGGTTGGCTGCGCCGGACCGCAGGGCTGCGCTGAGGGCTTTCTCCTCGGCCAGCTTCTTTGCTTCAGCCAGGGCATCATCCAGTTCCTCGATCTCTTGCCGCTGTTCCCTGGCTTGGAGGTAATACCCGAGCACATCGAGATTGTCGTCGGTAAGATGGGGATAAAGGAGGATCTCTTCCGTGACCATCACGCTGCCTGCCACAGCCCCGGCTGCGTTAGCGACCTGGTAGTGGGGTGGAAGGACCAGTTTGGTATGTAATGCTCGAGCTGTGCCTTCCAGCATGACTTCCGCAGGAGCGCCAATGCCGATCAGGGGTATCTTGAGCGAGATCTGGGTAGCAAGCTGTTCATGCTCGGGTCTCAGGGAGTTGTCAAGAAACCAATTCGCCAGCTCGTGGGCTGGCTTATCCCGGGCAGGGATCTCTTTTTCGGTCAGGAAATAGAGCACAGCTTTGATGATCTTTTCGGTGACCAGATCCCAGAATACTTCTTGGAAACGGTCCTCTTCCCAACCCAGGTAGTGGCAGAAAACGGTCAGGGCTGCCTTGGATGCCTCTCCGTCCCAGGGAGTGTGCCTGCCATCGATGTGAAGGATGTCCGTAGGAGTGAAGCCTGATTTGCCGATCACCTCTTCCCGCCAAAGATTGCTGAGATTGACCTGGCTCGAGTCCAGCAATCCGAGCGATTTGAGCACCTCGCTGGCAGGTTTGGGTCCCGATCGAAGGACATCGACCGCCTGCTGCTCCCGGGTGGACAAGCCTTTCAGTTCAGCTTCCTCTCTCTGCAGGAACCAGAACTCCAATTCTCGCGGAACAGGGGCAGGCCAACCCTGGCGCGCCAGGGCTTTGATCCGTTCCCGGACGTTCTTGTGCTGGTGGGCCAGGTAGGCCAGGGGAACCACTCTCTCGGGCCCAATATTGAGCTCGTTGGCCCGATCGAGGGTGATATGACTGTCTCCTCCCAGGCCGATCGACAGCAGATTGGCAGCTTTGACTGCCGTTTTATAGCCGGAAACGGAGGCCCCAGTCTCGGACACGGTGACCTTTCCGTCCTGGATCAGCGCCAGGTCTGTGGTGGTTCCACCGATATCGAGCACCAGGGCCTGGTCCTCTTGGGAAAGGAATCGCCCTCCAATGGCGCTGGCAGCTGGACCGGAATGGATGGTTTCTACCGGGGAGCGGGCCGCGAATTCATCGTTCATCAAGGTCCCGTCCCCGCGCACCACCATCAGTGGAGCGTCGATGCCCCGATTTTCCATAGCCCGGCGAACGGCAATGATGAATTCCTGGAGGACAGCCAGCAAGGAGGCGTTCAATGCCGCAGTGGTCGCCCGTTCCACAGATCCCAGGGAGGTGGAAAGCTGGTGGCCAAGCACGATCGGAAGCTCGCAGATGCTGGCGATCGCATTCTGGGCCCTGATCTCATGCTCAGGATTGCGGGGGCTGAAGTAAGATGAGACGGCAATGGCGTCGACTTTACCCTGGATGGATTTGGTTTGTTCTAATAACCCCGGCAGATCAAGGGGCTGTTTTTCCTGCCCATGCAGGTCATGTCCCCCCTGGATGTAGAAATAATGGGGAGTGGCGAACCTTTTTCCCATGTCAAAGGAATCGATCAGGTCCGGGTCATATCCGATCAGGAAGAGGGCGACCCGTTTGCCTTTCCCTTCGGCAATGGCATTAGTTGCCAAAGTGGTGGAGATGGATACCATCTGGATCGCCGATGGATCATCGACCTCGATCTCTTTGATGACATTCTCGATCCCGATCGCAAAGTCCCGCTTGGTCGTCAAGCTTTTCTGAGCGGCGATAATGCGATGGGTGTTGTATTCCAGAAGCACACCATCGGTATAGGTGCCTCCAGTATCAATGCCCAATACTAGAGATTCTGGGGGTTTGTTTTCCTTCACCTTCTTCCTCATGACGATCAAGGGGCGTGATCGCCAGTGTTCTCCGGCCACGCCCCTTGTCATTTCAGCTGCTGAATGGATTAACCAAACATATCTACGTCAAGCTCTTGGTCCTTGTACTTCTCATCAGCCAGCTCGCAGATCCGCTTCAGTTCCTTGAACATCTTTTCGTCCAGAAGCGGTTCCTCTTCACGGTCAAGGATCTCGCGCACGCGCTCATTGACGCGCTGCCGGTGGGTCTTGCTGCCTGAAGCTTCCCAACCCTCATAGTTCTGGCGGTCGATCAGCTTGGGCTTCCAGATGATGTCCTTGAAGCGCTCAAAGGTGTGGTCGTGCGCCAGGTAGTGACCGCCTGGGCCGACTTCCTCGATCACGTGGAGGGCCTTGCTGTCATCATCGACAGGGATTCCCCGCAAGATGCGCTTGACCATATCGATGATCTCATCTGAGGCAACCATCATTTCCCCGGAGCTGGTCAATCCCTGCTCCAGGTAACCCACGTCGTGGATCATGTTACCGCCGATCAAAGCGGCAGTGGCAATGTTCATGGTGGCTTCCATGGCAGCCTGCTCGTCATACATCTTGGCATCCGAACAGCCGGCTGTCTCGTACTCGGGCACGCCCAGCCACTTGGTGATCTGGGTGTAGGCCGCGCTCAGCAGAGCCATTTCCGGGGATCCATAGCTGTAGACTGCGGTGCGCATGTCCATGGCGGACATCAAGCCGCCGATGATCAGCGGGGCGCCAGGACGCACCAGCTGGCTGAGGACGATTCCCAACAAGCTCTCGGTCAGTGCCTGGACAGCGGTTCCTGCCAGGGTGGCCGGGGCGGTCGCGCCAGCCAGCGGGCAAGGTGTGTAGACAAAGGGGATGCGATGCTCGGCACAGAACATCAGCTTGTCGATCACCTCGACCGAATGGCTCAACGGGGATACCGGTTCGATGTAGAGGGAGAAGATGGGGGTTTTCCACCACTGCTCTTTACCGCCTACCCGGATATAAGCCATCTCCAGCTGGTCCTTCAGTCCGTCCTTATCAACGGCGGTGATGTTGATGGGCTTATTGGTGCCTTCCAGCATAGCCAGATACTGCCAGCGGTCATATGTACCGACGGCGGTGTCCTGGACAATGCCCAGGGACATATGGAAGTCCAGGTTGGGCAGGGCTTCCGCCAGGCGAGCGAAATTCTTAACGTCCTTGTAAACAGCTCTGCGGCGCTCTCCTGTATAGGGATCGATGGTGAAGGGCGTATCGGATCCCGCCCCAAAATAGATCTGGTCCTTGAACAGCTCCATTTTGTATTTTTTATGATCTGCACCGTAGATCACTACCTTGCGGGGCAGGGTGGACAGGGCAATATCAACCATCTCAGGCTGGAGTTTCACCAGTGCGCTGCCTTCTTCGACATCCTCTATGGTGGCGCCGTGTTCTCCCAGCAGGTCGTAGCCCGTTTTGTTATACACCCGGACACCGGTCTCAGAGAGGACGGAAAGGGCAGAGAAGTAGATCGCCCGAATCTCTTCCTCGGTGAGCACTTCAAATGTCGGTGTTCGGTTGACTAGGTAATTTGTTTTTTCAACTTGCATGTTTATCTCCTCTCAGCTCAGCCCGACCAGTTGTTTTGCCAGTTCGGAAGAGGCCGGGGCGTTGGCTCCGTAGCCGTCCGCGCCGATCCGCTCAGCGAATTCCTGGTCCACCGGCGCCCCACCTACCATGACCTTGACCTTGTCCCGCAGGCCGGCTTCCTCGATGGCCTTGATGGTGTGGCCCATGGCCCGCATGGTGGTGGTCAGCATGGCCGACATTCCGACGATATCCGGCTGGTGTTCCTTGATGGCCTCGATGAACTTCTCAGGCGCGGCGTCAAACCCGATGTTGACGATCTCGAACCCGGCTCCCTCGCACATCATGCTCACCAGGTTCTTGCCGATATCGTGCAGGTCGCCTTCCACGGTGCCCATGACGATCTTGCCCGCCATCGGGGTTCCGCTCTCGGCCAGCAGGGGGCGCAGCAGCGTCATCCCAGAAGCCATGGACTCGGCGGACATCAGCACCTCGGGGACGAACATGTCGCCCGCTTTGAAGCGCACGCCCACCTCGTCCATACCCACGATCAATCCCTTGTTGAGCAGGTCCTGGGGGGTAAGTCCTTCATCAAGCCCTTGCTGGGTGAGAGAGGCGCTGGCATCGCTGTCGCCTTCCAGGATTGCAGTTGATAGTTGTTCAAAGATTTTTTCACTCATCGTTGTCCTCTCCTCATTACTCTTCTTTCTGCTTCACCCATTCTTCCGCTTCTTCCAGGACCTTATCGATCAATTTTTCGGTCTCCGGCTTCAAGGGAACCTGCTCATATTCTGCCAGGATCTTCTGGACCCGGGCAACAGTGCGGTCCTTGAAGGACTTTTCGCCCATCATTTTCCAATCCTCGAAGGAGGTTCGGTCGCACAGATTGGGCAGCCAGTATTCGGATTTGTAGTATTTTCGGGTGTGCGGGTCTTTGAGATAGTGTCCGTTGGGACCGATCCGGTTGATGACATCCACTGCCAGGGTATCGTCATTGACCTCAATGCCGCGGGTGATGCGCCTGGCGTAACCAATGGCTTCGTCCATCGCCGTCAGCTGGAAAACCGATCCGGTCATGGCGCTTTCGGTGTAACCAACATCATGGCACAGGTCGCCGCCGGTCAAAGCGGAGAAGAAAACGGACAGGGATCCTTCAGTGATGGCCTGCTCATCAAAGGTCTTGGAGTCGGTGCATCCTCCGGTTTGCCACAGGGGCAGCCCGGCAAAGTGGGCCAGCTCGGTGATGCCGGCCATCATCAGGGATAGTTCCGGCGCGCCGTAGCTGAGGATCATAGCGCTCATGTCCATCACGGAAAGCACGCCGCCCATGATGAAGGGCAGGCCGGGCTGGATGTTCTGGGCGATGGTCAGCCCCATCCAGGACTCAGCGGCTGCCTGGATGATGATCCCTGCCGGGGTCACTGGAGCAGTTCCGCCAGCCAGCGGGCAGGGTGTGAAGATCAAGGGAATGCGCTTCTCAGCTGCGAAGACCAACTTGTTGAGCGAATCCGTGGTGGAGATCAACGGGGAGAGCGGCTCACAGTAGTGAATGTAGGTGGGGCGCTTTTCAAAAGCGTCCTGACTTCCCGCTTCTTCGACCGCAATGCGGTGAATGGCATTGGAATCGTAGTAATCAAATGACCAGGCCACAATGGGCTTGGTGGTGTATCGGAACATCTCCGCAAATTCGTACAGGGCGCTGAGATCGTAGGGGACATTGTCCACCGACCCCAAGGATTCGCAGAAATCGATGTTAGGCAGAGAATCGACGACCTTGGCAACGTAGGGGACGTCTTTCAGTTGGTAAGGGCGGCGCTCCATGGTTTCGACATCGATGAAATTCACACAGGTTGGGCCGGGACCAAAATGTGCCCGTCCGGGGCCGATGTGAATATCATGGTCAGGGTTGCCGTCGCGGGCGTAGACTGTGAAGCTGCGGGGCGCTTTGGCCAGGGCATCCCTGACTATGTAGGACGGCAGCCTGACCCGATCGCCATCCACCCAGGCGCCAGCTTCCTTCAAAACTTCCCTGGCCCGCTCATTCTTGACCTCCAGGCCGACATACTCGAGGACATGCAGTACGCCGTCATACAGCTCCTGAAGCTGATCATCAGATAACATCCGGAAGCGAACTCCGGAATTTGCACGGTAATTTGTTCTCATACTGTTGCTCCTTGCGGGTTAATTGCTGGATCAGCCGGCAAACTGCCTGGCTATTTCGGAAGCGGAGGCGGCGTTGGCAGCGTAGCCATCAGCGCCGATCTGGTCAGCAAAATCCTGGGTGACAGGGGCGCCGCCGATCATGATCTTGACTGTATCGCGCACGCCTGCCTCTTCCAGAGCCTTGATGGTGCGCTCCATGGCGCGCATGGTGGTGGTCAGCAGGGCGGACATGCCCAGGATGGTGGGTTTGTGCTCCTTGACTGCTGCCACGAAGGCTTCCGGCTCGACATCTTTGCCGAGATCGACGATCTCGAACCCAGCTCCTTCGCACATCATGCCCACCAGATTCTTGCCAATGTCGTGGAGGTCGCCTTTGACAGTTCCGAGGACGACCTTGCCAGCGGTCTCAGCTCCAGATTCTGCCAGCAAGGGGCGGAGAAGCTCCATCGACTCCTGCATGGCTTTGGCGGAGCGCAGCACTTCAGGAACGAACATGTTGCCGGCCTTGAACTCGACACCGACGTGGTCCATGCCCGGCATAAGGCCCTTGTTGAGGATCTCCTCGGCATCCAGCCCTTCGTCGAGAGCCTGCTTGGTGCTTTCCAAAATGTCGCCGAAGTTGCCTTCGATGACCATTGTGGAGATAGCGGATAAGATTTCACTCATTTTGATCAACCTCCTTGAAGATCAGATGTGGATGATGATTGTTTCCTTTACAGGTAATTCTTGATGGTTTTGTGAAAATCACGGATATGTTTGGCAATGCGCCGGACCGCTAGCCCCTCGTCCTGGGCGGCAATGGCTTCATAGATCTCGCAATGCGCTTCGACGTCGATTTCCTCTGCTGCAGCGCGGGGCAGGGCCAGGTACCAGATCCTGAGCGAGAGGTTGTAATAGTACTCCAGGTTAGTGATCAGGAAGCGGTTATGGGTGGCTTGCCGGATCAGATCGTGGAATTGGCCGTCCAGGTCGATCATCTCTTCCTTGGAAGCATCCTTGCTGCATAGGTACTGGTCTGCGAGCTGCTTGAGTTTTGCCAGCTGTTCTTTGGTGATGCGCTGGCAAGCCAGGCGAACAGCCAGCGATTCCAGCTCTACTCTGACCTCAAAGATCTGCGATAGATCGGTGATAGCCAATTCCGAGACGAAGATACCGCGGCGGGGTTTGACCACTACCAGGTCATCCGATTGGAGTCTTTTAAGCGCTTCCCGAATCGGTGTCCTGCCAAACCCAAGGTCTTTCATCAGGTTCGATTCGTTGATGACCTCTCCTGGTGCCAGTTTGGTTTTGATGATGCGCTTTTTGATTTCCTGGTATGCCTTTTCGGCGTTCGTCTGGCTCATGCTCCTCCTTAGGATTCCTTCGTGCGAGCCCGGTAGTTCTTGATCCAGTTCATCCCAAATTCATCCCGACCCATGACCAGATCAGCTGCCTTGACTGCCAGACTGACCTCTCCTTCCAGGGGGTTGGTGATGGGGCATGTCAAGCCCGCCAGAATGGACATGGAGATAAAGGTGGCATTGATGGTGGGCCGGTCGGGCAGCCCGAAGGAGATGTTGCTGGCGCCCATGGTGATGTTGACGCCAAATTCAGCCACGACCATGCGGATGGTGTCAATAGCGATCTTCCCGGCCTTGTGGTCGGATCCCATGGTCAGGGCCAGGGGATCGATGATCAGGCGCTCGGGAGCAATTCCCAATTTACCTGCCCGTTCGATCATCTTGGCTGCGACCTGGAAGCGGTCCTGTGCAGTGGGGGGAATGCCGTCGTCGTCCATGCAGAGGGCGATCACCGAGGCGTCATATTCCTTCACCAGGGGCAGGACGCTCTCCAGGCGGGCTTCCTCTCCGTTGACCGAGTTGACCAGTGCTTTGCCTTCGTAAATGGAGAGGGCACCTTCCAGGGCTCTGTTATCAGCCGTGTCAATGCACAGCGGGGCATCCGTGACTTCCATCACGGCCTGCATCATATCCCGCAGCAGGGGTTCTTCATCTGCGCCAGGGACACCGGCGTTGACGTCAATGATCTTGGCGCCAGCCTCGACCTGGGCAACAGCATCCCGTTTAACGATATCGAATTTTCCCTCTTTGAGCTCCGCCAGCAGGGCTTTCCTGCCCGTAGGATTGATCCTTTCACCGATGATCACAGTGGGGTTGGAGCGGTTGATCTCAACACTTTTATCTTTTGAGCTGATGATGGTTGTCAAGTTCTCCGACATGATTTCTCCTTGCAGTACTAGATTAGGATGACTCCCTCACTCTTAGTATATTACTAATATATCAGATGGGTAGGCTGCGGGGTTATTCAGCGATGGATGTAACCCAAAATTATGATTTTTATCGCGTAAAACCACCTCACTCCAGGGCATTCTCGATGTATTCCTTGAGCTGTTTCTGGATGGTTTGGTCGAGGTCTGGTTGGGTATAACTTGCCAGGAGTTCTTCCCAGCGCTGCCGGCTGCGGGCGGCGGTGTCCAGCTGGTCCCCACCCCACCAGGCTTCCATTCCGGTGCGGTCGCCGATCTCCGGCAGCCAGAACTCGGTCCGGCAGCGCTGGATGGTGTGGGATTGACCCAGATAATGGCCGTCATGGCCGACATTCTTGATGATGTCTACCGCCAGGGTGTCGGGGGAGACCTCCAGTCCGCGCTGGAAGTGGCGCAGCATCCCGCACAGTTCGTCGTCCATGATGAATTTCTCATAGGAGAAAGCCAGGTAGGAACTGAGGATCCCGGCTGCATGGAGCACGAAATCGATCCCGCTGGTGAGTGTGGTGTAGAGCCCGAACATGGATTCATACCCGGCCTGGGCGTCCAGGGTGCTGGAATCGGTCAAGGCGCCGCCAGCCCGGCAGGCCAGCCCGTAATGCCTGGCTAGCTGGCCATGGGCAGCGATGCACAAAGATAGTTCCGGACTACCGATCGCCAGGCCGCCGGTCTTCATATCGATGTTGGTAGAGGTCGAACCGTAGATGACTGGAAGCCCCGGGTTGACGAGCTGGGTGAGAACGATTCCGGACAGCAGTTCGGCATTCTGCTGAGCCAGTACGCCAGCCAGTGTGATCGGGCCGGTCGAGCCTGCCATGATCAGGCTAGCGATTACGGCTGGCTGATTGGCTCGAGCATAGATCAGCAGGGCATCTGTCATGTCAACGCTGTAACCCAGGGGGCTGAGGGGGTTGATCAAACCCGTGGTGTAATAGCCGGCAGTGGGATCGCCGAAGAGGATTTCGATCAGGTCCATAGTGTGTTGGGCGCCGTCTTTCCCTTCTGTGCTGCCGATAAAGGCTTTATCAGAAAGGCGGATGTTAGCTTCGACCATCCGCAGGTGGGCAGCCTCAGCCGGGATGTCCTGGGGTTCGACCAGCAGATGGCCGCTCATGTCCTGGTTGGGAAGGACCTGGGACAGGCGGACCAGGTTTTCGTAATCTTCGAAGCTGGGAACCCGCTTGCCCTGTTCGGGGTCGATTAAGAAAGGTGCACCGTATCCGGGGACGAAGACCGGGTCCCCATCTCCGATGGTGACATGATGGTCCGGGTTCCTGGCCTGGATCGTGAATTGGGATGGGATGTCCTTGATGAGGTCCATGATCTGCTTTTCTTCCAGGAATACCAGCTGGTCTTCCACCTTACAGCCATGTTCTTTAAATATATCCAGGGCTTCCTGGTGGGGGAAACGGATTCCCACATCATGGAGGATTTGCATCGTGGCTTGGTGGATCGCATCCAGGTCGGAAGGGGAAAGAAATTCAAAGGGCTGCATGGAAAGCTTGTCTCCTTACTTGGTCAAGCGGCAAGGGGTTGTCCAATTTGAATCTGCCTGGTTTGCCAGAGTCCCCACCGCGTAATTTCCGGGAAAGACCTGCCGATCAACTCTTGCAGTGCAATTGGGTGATGTTGATGAGGGTCTTTCCCGGAATCCCAGGGCTTATTTTGATTTCTTGAACAAACCTTTCACTTTGGCAGCAGCCCAGAAGTAAAAGCCGCTGAAGCCCGATGGGTAATAGATCATGATCAGCACCATCAGAAAGCCATAGATCACCAGGTGCAGGCCGGGCAGGCTGGAAAGGTTCGAGCGCAGGAACTCAATGAAGAACACAAAGGGGAAGGCGATGGTGATGCCGCCCCACAGGCTGCCCCTGCCGCCAATATAGGCAATGGCCAGCACCTCAACGGTCTTCGAAGTGTGCATCAGCGTGGAGGGCGTCAGGGACCCGAAGAAGTGCGCGTAGAACCCGCCCAACAACCCGGCAAAGAAGGCTGACACGGTGAAGTTGAAGACCAGGTACTTGGTGGGGTTGATGCCCGAAGCCCTGGCTGCGTCCGGATTCTGGCCGATGGCCTTGAAAGCCAGTCCGATGTTCGATCCCACGACCAATTTGAGGGTGATGTAGATCACCACCATCATGACCAGGATGATGTAGAAGTAGGGCAGGTTATTGGGCGTATCCATGAATTTGACAGGATTCATTCCCAGCGGGCCGCGGGTAAGATCGGTCAGGTTGTTGACCAAGCCCATCAGGGCGATGCCCACAAACCAGGCCATGACTGCCGCAAAGATGCCCCGCAGACGGAGGGTGAGAATGCCCAGCACAAAACCCACCAGGCCGGCCATCAGGGCCCCGATCCAGATCGTCAGCCAGGGGTTCAATCCCGGAGCGATAAGCAGGAAGGGGGTCGTGTTGGTAAGGATGCCTGAGGTGTAGGCTCCCAACCCCAGCAGGGCAGCAAAACCGAAGTTGACGATATTGATATACCCTGCCGTGAAATCGAAAGCCACGGATTGGGCAGCCAGGAAAGCACCCATGATCAGCCAGCGGATGATGTATTCCTGGGAGAAAGGGTAGAAGTTGGGCAGGATAGCCAGCAGGATCAGCAGGCCGAATCCGAGCGGTGAGAAACCCAGTCTGTTCAGAAAGGAGACGATGCGCTGCCAGAACGTTTTGTTTTCTTCGTAAGTCGCAGTTGAATTCATTGATACATCTCCTCGGTTATTGTTCCTGAATGCCTTTGACCTCACTGCCAAAGATGCCCGAGGGTGCCATGATCAGCACCAGGATCATTACAGCGGTGGGGACCACGGACTGCCAGGAGAGGCCGATGAACAGCTGGGTGCCAGATTGCAGTAGGGCAACAATGAAACCGCCCACAATCGCCCCGGCGATGTTTCCCAACCCGACCAGCATGACCACATACCAGGAGAAATAAAGTGGCGTGAGCCCGACTGTGGGATAGGCCTGGAACATGAACAGCAGGGAGGCTCCCGAGATGGCCGCCATAGCAGTTGCCAGGGCAAAGGTCAGGGTCTGGATGAAATCGAGGTCGATGCCTACCAGCTGAGCCCCGGTTTCGTCCTGAGAGACTGCCCGGATCGCCCGCCCGGTCTTGGTCCTCCGCAGGAAGAACCACAGGATACCGATGGTCACGATGGCGATCCCGGCTGCTACGATGCGGTCAACAGCGATAAAGGCGCCCAGGATCTCCACGGCGGGGACATCAAAGTAGCGCGGAATTCCCCTAAAATTTGGTCCCAGGGTGAGGGTGGTGCCGTTAGTGAGAATGAATGAGAGGCCGACCGTCAGCAGGAAAGCATTCATGATCCAGCCTTCCTTGGTGCGGTGGCGTAGTGGAGCAAAAACCAACTTCTCAATGATCACGCCCAGCACCACACCTGCCAGCCCGGCTGCAATGATGGCGATGAAAGGTCCGCTGTAGATCAGGAGCTTGCTGCCTGTTCCCAAGAAGACCTTATTGAGAGGTGTAAATACAAAATATGCCACATAAGCGCCGACCATGAAGGACTCACCGTGAGCGAAGTGGGGGATATTCATCACGCCGAAGACCAGGGCCAGGCCCGTTGCCAGCAGGGCCCACATCCCTCCGGTCACGATGATGTTGAAGATCTGGGGAGCGCCTCCCTTAATGCCGATCATGATGAAAAGAATGATAGAGAAAATGGAAACCACGACAACCGGCATATTGTCCTTCAAGCGCGTCATCAGCCCTACCGATATCTTGGGTCTCTCAGTGGTTTGTTTTGCCATAACGATTCTCCTTCGCTTGTACCTGGTTTACGACCGGGGGCACAGGCTCATTGCAGCCGCTTATATTCCGAGATAGGCATTGCGGACATGTTCATTGGCCTTCATTTCTTTGCTTGGTCCGCTCATGACGATCTTGCCCTGTTCCAGAATGTAAGCCCGATCGGTGATATCCAGCGTGGCATTGACATTCTGCTCCACAAGCAGGATCGTGACGCCCTGTGCGCGCAGCTTCAGCAAGGCTTCAAATACGTCATAGGTCAGGTTGGGCTGCAATCCCAGGGAAGGTTCATCAACCAGCATCAGTTTCGGGTTGGACATCATGCCCCGGGCGATGGCCAGCATCTTCCGCTCACCGCCGCTCATGGTCCCTGCCAGCTGATCCTTTCTTTCCTCCAGGCGGGGGAAAAGTTCAAAAATATAGTCCAGGGTTTCCAGCTGGGTTTCCCGTTCTTTGACTGCATAGGCTCCCAGCAGGAGATTCTCCTCGACCGACATATCAGTGAATAAATTCAAGGATTCTGAGACATAGCTGATCCCCATTCGGCTGATCAGATGGGGAGGGACGTTCTTGATAGACTTACCGTTAAAGAGGATGTCTCCACCCATCGGCTTTACCAGGCCAGCTATGGTGCGCAGAGTGGTTGATTTTCCTGCCCCGTTGGGTCCGATCAGGGCAATGAATTCGCCGTTCTCGACCGTGAAGGAAACTCCCCAGAGGACCTGCAGGAAATCATATCCGGAGTCCAGGTTCTTAAGCTCCAGCATCGGGGACCTCCTCTTCTCCTAAGTAGGCTTCAATGACTTTGGGGTTGTTGAGTACTTCGTCAGGTGTGCCCTTGGCGATCTCTGTGCCGTATTCGATCACCATTACTTCGTCGCAGATGCCCTTGATGACCCGCATAATGTGTTCGATGGCGATGATCGTCACTCCATCATCGCGAATACGCTTGATCAGCGCCATCATGGAATCCAGCTCTCCAGGCGTAAGCCCTGAAGCTAATTCGTCCAGCAGCAGCAGTTTGGGTTGACAGGATATAGCTCGAGCCAGATCGACCCTTTTCAGTTGAACGGCGTTGAGCTGAGAGGCTGGTGTGTCAATGGGCAGGGTGAATTCCACAAATTCGAGGGCTTCGCGCGCCCGGTAGTCCGCGGGTTTCAACCCCCGTGCCGAGGGACCAAATACCGCGCCGACCTTCACGTTTTCGAGAACGGTCATCTTGGGGAAAGGGCGAGGGATCTGAAAGGTCCGAGCCAAGCCCCGCTTGCACATTGCCTCCGCCGGGAGGCCGGTTGTCTCTTCACCCTGGAAATAGACCTCGCCGCTGGTGGGAGGGAACTTACCGGCGATGGAGTTCAAAAAGGTGGTTTTCCCGGCACCGTTGGGTCCGATCAGCCCATAGATTGCCCCGTCTTCGATTTGCATGGAAACCTCGTTGACAGCGGTCAATCCGCCAAATCTTTTGGTCACTCCTCTTGCGTCTAATATCATGTTTTCATTCCTCTCTAAAACAAGGGGTGGCGGGAAAAACCGCGCCACCCCTTGTTGATCATCCGGGTTTATCGCTCTTTAGGGAACCATCAGGTCCTGGACAGCGCCTTCAACCGGATAGATGGGTTTGCCGAGGCACTTGCCATCCACGTACTCATACTGCAGGACGGGGAAGGTGTAGAAGCCGGGGCCGACCACTGGATCGGGTATGGTCTCCGGAGTGTACTTGTACTCCACCATCACCAGACCGTCGGTCATGCTCCAATCACCGGTCCAGACGTTGTCTTCCACGAACTGCTGGATGAGTTCACTGGAAAGTTCGCCGTGCTCATCATAAACAGCCTGCATGATCTCCAAGAGCATCTTGGTGCCGTCATGGGCCAAACCAGCGGAGGAGGTGGAGGGGATGAGGTTATATCTGCTCTCGAACTCATCTGCGAAGGCAAAGCCTTCCTCACCAGACCAACCAGCGATCTGGTCGATGACCCCACTGGCGGAGGAGCCGGTCAGGCTGCAGAAATCCACCCAGCCCAAGCCGTCAGCGATGATCAGGCTTTCCAGGCCGATCTCGTCAGCTTGCTTGATCAAGGAGGTGATCTGAGGTGGCGAAGTGCTGGTGCCAGCCAGGACAGCCGGGTTGAGGTCCTTCACCTGGTTCAGGTAGGCAGTATACTCGGTCTGCTCCAGTGGGAAGTACTCTTCCGAGACGATTTCCCAACCGGCAGCTTCAAAGAGGTCCATCACGCCAGCGGCAAAGCTGCGGCCCCAGTCGGTGTCCTCACCGTAGATGGCAACGGTCTTTTCCGCGGGGGAATACACACCCTGATCGATGTAGTATTCCAGGGCGTCAACGTACTTGTTGCCCAGTTTGGCGGGGGTGGGCCAGCCTTTGGTGGACCAGTAGCCGTATTTCTCGGGATCGGAGGCGAAGGTCTCATTGACGACTTCTGTGGCGCCGAATCCGAAGATGTGCGGGATCTTGTAGTTGGCGGTCACTTCCATGACAGCCACGGCAACGGAGCTGTGCCAGTTAAGGGCGCCAGCCTGGATGCCGTCCTGGACAACAGCCTGCTCATATGCCTGGGAGGCTTTGGCAGGGTCGGACTGGGAGTCGATCCACACCGGTTCAATGGTGTAGTTGCCGATCCGGTAGCTGTACTCTTCCAGGGCCATGGTGGCGCCGCCCTTGAACTGCTTGCCGGTCTGGGCACTGGGACCGCTGTAAGGGCCGAGGAAGCCGACTTTGAATACCTCTGCGTCTTTGGCGACCTCAACGGTTTCAATGACCGTCTCGCCTTCTTTCTCGACAATAACTGTCTCGACAACGACTCCTGGCTCAGGAGCCTGGCAGGCTGCCAGCACCAGGGTCAGTGCGATCAAAACAGCGATAGCCAAGAAAACTTTGGTTCTTTTGAATTTCATGAAGAAATCCTCCTTAAAAAGGGTTTGTAAAAATACTTCTTTGGGGGGAACAGATCGAAAATGTGTTGTTGCGGGTGGCACCTCCTTAGATCTTCTCATCCTGAGTAAAAGAAATAATGGATCCTGCGCCGCTAAAAGATGTTATTGCTAAGTGAGCGATCTTTACCGCTGCAAGACTGACAGGGGTGCTGCTGCTTGATATAACCAAACAAGGCATTGATTTCGTTTTGAGAATATATCGTCCCCCTAATCCTAATATATTCGTAATATATCAAGAACAAGAGACTTTGTCAACGGGTTGTCCTGCCAACCCTTTTGCCTGTCCTATGGTTTTCTATCGGTTATAAATGGTCGTTTCCTGCAGTGCAGGATATTATAGGAAGGAATTCCCCTCTTTTCATCATGACAAGTGTCACTTCTTTGCTTGCTGGGAATTCCTGGATATGGGTCCCAACCGGCATCTGACCCCCAGGGAGAGCGGTTCAGCGATCCCGCTTCCAGCGCCTTTGCTGACGGAGGGGATCATCATCTGGAGCGGTCGACTGCCTCGGCCGGGGCAGCAGGCCTGCTTCCTCGATGATCTCTGCTACCAACTCTTCCTGGCGGTAGGCCATGACATGGATGCCAGCCACGCCTTTGATCTCCCGCACTTGCTGGATGATCTCCACGCAGATCCTTTTACCCTCTTCCTGCTTCTTCTCCTTCGGCGTTTTCCGCAGGCGGTCCACGATCTCATCCGGGATGACCACGCCAGGGACTTTGCTGCGCATGAATTCGGCTGCTTTTTCCGACCGCAGGGGACCCACGCCCACCAGCAGGCAGACTTTCTGATCCAGCCCCAGATCGCGCACCTGGCTCATGAATTTCTGGAAGCGCGGGACATCGTAGCAGTACTGGGTCTGGATGAAGTTGGCGCCAGCCTCGATCTTCTTCGCCAGGCGGTAGGGCCGCCACTCATAAGGAGGGATGAAAGGGTTGCTGGCAGCGCCGAGCAGCAAGCGGGGCGGGGTGGTGATCTTACGTCCGCTCAGGTAGCAGCTTTCATCACGCATCATCTTCACCGTCCGCAGCAGCTGGATGGAGTCCAGATCGAAGACCCGTTTGGCTTCGGGCTGGTCCCCGGCCGTGGTGTCGTCTCCGCTGAGGCACAGCAGGTTCTTGACACCCATGGCTGCTCCTCCCAGCACATCACCCTGGATGGAGATGCGGTTGCGGTCCCGGCAGGAGACCTGCATAACCGGCTCATACCCCGCCCGGGTCAGCAGAGCGCAGATGGCAACGCTGGACATGTGGCAGTTGGCCCCGGAGCCGTCGGTGGCGTTGATGGCATCGCAAACCCGGGAGAGCACCAGGGCGGCATCATAGACCTCCTGGGGATCGGCGCTGTCGGGCGGGTTGAGCTCAGCAGTTACTGCAAAGCGGCCGGACCTGAGCACGCGCTCCAGCCGGCTGCCAGAGATATATTCCTGTTCAAAATTCTTTTCAGACGCCATAAAGACCAGATCCTGTGTTGAGTGGTTTAGCTTTCATGAGGCCAGATGGATTGGATATCCTCCAGCAAGGTCAGCTGATCGACCTGCTCCCAGCAGGCCGGAAAGATCCTGTCCTCACCTGTGAGCATGGTGATCCAGGCAGAGCGGCGGTAGAGCTGGAGGTTCACAGGGGCCTGGATCCGGGTCATTTCCTCGCCATATACAGGCATTTTCAAGGACCGTTCGTAGGCCTCGACCCAGACGCACTTCATTTCCGGCTTGACCTCGCAGTGGCCGTTGGCACGGGTTCCGCCGCAGGGACCGTTGCGCAGGTTTTTAGGGCAGGACATGGGACAGGTCATCCCGGTCGAGTGCAGGACGCACTGTCCGCACGTGCGGCATTCAAAGACCAGCTTCTTGCCGGCATCCTCGAAAGGTTTGATCAACCGCTCAACCCTCTCGTACCCCAGCTTTTTGATCAGTGGATTAAGCCTCCAGGCAGCTTTTTCCGCCGCCTGATAAACGCGTTCTAAGAAATGCGGTCGGTCTCGAAGCCAGCTTCCTAAAGACATTGGATTCCACTCCTACCTGGTATTGAATTTGCCAGATGATTGGGTTGTGTGACCAGCCGGTACAGCCCGATCAGGGCATCTCGGCCAGGGCATTCGCCATAGCCTGGACGTGGGCCGGGGTATTGCCACAGCAGCCCCCGATCAGCTGCGCCCCGGTCTCGTAGACCTGCTTGGCGTAGGCAGCCATAACCTGGGGAGAGCCATTATACACAACTTCTCCACCCACCACTTGGGGGATGCCGGCGTTAGCCTTGGCGATCAGCACCACGTCCGGGTTTTCTGCCCGCATAGCTGTGATAGCATCAATCAGCTCATCAGAGCCGGTTCCACAGTTGGCGCCCAGGGCAACCAGGTCCAGTTGGCTGAGCTCCTGCACTGCCCGGGTGGGGCTGACGCCCATCATGGTGTGGCCGTGAGTGTCAAAGGACATGGTGGCAGCGACGGGAAGTTGGGAGACTTCCCGGATGCCAGCCACTGCGGCTTTAACCTCGTCGAGATCGCTCATGGTCTCTATCCAAAAGAGATCCACTCCACCGTCTGCCAGGCCAGCTGCCTGTTCTTTGAATGCACAGACCGCGTCTTTAAAAGTCAGGGTACCCATGGGTTCAAACAGTTGGCCGGTAGGACCGATGGATCCCCCAACCAGGACAGGCCGGTCAGCTGCATCCGCTTCGCTCCGGGCGATCCTTGCTGCGGCAGCATTGAGCTCAGCTACCCGATCCTGCAGCTGATGCATTGCCAGCCGAAAAGAGCTTCCCCCAAACGAGTTGGTGAGGAAGATCTGTGATCCAGCTTGGATGTAAGCCCGGTGGATACTGCGTACCCGGTCAGGGTAGAGCACATTCCATTCTTCCGGGGGATCCCCGGACTCCAACCCGGCAGCCATCAGCATCGTTCCCATGGCTCCGTCCAGGACGATCGGTTTTCCAGATGAAATCCATTCCTGCAGAGTGCTCATCATTCCTCCTGGAGTCCGCTCAGGCTTTTTGTTTGATTTCCAGCAGCTTTTTCGCTGTCTTGACTGCCACGGAAGCGTCCCGGCAGTAGGCGTCCGCACCGATCTCTTCCGCAAAGGCATCATTCAGCGGCGCTCCCCCCACCAGCACGATCAGATCCTCGCGAATGCCTTTTTCCTGAAGCGCCTGGATCACTCTGCCCATATAAGGCATGGTAGTGGTCAGCAGGGCGCTCATGCCCAGGATGTCCGGCTGGTGCTCCTCGATGGCTGCCAGATAGGCATCGATGTCGTTATTGATGCCTATGTTCACTACGGTAAAACCTGCTCCCTCCAGCATCATGGCGACCAGGTTCTTCCCGATATCATGGATATCTCCTTTCACAGTGCCGATCACCACCTTGCCCTGCTCAGGGGCATTGGTTGCTGTCAGCAGCGGCCGGAGGATTTCCATGCCCCCTTTCATGGCTTTGGCGGCCATCAATACCTCGGGCACAAAGAGGATCCCGTCCCGAAAATCATCCCCGACCACGTCCATCCCGGCTACCAGGCCGCGAGTGAGGATGTCATAGGGCTCGAGATTCCTGTTCAACAGTTCCCTGACCTCTTCTTCTACTTCTTCCTTGTAACCATCATAGAGATCTTCTTTCATCAACTCCAGGATCTCGTCTGTGGCCATACTCTGGATGTTTATCTCGTCATTCATAGAACACCTTTAATGGGTTGATCATAGCTGTTATTGTAAACTATCCCCGGAAAGGGAGATAGTCAATTGTTCGCCGATCGCCCTTTCCGGGGAAATCGGCGCTTCCGCCGAGGTGGTTCCTGGTGGGGGATGGCATCCAGGGTTATCTTGAGGTGAGGAAAGGGGTCGCTGCTGTGGGGCAGATGCATGGCGTTCACGAACTGGGCCTGGAAATCAGGATCAACGGCAGTTTCGATATACCTTACCTGCCTGGCTATCCGGGCAGCCTCTTCCCGCAACGGGATGCTGAGAGAAGCCAACCGGGCTCCGTCACCGGCAGCATTGCCTACAGCGTAGATCTCCGCAGGATCGCAATCTGGGATCAGTCCCAGGATCAAGGCGTGCTTGGGATCGATGTAGCTTCCAAAAGCGCCCGCCAGCAGGATGCGGTCCAGCCGGGTCACACCAGCGTGGGTCATCAGCAGTTTGGCGCCAGCATATAAGGCAGCTTTCGCCAGCTGGATGGCCCGGATATCTTCCTGGGTGATGAGAATGCCCTTTCCCATGGCGGTTTGTTCCGGTGTTGCCAGCAGGAACGCTGCCAGTCTCTTTTCATCGTCCCACAGCAAGCGATCGCAGGGAGCATCCGGGTGGAACTGCCCTGCTGAAGTGATGATCCCAGCTGTGAATAATTCGGCAACTGCTTCGATGATCCCGGAACCGCAAATGCCCGAGGCCAGATGGCTGGGCTGTTCCTCAAGGGGGACATCAGACCCCGATCTCCACCTGTCAGACCAGCTTTCTTCACCGATCACCTTGAAGCGGGGAGTCATGGTGATTGGGTCGATCCGCACCCGTTCGATCGCTCCAGGAGCGGCCCGCATCCCGGAGGAGATCTGGCCGCCTTCGAAGGCAGGACCAGTGGGACTGGAGGCACTCAGCAGTTTCCCTCCCGTGCTGAGTGCGATCTCTGCGTTGGTGCCCAGGTCCACTGTCAGGATGGTCTCATCCCGCAGGTAGGGCTGCTCGGCAATCAGCACCGCCACGTTATCCCCACCCACGTGTCCAGCCTCGGCCGGAAAGATGTGAGCCCTGGCTGCGGGATGGAGCTTGAGATCCAGCTCCCGGGCTTTGATGTCCAACGGGTCATGGGCAGCCAGCGCGAAGGGAGACTGGCCCAGCTCGCTGGGAGAGATGCCCAGCAGGATATGGGTCATGGTGGTGTTGCCTGCCAGGACGATATCCTGGATCTGCCGGGCCCGGATGCCAGCTTCCCGGGCTGCTCGGGCTGCCAGGGTGTTGATCTCTTCCCTGATCAGGTCGCGCAATTTTGCCAGGCCATTCTTGTGGGTATTGCAGTAGGTGATCCGGCTCATCAGGTCTTCCCCAAAAGGGACCTGGGGATTCATGGAGGCGGCACTGGCGAGCAGTTCCCCGCTGCGGAGATCGGATAGATAGGCGGCCAGAGTCGTGCTGCCCAGATCGACAGCCAATCCATAGAGACCTTCTTGCAAGCCGGGCTGGAGATCCAGCACCAGACTATCCTGCCAAATGGTAGCGGTGAGCTTATGGTCTCCCTCTCGAAGAGCGCTCTGCAGCTGCTGTAAAGCGTAGAGATCGATCTCCAGGCCGGACAGCTGCCACTGGCTGTCAAGGGCATCCTGGAGGCGGCCCCAATCTCCCCGATGATCACCGAGGCGAGCGGGCTCAACTTCAAGATAGACCTTTCTGAGGGCTGGCTGAACTTCGACGACAAGCTGGGAAGCTGATTTGCGGATGACCTGCTTCTGGCCGCGGCTTTCTTCGGGAATGGTCACCAGCAGATCACCCTCGATCCGGCAGGCGCAGGCTAACCGCCGGTTGGGCTCTGCTCCAGGAGTTAATAGACTATCTTCCTGAGATGTGCGCTCGTTGAGATGGGAAGCCTGGGATGTGATGCCGTATTTAGGGAATTTACCTTCTTCAACTACCACCTGGCATTTCCCGCAGGTTCCCTTACCGCCGCAGATGCTTTCGATGGATACACCCATTCCTTGGGCGGCTTCCAGGATCGTGGTCCCCTGGGAGATTTGATCCCGCCGACCGGAAGGCATGAGGATCAAGGTGTGGGACGCTGCAGCACCAGTATAATTTTCGGCCATCGCAAACGCTTCTATTGAGGGTTATTCTTGATCGTTTCCGCGGTGCGCTGCCAGTCGATCTCAGGGTAGTTGAGATCGAACTCTTCGAAGAGCTGGGCAGCGACTATCTCAGCGGTCCCTGGGCGGTCCATCTGCTCAGACCAACGGAAACCTGCCATGTAGCTGTCATCCTCGATAGCCTTGGCTTTCATGGCTGCGGAATCGATGGCTTCCTGGAAGCGGGCGGGGAGCTGCTTGCTCACCCGGCCGTTCTCATCCTCTACCCGGATCTGGGAGGGGATATCATGCCAATAGAGGATCTTGTAGTTCGCCATCTGCGCTCTCCTTTATTCTCCGGTGACAATCTGTTCTTTGCGGTCCCGGATATATTCCACTAGCGTTTGATCCAGGTCCTGGTCCAGCTCGGGGGCCTGGTAGTTTTCCAGCAGCTCCCAAACCTTGTGCGAAGCAGCTTCCTCGGCAGTCTGGCTGCCTCCTTCGACCCAGGTATCTATATCGGTATAGTCAAACAGCCGGGAGCGATAAAAGGCGCTGTTAAAGCGCTCCATGGTGTGCTGTGTGCCTAAGTGATGGCCGCCCGGTTCTACTTCCTTGAGGGATTCCATGGCCAGGGAGCCCTCAGAGAAATCGATGCCGCTTTCAAGTGTATGAAAGGCTCCCAGTATTTCGCAGTCCAAGAGGAATTTCTCGTAGCCGGCGGTCAGTCCGTTCTCCAGCCAGCCAGCAGCGTGGAGCACGAAGTTGACCCGGCCCAGAACAGCCGGCAGCATGGTCATGACTGATTCGTAGGCAGATTGGGCATCGCTGGTCTTGGCGCTGGCGAACATGCCGCCGCTCCGGAAGGGCAGATCGTAATACTGAGCCATCTGGGAGCTGGCCAGGAGTGCCAGCTGGGATTCGGGTGAGCCAAAGACCGGGGCGCCGGATTTGAGATCGACATTGGTCATGAAGGATCCGTAGACCACCGGGGTGCCGGGCTGGACCATCTGGGCGTAGACCAGCCCTGCCAGGGCTTCAGCGTTTTGCTGGATCAGTGTGCCCGCCAGGGAAACCGGGGACATGGCGCCGGCCATGATGAAGGGTGTGATGATGACTGCCTGGCGGTTCCTGGCGTAAACGGTCAGGGCTTCCAGCATGCGGTCATCCAGGCGGCGGGGGCTGCTGATGTTGATCAGGGAAAGCAGGGCAGGGTCCTTACGGATGGCCTCCTTCCCGAACAGGATCTCGACCATCCGGACGCTATCCTGGGCGTGCTCGCGGGCCATGACCGCTCCCATGAAGGGTTTGTCGGAATACTTGATATGGCTGTAAAGCATGTCCAGGTGGCGGGTCTCGGTCGGTCTGTCCGTGGGTTCGACGATGGTGCCGCCCGAATGGTGGATATAAGGACTCAGATAAGCTAATTTGACAAAATTCTGGAAATCTTCCAGGGTAGCATCCCGCCGGCCGTGCTTCCGGTCATAGACAAAAGGCGGGCCGTAGACGGGGGCGAAGACCACACTATCACCGCCGATGGTGACGTTTCGTCGGGGATTGCGGGCCAGCTGAGTGAACTGGCTGGGCGCACGTTTGCGATACTTCTCGATCAATTGGGGAGTAAAGAAAGCCGTCTGCCCTTCGATCCGGGCTCCATGTTCTTTGAGGATCTGGCGGGCTTCCTCTAGATAGAAATCGATCCCGACCTCGCCGAGGATCTCCAGGGATTTTCCATGGATCAGTTCCAGCTGGTCTTTCTTCAATATCTCATAGATGGGCAGCTGGCGTTCGATGGGCTGGGACTGCTGGACTTCTTCCCTGCCTGAACGATCCTTTCTCCGCCGATGCCTGGGATTTTCGCGGGGGGAGGATGTACTCATGATGACTCCAAAAGAT